>JALHQU010000055.1 GCA_022841795.1 Fimbriiglobus sp.
CAGCGGGGCGATGGCCCAGAGCGGGTACGGCATGACCGACACGCACGCCGCCGACCGGGAGACGGCCCGCCGGCTCGGGGTGCGGGTGGGCGAGGCGGCGGTGCGGTGGGCGAAGGGGAAGTGAGCGGCGGCGCTATAATGCGTCGTCCCACACTGTGAGTGATGCGATGCCTGCGACCCCCGACGCCGTCGGCTGGCGGTTCGACAACACCTACGCCCGCCTGCCGGACGTGCTGTTCGCCCCGGCCACCCCGGTCGCGGTGGCGGCCCCGCGGGTGGTCATCCTGAACCACCGGCTGGCCGATGAACTCGGGCTGAACCTGCGGGCGATGACGCCGGAGCGGTCCGCCGCGGTGTTCGCCGGCCAGGACCTGCCGCCCGGCACGCAACCGATCGCCCAGGCCTACGCCGGCCATCAGTACGGCGGGTTCACCATGCTCGGCGACGGCCGGGCCATCCTGCTCGGCGAACACCGCACCCCGTCGGGCGAACTGTTCGACCTGCAATTCAAGGGGTCCGGGCCGACGCGGTTCTCCCGCAACGGCGACGGCCGAGCGGCCGTCGGGCCGATGCTGCGGGAATACGTGATCAGCGAGGCGATGGCCGCGCTCGGCATCCCCACCACCCGCAGCCTGGCCGTGGTCCGCACCGGCGAGCGGGTGTTCCGCATGCTGCCGCAGCCGGGGGCGGTGCTCACCCGTGTGGCCGCCAGCCACCTCCGCGTCGGCACGTTCCAGTACGCCGCCGCCCTGCAGGACGGCACCACCCTGCGGACGCTGGCCGACTACGCCATCGCCCGGCACTACCGCGAACTGGCCGACGCCCCGGCGAAGTACCACGCCTTCTTCCGGGCGGTGCAAGACGGGCAGGCGGCGCTCGTCGCGAAGTGGATGCTGTTCGGGTTCATTCATGGAGTCATGAACACCGACAACGTGGCCATCTCCGGCGAGACCATCGACTACGGCCCGTGCGCGTTCATGAACGCCTACGACCCGGCCACCGTGTTCAGCTCCATCGACCGCGGCGGGCGGTACGCCTACGGCAACCAGCCGGGCATCACCCAGTGGAACCTGGCCCGGTTCGCCGAGTCGCTGCTACCGCTGATTGATCCGGACGAGGAGACAGCGGTGAAGTTGGCAACGGACACGCTGAACGAGTTCCCGGCGGTGTACGAGCGGTATTGGCTGGCCGGGATGCGGCGGAAGCTGGGGCTGGACACCGACGAGGCCGGCGACCGCGAGTTGGTGCAGGGGCTGCTCGACTGGATGCAGGCGACGAAGGCCGACTTCACCAACACGTTCCGCGACCTGACCTCGGAGTTGCTGCTGGCCGGCGAGCGGTACCAGGACGAGACGTTCCGGGCGTGGCACGCCCGTTGGCAGGAGCGGTTGCGGCGGGAGGGTCGGCCGGTCGCCGCGGTGTACGAGCAGATGAAAGCGGTGAACCCGGCCGTCATCCCGCGGAACCACCGCGTCGAGGAGGCGCTGAAGGCGGCTGAAGAGCGGGACGACCTGACCCCGCTGCACGACCTGCTGGCGGCGCTGGCCTCGCCGTTCGAGGCGACGCCGGAGCGGGCGAAGTACACCGTCCCGCCGGCCGACGAGACCGGCTACCGCACCTTCTGCGGGACGTAGGCCGGGGAGCAGTGGTAAAATCACCCGGTGTCCTGCGAGCGGAGGAGCCGATGCCGACCATCACCATTTCCGACGAGGTTTACGCCGCCCTCACCCGCAAGGCGGCGGCGGTGGGCGTCTCCCCCGGCGAGTTCATCGCCCTCACCCTGAGCGGCGATGTTCAGCCCCCGGCCCCGCCGACGCTCAGCCCGGACGCCGAAGCGCGGCGGAAGGCACGGGAGCAACTGACGGCGTTCCTGCACACCCTCGCCGCCGGTTTTCCCCCGGGCCACGAGACGGACGTGAGCCGCGAAGCGATGTACGAGGAACGCTTGAGGGCCCAACTGTGATCGCACTCGACACCAACGTCATCCTCCGGTTCTCCAAGACCTCCGACCCGCAATTCCCGGTGGTGTCGCAGGCGATCTCAATACTGGAGGCGGCCGGCGAAGAGTTGTGCATCTTCCCGCAGAACTTGTACGAGTTCTGGGCCGCCGCTACCCGCCCGCTCTCAGCCAACGGGTTCGGGTGGGACATTCCGACGGCCCAGCAGGTGCGAGAAGGGCTGAAAGTGAGTTTCCTCTTACTTCCAGACCAACCCGGCTTGTTCGACGAGTGGGAGTCGTTGGTCGTGACCCACCAGTGCCACGGCAAGGTGTCCTACGACGCCCGCATCGTGGCGGCGATGACCACCCACGCCCTCACCCGCCTGCTCACGTTCAACACCGCCGACTTCGCCCGCTACCCCGGCCTGACCGTCCTCGACCCGGCCGTCGTCGCCGCGGCCCCGTGAGCCTGACCTGCCGACAGTGAGTTCTGGTTGCCCGTCGTCCGGCGGTCAGTGAAAGACCCACCAGCACAAGGTCACGATGACCACACCGAGCAGCATGACCCAGCAAGTGGCACGGTTCGGATCTTGCCGAAGGGCCGCTGCGAGCAATTCAGCCGGCACCGCCTCCAACGCCTCCCAATCCTCGATGACGAAATGATCCTCATCGAACCGGGTGGGGTCGTCACCCGAGATCGATTTGGCGGGCCGCTGGCGGTACTCGCCGGCTTCGTTCCGCACGATCAACACGTAGTTCACCAGCCCCTTCCGATCGAAATACCACAATCTCGTGCCGCCGGGCTTCATCCGCCGGTTTCTCCCTGATGCGGCCGGAACCGCAGGGAATCGGGACACGAACTGGTCGAGGATGCCCGTCACCCCGGATCGCCAGGTTCCCACGGGCGTGACCCGGACCGGCCGGGGTGTCCGGTTCGTGACCCGAAGGGGTTTCAGATACATGAGCTGGAAGGTATTGACCGACAACAACAGCCGACCGACCAGGACTAGCGGGCTGAACAGGACCGCCACCGCACATCGGAAGATGAAGGTCATCCCGCTCCCCCCGAACGAACCTCACCCCTTGATGACCCCGATCGGCCGCATGCGGGCCACCTTGCGGGACAGGTTCGCCTCGTGGACCACGTTCACCACGTCGTCCACCAGCTTGTACGCCTTCGGCTGCTCCTCGGCCAACCCCTGGCGGCTGCTGGACATGGCGATCACCCCACGCGCTTCCAGCTCCTTGTCGATGCGGCGGCCGGCGGCGTCCTTCAGCGCGGCGGTGCGGCTCATCGCCCGCCCCGCCCCGTGGCAGGTGCTGCCGAACGTCTTCTCCATGCTGCCCGCCGCCCCCACCAGCACCCACGACGCCCGCCCCATGTCGCCGGGGATGATGACCGGCTGGCCCGTCTTGCGGAACGCCGGCGGCAGTTCCGGGTGCCCGGCGGGGAACGCCCGCGTCGCCCCCTTGCGGTGGACCCACACCTTTTTCAGCTTCCCGTCCACCGTGTGTTCTTCCAGCTTGGCGATGTTGTGCGCCACGTCGTACAGCAGTTCCATGCCCAGGTCTTCCCAGCTCCGACCGAACACCGACGCGAACACCTCGCGGGTCTGCTGCATGAGCAACTGGCGGTTGGTGAACCCGAAGTTGGCGGCGGCCCGCATGGCGGCGATGTACTTGCGGCCCTCCGGCGAGTCCACCGGAGCGCACGCCAATTGGCGGTCGGGCAGGGTGATGCCGTACTTGGCCGGGGCGTTGCGGAACGCCGCCAGCGCGTCGTCGCACACCTGGTAGCCCAGCCCGCGGCTGCCGCTGTGGATCATCACGCACACCTGGTTCAGCTCCAGCCCGAACGCCGCCGCCACCTCCGCGTCCGCGATCTGGTCCACCACCTGCACTTCCAGGAAGTGGTTGCCGCTGCCGAGCGTGCCGCACTGCTCCGCCCCCCGCTTCACCGCGTGGTCGGACACCTCCTCCGGGTCGCCGCCGTCGATCCGCCCGTTCGCCTCGATGTGCCCGAGGTCGCGGGGCACACCCAACTCCCGCCCGACGGCGTAGCTCGCCCCCTGGCCCATCAGCTCGCGGGTCTCCTTGGCGTCGAACTTGTACCGCCCGGTGCGGCCCACTCCGGCCGGGATGGTGTGGAACAGCCCTTTGATGAGTCCCCGCAGGTGGTGCTTCACGTCGTCCAGGAACAGGTTCGTCTTGCACAGGCGGACGCCGCAGTTGGACACGACGAACCCGTTCGCCACGAAGTTGTGGTCCGGGTGATCGACGGTGAAGTCGTACACACGGCCGTCGTAGTCGCGCACCTCGGTGATCGCCGTGATCCGCTCCCACATCATCCCGCCGGCGGTGTTCTTGCGGAACTCGGTGAACGTCGGGAACGAATCCGGCAGCCGTTGCGGTGTGTCCGACGGGTCGTACAGCGCGCGTTCGACAAACCGGCGGTTGATGCCGCGGTCGGCATACTTGGCGGCCAGTTTCGACGGCGACCGCTCCGGGCCGGTGGTGGCGGCAATCTCCGCGGCGATGGCGGCGCGGTCGGCCCGCACCCGCTCCTGGTGTTTGACGTACTGCACCGCGACCGCCGCCAGTTCGCTCCGGATGCGGTTGTACTCGTACCCGATCCGCCCCCACAGGTTCAGTAAACTGTCCGCCTTCGACGACAGGATGAGCCGCAGCCGAACGGACCGCGAGCCGTCCGCGTTCGTCTGCTCGTCCCGTTCCGGGATGTCCTGCGTCTCGATGCCGAACTCGGCCAGCCACGCCGAAAGCTGTGCGAGGAACCGCCGCCCGCCGGCCACGTTCGCCGGCCGCTTGTTCAGGCTGAGAACCGCGGCGGTGAACACCTTGTCGTGCCCGGTCATCGTCTTCGGCTTGGTCAACTCGGCACCGAACAGGGCGGCCAGGAACAGCCGCTTGTGCCAGAGCGGGACGCGGGCCAGCCACGCCGGGGCGGGGTAGTCCTGCGACGCCTTCTTCCCGACCGGCACCCCGAGGCAGGCGAGCAGGGCGGCGAAGGCGGTGCTCGTCACCTTGAAGAAATCCTCGCGGCGGTCGAACGTGTAACTCTTGTAGGTCGTGGTGATGGCGTGAGTCCGCTCCCGGCTGTACACCCGCGAGGCGGTGATGCCGATGCCCGCGAGGTCCGCTCGGATCAGTTCCAGGTCGGCCGCATCGCCGTAGAAGCTGACGATCCCCTTGCCGCCCCTCTCGAAGTGAACGGTGCCGTCGCCGAACACAAAGCCGGCCACCTTGCACAGCACCGGGGTGGCGGCGGACGAGTACCGCAGCGGCAGCAGCCCGCGCTCGCTCAGGTACGACACCGCCTGCTCGACCGCGCTCCCGCCGTTCGCCCGTCCGCTGTCGGCGAACCAATTCCGCACATCAGTTTCCGACACGATCACCTCGTCCGACGGCGGGTCGTAGGGCACCCCGCGGAACCCGCTGACGCCGACGGCATCCCCCGGTTTCAACCCGCCGAGCGGCTTCATCCCGTCGGGCGTCCAGAACGGGTGGTCGGCGGTGGCCCGCACCCGGTCGCCGGAGGTGGTCGTGAGTTCGAGGACCGGCTTCTTCGGTTTCTGGGCGAACCAGCGGTGGATGCCGGTAGAGGTGCGAGTCGAGGCGTTCAGATCGAAGCAGCCGAGTTCGGCGGCCTTCCAGTCGTTGGCCAAGTCGCCGATGCGCCGGGTGTACCCGAAGCGGTGCAACACCTCGGCGTCGGCGGTGAGGCAGTTGATGTCGTAGCCGACCCCGCCCGGTGAGATGACCCCGCCCTCGGCCGGGTCGGTGGCGCACACCCCGCCGATGCAGAACCCGTACCCCCAGTGGATGTCCGGCATGGCCAGGCTGGCCCCCTGGATGCCCGGCAGCGTGGCCACGTTCGCCACCTGCTCCGGCGCCGGGTCGTTGCGGACGGCCTGGATCATCTTGTCGTCGGCGAAGATGAGGCCGTCCACCCGCATGTCCGCCCGGAACGACTTCGGGATGCGGAAGCAGCAGGCGTCCACTTTCTCCAGCGGCCCGGCGAATACGCCGCCCTTACCCATGACTGGCTCCGAGTCGGCCCGGCGATACCGGCACCGTACCCGACAGAGCGGCCGAACGCCACCGGGGTTCGGAGCGAAGCTTCAACCCGTGGGGGCAACGAGCGTGACTCACCCCGGCGGGATGGGGCCGACGATGTGCACCAGGATGCCGAGCAGTTGGTCGGCGTGGTCGATGGTGCGGACGTGGGAGTCCAGGGTGACGGTGTTGTTCCGCAACCGAAGAAACCGCCAGGCGGTGCCGGTGGTGACGCACCCGAAGATGGCGTCGGCCGGTTGGCCGACCGAGCGGTTGGCCCGATCCGCCCCGACCATCGCCGCCACGCACTGCCCCAGCCCGCCGGCGATGCTCTCGTTCTTCGCCTCGAAGATGACCACCACCGGCGGGGTGACGGCGGTCTGCTGGGGGCCGCGGCTGACCAGGAAGTCGCACACGCCGACGAGTCCGTTCGGCGGGTCGGCGGCGAACGTCATCCCGGAGTACACGCCGATTCGCCCGCCGTACCGGCCCCAGAAGTCGGCCAGCAGCGGGGCGATCATCCACTCGCTCCGCGCCTTCTCGGTGGACACGAACTCGGCCAACTGCAACGCGGCCGGGAACGACAAGGCCAGCCCCTGGGTGGGGGCGAGCGGCGGCACGCCGGCGAACAGGTCTTCCGGCGGCGCGTACTGAAGGCTCAGTTGCGTCAACACGTCCGGGTACGCGAAGTCGCTGAACGCCATGGGTGGTTCCTGCCGCGGGGTGGCGTCATTCTACCCCGGCCGCTTTTCGAGGTGACGCGACGCGACTAGTTTGTGAACGAACTGCGATCCGCCGGGAGGATGACGGATGAGGCAACTGGTTGGCCACAACTGCGCGCTGTGCGGTGATCGCATCGGATCGGGCGGGGAGGCTCGCTTTTGCAGCGGGTGTCAAAGCCCGGTTCATAACACCTGTGCAGACAAAGTCGAGTCGATCCCTGGGAATGACCTGTGTCCCGCCTGCGGGGTGGCAGCGTCTGCCAGCCAACCACACCGGGTGGCGGCGTCGCGAGAGCAGGGAATGGCGGCAATCAGGCCGACCGCCAGACGAGGACGGGTCATGTTCTTGGCTGGCGGGATCGCCACTCTTATTGTGGGTGCGCGGCTCGTCATCAAGCTGGCTACCAACCCGAACCGTTCCCCGGGTGAGCTGCTGTACGACGGGCTTGCGCTGGTGATCGCGTTCTCGGCCGCGGTCACCGGGCTATTTTTGCTCGTTCGTTACAACAGCTCTCGCCCATAGCCTCGGACAAGGTCACCCCGGCTGCTTGTCCGGGTGCAGGTACACGAGAGCTTTGCCCAGCCGCCCGCCGTAGTTGCCGGCGCTGATCCGCAGCAGGTCCGGGGTGTCCTTCGCCGCGGCGATGGCGGCTTGGGTGGCGGCGGCGAGCGTCTTCAGGTCCGGGCCGTTGATGATGATCTCCTGCACACTCGCCACCCCGTCCGGCAGCCGCGACTCCACCCCCGGCTTGCCCTTCAACGTCGGGCAGTACTCGGCGTAGGTGCTGGCGATGCTGAACTTGTACTTGCTGCCGGCCTTGCTGCCGCTGCCGGCCACCCCGCCGGGGAACGGCAGTGACACCCCGCTGACAGTCATCGCCCCTTCGACGGCACGCTCAGCCGCCGCCAGCGCTCCGTCGGCGGTGGCGCCGAAGAACCACAGGTTGCCGCCCATCAGCCCGTCCGCCCACCCGACCCGCCGCTCGATGACGAACTCGCCGCTCAGGATGGGGATCACCCGCACCCGCCGGCCATACCGCTCGTCCTTGAACTGGTGGCCGTCGCCGAAGTACGCCACCTTCCGCCCGAGCGGGAACCAGTTCGGGTCGGTGGGCAGCGCGTTGAAGCAGGCGGTGGTCGGGCACGTCAGGATGTTCTGGCTCACCCGCACGAGCAGGGCGCGTTCGAGCTTCTGCTCCCGCTCCTTCCAGAACCGCGGGACGTGGAATTGCAGGACGGCACCGGGGCGGCCGTCCGGGGTGTCGGCGGTGTACCGGCTCAGCCCGGCCTCGCAGTCGCACAGGATGGAGCTGCTGGCGTTGCCGGTGGCGGCGTGGATCGCGTGGTCCAGCCAGCGGCGGCTGGCGGCCGTCACCAGCACCTCGGCGTAGATGCTGCGGAACGCCTCGGCGTAAGTGTCGTCGATGATCGCGGACATGCGAACCCCTCGTCGGAACAGCGAGGGGCATGATAGGACCGGCGGGGAAGAAGCAGAGTTCACCACCAAGCCACAGAGAAACAGATTTCACCGCCGAGGGCACATGAGGGCACATGAGAGAAGAGGAGGTCAGGGTCTCAGACCTTTCGTCCGGTCTTCCTCTCGTGCCCTCATGTGCCCTCGGCGGTGAATCGTTCTCCGGTTTCCGTTTTTTCCGTTTTCCTCGGTGCTGCTCTGCGCTCTCTGTGACTCTGTGGTGAACTCTGACCCCCCCGTCAGGTCTTCCACTCCACCCCCTGCACGCCCTCCACCTTGTTCAGGTCGGCGATGAGCGCCAGGGCGGCGGCCGGGTTCTTCAGCTTGGCCGCGTAGGTGAGTTCGACCGCCGCCCCCTGCTTGGCGGTGCCGGTGGCGGTCAGCCGGTGCGACGCCAAATGTGTGTCGAAGTGCGGGCGGAGGAGCGGCTCCGGGTCGAACCCCAGGCCGAACCGCACGGTTAGGGCGGCCTGCCCGTTCCCGTTCCCCCGCTGCCGGTCGTAGTTGTTCATCAGCACGGCCACCAGCGCCACCGCCGGCACGCAGATGCCTGCCAGCAGCGCGTACCCGGCGCCGACCGCCATGCCCAGGGTGACGGCGAAGATGACGAACGCGGTGTCGGCGGTGTCCTCCACCACCGTGCGGAAGCGGACGATGGACAGCGCGCCGACCAGCCCGAACGCGCGGGCCATGTTGTCCCCGATCACCTGGGTGAGCACCGCCACCAGCACGGACAGCAGCACCAGGGTGATGCACAGGCTGCGGGCGTCCTTGCGGCGGCGGCCGAAGGTGACGGCGAACACCCCGGCGGCCAGGAACCCGGCGACCACCGCCAGGGCGACGCGCGTGGCGGGGATGTGCAGTTGATCCCACAGGCGGGTCTCGTCCAGCGCCTTCGTCAGCCAGTCGGGCATCAGGGGAGCCTTTCGGTTCGGAGTAAGTGGTAGGCACACTCCGTGTGCCGTTCTGGGAATCACGACGGCACACGGGGTGTGCCTACCACTTACGAAGCGACCTCTGCCGCCAGCCCGGTCGTGCGGGCGCACCGGCGGTACTTGGACAGCCCGGTCGGGGCCAGCCGGTGCGCCTCGATCGCCTCCTTGAACAGCGGCGGCAGCGCGGCCAGGTATTTGAACTCGACCACCACCTCGTCGGTCAGCAGCGGCACCCCGTCGGCCACCGGGGCGAGGGACACGCCGTCCGTCGTGCGGCCGACCGCCGCCCGGTCGAACGTCACCCGCACCGGGCCGATCGGCCCGGCGCCGACGAACGCCGAGCGGTCGTAGGTGACGGCGCACACCGGCCGCAGGGCCAGGTCGGCCAACTCCTGGGCGAACCACCCCACCCCCCACTCGGCCGGCGGGCGGTCGAGGGCGGCCAGCGGGGCGGTCGCCCGGCACTTCCACACCCGCCCGTCCTTCTTCGACTTCCGCTCCAGTTGGGCCACCGGCTCGGTGCCGTACCGCCGCACCCGGTACTTGTGGACGTCGTACCCCGGCCGGCGGTGGAACACGTCGAACGCCGGGGTGTCATAGTACACGGACGTGATCTGGTAGCCGTTCCGCACCGGGTCCGAGTGCGGGTCGCGGGTGAGCCGCTCGGCCACCCACGCCTCCACCGCCGCGGCCGTGCCCGCCGGCACGGCGAACTTGGTCTCGAACGCGGGCGCCCCGCCGTCGGGAGCCGCGGCCAGGGACGGGGACAGCCAGAGCGGACGGGCGGACATGGCGGATGCCTTTCTGTGCAAGTTCTTGAGTGTGGTCCGCACACGCCGTGTGCGGTCTTCTTCACCCGCACACGGCGTGTGCGGACCACACTCACTCAGCGGCGGACCGGCGGCCCACCAAACCCGCCGCCGGGCGGCGGGGCCAGCTTCTGCAACCCGTCGGCGATCTCCTTCTGGTCGAGCGTGCCGCTCTTGTCCTTGTCCCACTCGGCGAAGAACTTCCTCATGCCGGCGGCGAACTCGTCTTCGCCCACCTTCCCGTCCTTGTTCGCGTCGAGGGCTTCGACGAGTGGACGGGCCAATTGGTTCCCTGGCGAGAAGTTCGGCGGCGGCCCGCCGAATCCGCCGCCGCCGAACCCGCCCGGCTGCGGCACATACCCCTTGCTCTTGCCATCCAACTGCGCGGCGATGGACGCCGACCGCTTCTCCACGAACGCCGGCAACTCCGGCGGCGCGACGCCCATGAACGGCGGGGCGGCGGTCTCCTTCCGGGCGGTCATGGCTTTCGTCTCGCGGCCCATCAGGTCCTTCGTCGCCGCCCGCAGCCCCTCTATGTCCTTCAGTAACTTTTCCTTGTCGAACCCCGCCGCGACGACCTCCTTCGCCATCTTCAGGTACCGCTCGCCCATGCCCGGCATCGCCATCAGCCGGTCGGCCAGCCGGCTCGCCTGGTACGGCTTGGTCAAGCTTAGATCGAGTTGCTGGGCCGGGGTGCCGAAGATGGGGAAGTTGGCGAACGAGCGGTCCACGTCCCACGGGATGAAGTGGAACCTGTTCGTCTGCGGGTGCAGGTACAGGCAGTAGTTGTGCCCGATGGTGAAGAAGCTGTCCATGTGGACGAGCACCGAGTGCACGGCCAGGAACCGCAGGAACGCGTCCACGTCCAGGTAGGATTCGATCTCCTTGCGGAAGGCGTCGTCGTCCGCCCGGTTCACCAGCCGGGTGAACGCGATCACCCGCTTCTGCTCGTCCGCGGTGGCGTCCCGCTTCGGGTCGTAGGTGGGCTTGTACCGCTCCCAGTCGTCGCCCAGGTGGTCCAGCCCCTGCATCCGCTCCGGCTTCATCAGCAGCCCGGCGTCCGCTTTGAAGTTCTCCTTCAGGAACGCCTTGTCCACCGGCTGCACCAGCGTGTACAGGCCGAGCAACTCCTTGTCGAACTTGCCCGGCACGGTGAGGGTGACTTCGGCGAACGCGGTCTTCGGGGCGGGCACCCCGGCGGCGCGGAACACGGCGTACGACAGCGTCTCGCGGAGCTTGCTCGGGTCGGTGACGCCGCAGTGTAGGTTGAGCGTCTTCACCCCGTGGAACGTGCCCGTGCCGCCGTGCTTGTCCAGGTCGATCTTGAACGACTTCTTGGCGGTGCGGCTGGTCTCCAGGATGGTGCCGTTGCCCTTGTACCGGACGCCCACCCCGTCGAACGTCTGCCCGTCCACCGTGACCGTGCCCTTCGCCCACGGCAGGTCCACCCCGAACACGTTCTGGTGCGTCTCCCGCTCGCCCGGCTTGAGTTCCTTCGGCGGGGGCGGCGGGGC
The DNA here is from genome assembly GCA_022841795.1 of Fimbriiglobus sp. Lineage (GTDB taxonomy): Bacteria > Planctomycetota > Planctomycetia > Gemmatales > Gemmataceae > JALHQU01. Next base: position 11,468 of record JALHQU010000055.1, read on the forward strand.
GCCGAACCCGCGGAACCCGCCGGCCGGCGGCTGCATGGCCGCGTACTCCTTCGCGTCCAGGGTGATGTGCACCGGCCAGATCTTCGACTGCTCGTACACCGCCGGCTTGGGGGCCGCGGCGACAACAGGGGTGGCGAAGGCGAGCAGGGCGAGCAGGCGGAGGGAAGGGGCAGGCACGTGGGGACTCCGAACGAACCGGGGACAGGACGACCGACGGGACGGGGAATAACAAAGTAGCAGGCACACTCCGTGTGCCGTCCGCCGCGGCCGGCACACGGAGTGTGCCTGCTACTTTGACCGGGTCACTTCTTCGCCGTCGCCTCCAGCAGGTACTTCCGCCGCTGGTCGGCGAACGCCCGCAGCGGCATCCCGCCGCGGCCACCGCCCTCGGTGGCGTCGTCGGCGGTGGCCCGCTTGAACGCCTCGAACGGCTCCAGCTTCCGCGTGTCCGCCTCCACTTCCTTCTCGATGAGCGTGCGGAACTGCTTCACCACCGGCCCGAGCGTCTTCCAGTCGAGCGACTTCTCCGCGATGGTGCGGCAGCACTCCAGGTACTTGGCCTTGAGCGCCGGCGCCGCCAGCAGCTTGCTCCGCAGCGGCTTGCGGGCGTCGGTCAGCCCGACCAGCGGGTCCAGTTCGACACCACGCACCTGGCCGATGCCACCGCCGCCCATTCCGGGCGGGCCGAACCCACCAGGGCCGCCACCGGGAGGCCCGCCGAACCCGCCCGGCCCGCCGGCGCCGGGGAAGCGGTCCTTCATCTCCTTCCACTGCTTCTTCTGCTCGTCGGTCATCAGCGCGACCAGCTTTTCGTCCGCCTCCTTCTGGAGTTTCTCCAACTCCTTCTTCTGGTCGGCGGTCAGCTTCAGCTCGTCTTGCAGCGGGCCGGCCAGCAGGGTGCCCGGCGGGGCCATCACGAACATCCGGCCGCCGCCCATGCCCGGCCCCATCGGCTGGCGGAACGCCTCGTTCATGTCGTGCGGGAGGAAGTGGAACTTGCCCTTCTCGTCCAGGTAGATGCTGTAGTCGCTGCTGCGGATCCAGTACCCGTCGCAGTTGATGAGCGACACGTCCAGGGCCAGGAACCAGAGCAGCCCGTCCACGTCGCAGATCGGCCGCAGCGCCTCCTCCAGCTTGTCCGCCGGGGTGGTGTTCAGCACCTTGCAGAAGTGGATGAGCGCCTTCCACGCCTTCTCGTCGGTGCCGTCGCCCGTCTTCATGTCGTACCGCCGCTTGTAGTCGGCGACGGTGTCCCCGACGTACTCCAGCCCGCCCTGCCCGCCGGGGCTGCCCTTCACCTTCCACCGGGTGCCCTTGCCGGTCTTGAAGTTCTCTTTCAGGAAGTGCTTGTCGAACTGTTGCACGCTGGTGTACAGCCCCCAGCTCTCGCCGTTGATCACCACCTTCACCAGGTTCGCCTTCGGCGCCGGGATGTACTGGCGGGCGACGTGCGAGTACAGCACGGTGTTCAGGAAGGTGGCGTCCTCGTGCGCGTTCAGCAGGTTGAGCGTCTCCTCCCCGTGGAAGTCCTGCTTCTTGTCCGCCAGGTCCAGGGCCACGTTCAGCGACCGCTTCGACCCGGCCCCCACCCCGAAGTACGACGACATGCCGCGGAAGTGCATGCCCACGTTCTTGTACGTCTTCCCGTCCACCGTCAGCGTTGCCGGCACGTCCACGTCGGTGTTGCGGAAGTCGGCCAACTCCTGCTCCCAGTCCTTGTTCTCGAACTCGAAGAACAGGGTGCGGAGGACGGCGGGGTCGAACGCCGCGCTCTTCGGGAACGTCTTCGCATCCTCCACCTTCACGGCCGGACCGGGCTTGCCGGCCTCGCCGCGGCCGAACCCGCCAGGGCCACGCCCGCCGAACCCGCCCCCACCGCCCTTCTTCGCCTCCACGCGGGCCGCCGCCCGCTCCTCGGCGTTCAGCCAGCCGTCGCCGTTCTTGTCGAATTCCTTGACCAGCTTCTTCTCCTGCCCGCCCATGCCGGGCGGGCCGCCGAACCCGCCGGGGCCACCACCCGGACCACCCCCAGGACCGCCGCCGGGGGGCTGGGCGAACGCGCCGCTGGTCAGCAGGGCCAGGCACCCCGCGACGCCGGCCACTCGGAATGCACTCGTTTTCATCATGGAACCTTCATATTGAGCGGACGAAGAAAGCGGGCCGCGATCGCCCGCTGTCGCACATCTCACTCGTAACGCGCCGCCGCCCGATCCCGCCGAGGGATGTTCAAAACGAGAGGAGGTGGCCGATTGTCGGCCACCTCCGATGAGAGGGTCGTGAGTTTCTTACCGATCTCGGTCGGGGCCGCGGCCACCGCGACCGCCGCCCGGACCACCCGGCCCGCCGGGGAACCCGCCCATCGGCCCGCGGTCCCGCATCTCCTTCAGCGCCTTCTTCTGGTCGTCGGTGAGCAGCTTCTCGATCTTCCCGTCCACCTCTTTCTGCAGCTCGGCCAACTGCTTCTTCTGGTCGGCGGACAGCTTCAGTTGGTCGGCGAGGAACGACGGCAGGATTTCGCCCGGCTTCGGCGGGGTGAACCCGCCCGGCCCACCCGGCCCACCGGGGAACCCGCCCTCACCGCCGGGGCCACCCGGTCCGCCGCGACCCCCTCGACCGCCGCCCGGCCCGCCGGGGCCGCCGCCCGGCCCGCCGCGGCCGGTGTCTTCCTTCGCCAGCGCTTCCAACTCCTCCTTCGTCACCGTGCCGTCCCTGTTCGCGTCCGCCCGCTCGAACAGCTTGAGCAGCCGCTCGTCGGTCATCTCGTCCTTCTGCAGCTTGCCGTCCTTGTTCTTGTCGAACCCCATCAGTTGGGCGACCATCCCGCCCTCGGCCGGCTTCGTCTGCTCCCGCTCGCCGCCGCCCCGCTGCCCGCCGGGCGGCTGGGCGATGGCGGTGGCCGCGAACAGGACCGCCGAGGTCAGGATCAGGGTCTTCGTCAGTCGCATGGGAGGTCTCCGAAGGGAGGGTTGGGGTTGTAGGTTTTGGCGAACCCGGCCCGCCAGGGCCGTGGGTGCGAGTCAGTGGGGCAAGTTTCCAACTTGCCATCCGAGGCATCCGAGGCAAGATGGAATCTTGCCCCACGCACCCACCGGCCTTGCGGCCGGGGTTCGCCCGAGAGTTACCGCCGCCGCGATTCGTCCGGCGTCTTGCCGATCACGATGTCGAACTTGGCCTCCAACTCGCCGATCTTCGACTCCTGGATCGGCTTGAACTCGGCCATCATCAGCTCCTGTTCGAGCAGCCCGCCGGCGCCCCGTAGCACCCCGTCGCGGGCGTTCTGCTCGTGCCCGGAGATCATGATCTGGCTGCACAGCAGCTCCTTGTTCCCCCGCTTCACCTTGTAATGGATGTGCGGGGTGCGGCCGGGGTACGGCACCGGCTTGATGGTGCGGAAGTAGTACGCCCCGGTCTTGTCGGTGGTGAACCGCCCGAACCCCTGGAAGTGCTTGTCCTGTTTCGTCTTGTTCCCGGTGCCCGAGTGGATGTACGCCCCGCCGTTGTCCACCTGCCAGATCTCGATGGTCACGCCCTTCATCGGGGCGCCGTCGGGGTCCTTGATGACGCCCATCAGGTGGGTGATGTCGCCCACCGCCGGGGAAATGGTGTCGTTGATGATGAGCAGGTCGTTGTCGGTGTCGAGCGGCAGCTTGTCCGGGTAGAACGGCCCCTCGGTCACGCTCGGCGTCTTCATCAACTCGGCGGCGAACGCCCCGCGGCGGGTGAACCACGGGGTGAGTGCGGTGGCGCCGACGGCCAGGGCGCCGCCCAGGAACCCGCGGCGGGACAGGAACGGGTCGAACGGGGTCATCGCAGTCTCCGGGGTTGAGGGTGCCGCTGAAGTGTTGGTAACGGGTGGGGATGGGAGACCGCCACGAAATCTGGTGAACCCCGACCGCGAGGGAGGGGGTGCGTGGTCGGCACCCACCGACCTGGCGGTCGGGGTTCACCAAGAACTACTTCTTCTCGCAGTCGAACGCCAGCGCGGCCGTCGCCCAGCCGGTGGCGGCGCACGAGATGAACTGGTCCTTCTCGTGCGGGAACCCGCTCTCGAAGTACCGCTGTACCGGGCGGCTGCGGGTGGGCACATACCACGACCCGTCCGCCCGCTGGGTGCCGAGCAGGAACTCCAGCCCGCGGCGGTACGCCGGGTCGTCGGTGCGGATGCCGGCGGCGGTGTGTAGGGCGTACAGGGCGGTGCCGGTGGCGTAGGCGTCGGCGTCCAACTTGTCCGTCTGTCCCCACCCGCCGGTCTCCCGTTGGGCGGCGAGCAGCCCCTTCGCCGCGTCCGCCAACTCCAGCGCCGACGCCCCGGCCGCCTTCAGCCCGAGCAGTCGGAACACCCGGTCCTCGGTGTCCTTCGGCTTCGCCGTCAGCAGCCACCCCCGCACCGCCTCCACCCGTTTCCCGATCCGCTCCCGGTCCTTCTCCGCCCCGTACTTCTGGATGCCGCGGACGGCCAGGGCGGTGGTGGTGAAGTCGCTCGCCTCGGTCGGGGCGCGGCCGGCGGGGGTGAACCAGTGGTCGCCCCGGCGGACGAAGTTCAGGGTGTAGGTGGCCACCGCCTCGGTGGTCGGGGTCGGCTTGAGGCCGAGTATCTCGAACGTGAACAGGGCGTAGGCGGTGTTGTCCGCCCCGCCGCCGGTGGGCGCCGGGCCGGGGCCGCGGCCGTCCAGCATCCGCTCCCGCATGGCCTCGAACCCCTCGACGATGAACGCCGTCTGCTCGGCCAGCTTCTTGTCCGGCACGTCGAACCCGCGGGCCTTCGCCGCCGTCAGCGCGAGCAGCGGGACGGTGTGGTTGTGGCAGGTGAAGCAGTCCCGCTTGGCGGTGTGCCCGTCGATCCCCTTCCACAGCACCGGCAGGGCCTTCTCCACCGCCGCCCGCACCGCTTCCGGCGAGTGCGTCACCGCCTTCGGCTGGTCCCGCGGCTTGTCCGCCGGCGTCACCCGCTCGCCGCGGGGGATGAACGGGTCCCGCTCGGCCGGCCGACCCGGCCCCGGCCCACCGGGGAACGGGAAGTCGCCGGGGCGGCGGTCGGCGAACTCCTTCAGCTCCTTCTTCTGGGCGTCGGTCAGGATCTTCGCCAGCTTCGCGTCCACGTCCTTCTGGATCGCGTCCAGCGTCTTCTTCTGCGCGTCGGTCAGGGCCAACTGGTCGAGGACGAACGGCGGGAACAGCTCGCCGGGCCGGGGCGGGCCGAACCCGCCGGGCGGTTGGGCGAGGGCAAAGGGGGCGAGCAGGAGCAGGCCGAGGACGGTGCGCATGGTGGCCTCCGCGACGTGAGATGGGACCGAGGGGTTGGTAACGGCGGGGGCGAGAGACCGCCGCGGGAACCGGCGGTCAGCGGTTCGGCGGGCCGTCGCCCGGCCGGGCCGGGCCGAACCCGCGGAACGGGAAGTCCATGCGAACCCCCACGAACGGCTCGCCGGTGAGCGCCGTCCACGCCGCCCGCTGCTCGGGTGTGAGGGTTTCGAGAATTCTCTCCACCACCGCTTTCGAGTCGTGCATCACGTCCGGCCCGCGGCCGCCACGCCCGCCGGGGCCGCCGAAGCCGCGTCCACCCGGGCCGCCCGGCCCCCCCCCGCCGGGACCACCCGGACCGCCAGGGCCACCCGGACCGCGGAACTCCTGCATCATCCGCACGCCGAACCCGAAGGCGTCGATCTGCCGGATCTTCTCCCGCTGGTCGGCGGTCAGCTTGAGGGCGGCGATCACCTCCGGTTCGCGGAACGCCCGCGGGCCGCGTATCTGCAACGCCAGCTCGCTCAGCCGCTGGCTCTGTCGGGGGGTGAGCAGCGGGGCGACGGCCGCGTCCAACTCCTTCAGGTGGTCGATCAGCCGCTGCGACCACTGGTCGGCGGTCATCCGCCCGCGGTCGCGGAACAGTTCCCCCCGCAGCCCGCCGGTCCGCTCGAACAGGGCGTTCACCTGCCCCCGCTGCTCGTCCGTCAGCTTCAGCTCGTCCTGCACCACCGCCGCGCGGAGCAGTTCGTGCCGCACCGCCCCCTGCATCACCGCCAGGTCGGCCAGGATGGTCTTCACCTGCGCCTGCGTCGCCTCCAGCTCCTTCTGGGCGGTCGGGTCGTCCTGCCGCAGGGCGATGAACTCCTGGTAGTACGCCAGCGCGGACTCGAGCAGCTTCCGCCGCAGCCCCTCCTGCACCGGGTCGTTCGCCAACTCCTCGTTCGCCACCCGGATCAGGTCGTCCACCGACCGGCGGGCCAGTTGGAACCGCTCTTCGGCCTCCTTCGCCCGCACCTTCTCGCGGTCCAGCGCGTCGTCCGTGCGGCTCTTCTCGCGGGCGATGAACGCCGTGCTGATGCCCAGCCCGAGGGCGGTCAGCACCAGCAGCACCACCGCCGCCCCGACGTAGGCCGGGTGCCGCCGCATCCACTTCCGTGCCCGGTCGGCGAGCGTCGGCCGGCGGGCCAGGATGGGGCGGTCGTCCAGGAACCGCCGTAGGTCGGCGGCGAACTCGCCGGCGGTGGCGTAGCGGTCTTGCGGCAGCTTGGCCGTCGCCTTCAGCACGATCGTTTCCAGCTCCGGCGGGATGGTGCGGTCGTGCTGCCGCGGCGGGGTCGGGTCGGCGTTCAGGATCTGGAACAGCAGCGACTGGCGGTCGGCGCCGGGGAACACCGGCTGCAACGTGAGCAACTCGTACAGGGTGGCGCCCAAGCTATACACGTCCGCCCGGTGGTCCACCAGCCCGCGGTTGCCGGTGGCCTGCTCCGGGGACATGTACCGCAGGGTGCCGAACACGTCGCCGGTGCGGGTCAGGTTGGCCTCGGCGTTCACCTGGGCCAGCCCGAAGTCGGTCACCCACACGTTCCCCTTCGGGTCGCGCAGCAGGTTGGCCGGCTTGATGTCACGGTGGATGACCCCGGCGTCGTGGGCGTACTCCAGCGCGTCGGCCACCTGCACCGCCAGGCGGGCGGCGGTGCGGTGCCGCTCCTTCGTGCCGGCGGTGGCGGTGAGGCGGGTGCGGGCCTCGGTGGCCACCGGGGCGGTCGGCCGGGCCGCCCCGGCCACATCCATCGTGGTGTCGCCGGAGTGCTTCTCCGGTTCGCCCCGCAGCCCGCGGATGACCGTATCGAGCGGGCGGCCGTCGATCATCTGCATGGCGTAGAAGTGGGTGCCCCGCTCCACCCCGACGGCGTACACCGGCACGATGTTCGTGTGGTGCAGCTGCGCCGCCGCGTGCGCCTCCGTCTTGAACCGCTGGAGTTGCTTGGCGTCGAGGCCGGCGGCGAACGGCAGCACCTTGAGCGCCACCCGCCGGCCGAGGGACAACTGCACCGCCTCGTACACCACCCCCATGCCGCCGCGGCCGATCTCGCGGACGATGCGGAAGTCGCCCAGCGGCTCGGCCTGCGGACTGATCGGCTCGACCGCCGGCGGGGCGGTCGGCCGCATCGCCTTCCCGGCGGCGTGGGCCAGTTCCACCCCGTCCAGGCACTCGGCGACGGCCTCCCGCAGTTCCGGGTAGCGGGCTTCCAGCGCGGCGCGGTCGGGCGACCGCCCGGCCTCCAGGTCGGCCAGGTAGTCGCGGGCCAGCTTGACCACACGCGGGTCGTCGGCGGGGTCGGTGTTCATAGCGGTGTGCTTTCTTCGCCGCGACCTGCGGGAGCGGGTTCCGCTCCCGCAGGTCGCGGCGAAGAATGAGGGGTTACTTCAGCCCGGCCAGGTACTCGGCGATGGTACCCGCGTCCTTGTCGCTCAGCTTGTCCGGGCCGGAGGCCGGCATCCGCGACATCGGGTTGTGCGACTTCGGGTCGCGGACGTGGGCGATGATCCAATCCTTGTCCCGCTTCGCCCCCACCTTCGTCAGGTCCGGCCCCATGCCGCGGCCGGTCTTCGCCGACCCGGCGGTGGTGTGGCAGTTGTTGCAGTTGGCCGTCTCGAACGCCACCACGCCGGGCGGTTTGTCCTTGGCGTCCGATCCGCCGCCGGTCGGCGGGGCCTGTAGGCCGGACCCGGTGACGGACCCGGTGGCCCCGGAGCCGGGTTTGTCCTTGTCTTTGGTCCCGCCGCACCCGACGGCGACGACGGCGGCGAGGGCGACAGCCCCGGCCATCAGGAGGGAGAGTGAGCGACGCATGAACACCTCGAATGAAGGGAGAGAATCACGACGCCCCGGTGAACCGCTTCTTCAGTTGCACCATCGCCCGCATCCACAGCTTCTCCACGCTGTCCACCGTGCGGCCCGTCCGCTCGGCCACCTGCGGGAACGTCAGCCCTTCCAGATGCCGCAGCACGATCACCGTCTGGTAGTCTTCGGGCAGCCCGCCGATGGCCTCGGCCACCAGCAGCGACTGCTCGCCGCGGGCCGCCTGCATGCTGGGCGAGGTGTGCGGGTCCATCGGGATGGCCCCCAGTCCGGCCGTCGAGTGCTCCAGGTCCGCTTGCAGGCCGATCTCCAGCCGCGGGTCGCGGGCCTGGGTGCCGAAGTACCGCCGCACCTGGTTCGCCAGCGTGCCGGCCAGGATCTCCCGCAGCCACGCCGTCAGCTGCGCCTCGCTCCCGCCGCGGAACGCCGGGAAGTAGCGGTGGGCGTCCAGGAACGCCTCCTGCACCACGTCCGAGGCGTCCACCTTCCCCTGCAGCTTGCGGCCGATCTCGATGCGGGCGAGCAGCCGCAGGTAGTTGCGGTACTGCTCCAGCAGGCGGCCGAGGGAGGCGGGGTCGCGGCGGGCGTCGGCGAGCATCTCGGTGGCATCCGCCGGGGTCATCGGGTACTCCAACGGGACGGTAACGGGAGCGGGGCGGGTGCCGCCGCCCGGTGCGCCTACAATTCCCCCGATCCTACTCCCGGCGGGTGCAGAAAGCCATGACCACGGACGACCTCCGCCCGCTTTCCCTCCGCCGCGAGGGCGACGGCCTGCGGATCGACTGGGCGGACGGGGCGAGCACGTTCGTCACGTGGCGGACGCTGCGGAAGGCGTGCCCGTGCGCCACCTGCACGGACGAGCGGGGCAAGCCGCCGAACCCGTTCCGGGTGCTGTCCGCGCAGGAGGTGGCGGCCGGCCCGCCCGCCCCGCTGAAGATGGCCGCGGTCGGCCAGTACGCCTACCAGATCGCGTGGAACGACGGGCACAGCACGGGGATTTACACGCTGGCCGCACTCCGTCGCCTTTCGGCGACGGAGGGAAGTGAAAAGTAAAAAGGAACAAGTGGCAAACGGAATCCGACGCTGTTGCTGACTGTTGCCTTCCTGCTTTTCCTTGTTCCTTTTTCCTTGCTACTTTTTACTTGGAGTTTCTCATGCCCCCGCCTCCCCAACCCGGTCAGCAGAAGACCCCGCTGCCCGGCATCAAGCACGTGGTCGCCGTCGCCAGCGGCAAGGGTGGGGTGGGCAAGTCCACCGTGGCCGCCAACCTCGCGCTCGCCCTGCACATGTACGGCCAGCGGGTCGGCCTGATGGACGCGGACATCTACGGGCCGAGCGTGCCGCTCATGTTCGGCCTGGGCACGGTGGACCAGACGAAGACCCCGTTCCCGATCGAGAAGTACGGCCTCAAGCTGATGAGCATGGGGTTTTTGGTGGACCCGAACCAGGCGGTCATCTGGCGGGGGCCGAAGGTGGCCCAGGCGGTCGGGGCGCTCCTGTTCCAGCCGCCGTGGGGCGAACTCGACTTCCTGGTCATCGACCTGCCGCCGGGCACCGGCGACGCCCAGCTCACGCTGAGCCAGTCCGCCCCGCTCACCGGCGCCGTCATCGTCACCCAGCCAGCCGAGGTCAGCCTGATCGACGCCCGCAAGGGGGTGCGGATGTTCCAGGAGGTGAACGTGCCCATCCTGGGCATCGTCGAGAACATGAGCTACCTGGGGTTGCCGGACGGCAGCAAGATGTTCCCGCTCGGCCAGGGCGGCGGGGCGAAGCTGGCGGCGGAGATCGGCGTGCCGTTCCTGGGCGAGATCCCCATCGACCCGGAGATCAGCCGGTGCGGGGACGGCGGCGAGCCGATCGTGCGGAAGCACCCGGACCACCCGGTGTCGCAGTCGTACCTGCGGCTGGCGCAGACGGTGGTGAACGAGCTGCTGAAGCGGCCGACCGGCGGGGCACTGCCGGAGGTGGAACTGTAGGGTCGCACGCCCATGTCCGACCGCGAGGCGTTCGTCGCCGCCGTCGCCGCCAGCCCGGAGGACGACCTGCCGCGGTTGGTGTTCGCCGATTGGCTGGACGAGAACGGCGACCCCGAGCGGGCCGAGTTCATCCGCGTGCAGTGCGAGCTGGCGAAGGCGGCGGTGTGGCAGGACACCGACTTCCGCGATGCGCTACTGGCCCGCATGAGGGCGCTGCTGGCCGCCCACCGGAAACGGTGGATGGCGCCGGTGGCGGCGGCACTCGGGTTCACCGGCGACGACCCGCCGGCGCCGGCACGGTCTGCCGACCCGCCGTCGTTCTGGCGGCGGGTGTCTGGGCGGCTGGGCCTGCCCCGCCTCGCGCCGGGGCCGACCCGGGAACCTCCGCTCGAAGAAATCCGAGCCGACTACGGGTACTCCGCGACCGCCCAGTTCACCGCCGAGCGGGTGGACGGTTCCCCCCGTCCGGACTGGGTGAGCTGGGAACTGGCCCGCGGGTTCGTCGATCACCTTGCGATTAACCCGGGTCGGTTTCCGGAGACCGCCTCGCTGGTCGAACTGTTCCGCCTCGAACCCGTGTCGGGGCTGGACGTGCTGCTGACCGAAGGCGGTGAAACGGACCAGTGGCGGCGGCTGGCCGGCGAACACCTGAATCGCGTTCGCACGCTCCGCCTGCTCCGCGTCCACCCGTTCGGCCAGTTCGACCCGCGGGCACTGGTCGAGACGGTCGTGCGGTCGCCGCACCTGACCGGCGTGCGCCGGCTGGAGTTGGGCGGGCGTGTGAATCCGAACCCGGCGTGGTCGATCAGCCCCACCGTCGTCCGCTCGCCGCTGTTCCGTCGCATCACCCACCTGACCGCGGAACGCGTCCAAGATCTCATCACCCACCTGCTGCACGTTCCGGCGGACGCAGCCCTTCGGGTTCTCGACCTGGACAACTGCGGCCCGCTCGCCGACCTGCACCGGCTGCCGTTCCGCGACCGGATCGAGGCGCTGATCGTGAGCGAAGCCGGCCAGGACCCGTCCGGCGTGTTCCGCCCCGGCGACGCGCCTTGGCCGCGGCTGCGCTTGCTCCACCTGAGAGGGTGGCGACCCGACTGGACTCATGCCGAGGTGTTCACAACGAACCTGTTCCCCGAACTGCGGGAGCTGTTCATCCGCTGGCGGCAACTCGGCCCAGACGGGGGAAACGCCCTCGCCGCCGCCCCGTTCTTGCCTCAACTCGAAATCCTCGACCTGTCGAACAACCAGTTCGGCGATTTGGAGGTCATCGCCATCGCCGACCGGCTTGACCCGAAGCGGGTGCGGCACCTGGACCTGACCGGCAACCCGTTGTCGCACCCCGTCCGGGAAAACCTGGTAAGCCGATTCGGGGACAGGGTTTACGTCGGCACGGGGAACGAGACCGGGAATCCGGGTTGGGGGTGATTCGCCCGGCCCTGAACTGTCCGGCCGAATCTTTTCCGCCAACGCTTTGCTCGCCCCGGTGTTACACCGATGAACCCGGCGGGGTCGGCCGGCGGTCACCCCCGGAACTGGACGCCCTAACTCGCGGCGGGTACTGTGGTACGGCGGGAACTGCTGCACCCGATCGCCACCCCAGACCGGCTCCGTCGCGTGGCCCTCGACCAGGACGCCCTCCTCCCGAAAGGCGAGGAGTCCGAGTGGATCATCGCCGCCCAACAGGGCGACCGGACCGCGTTTTCCCGCCTGGTGTCGGCGTACTGGGACCGGCTATACCGCTGGCTGTTCCACCTGACCCGCGACCGGCACAAGGCGGAGGACCTGACCCAGGAGACGTTCCTGAAGGCGCTGGCGGCGGTGAAGTCGTTCCGCCGCGGCAGCAACTTCCGGGCGTGGCTGTTCCGCATCGGGCACAACAACTTCGTCAACCTGAAGCGGACGGAGAAGCGGGTGACGCAGGGGCCGGCCGAGGACCACCCGACGGCGGACGACGCGGCCGGGCCGGAAGAGGTGGTGTCCGACCGCGAGGAGATCCGGCGGGTGGCGGACGCGATCGGCGGGCTGCCGGCCGACTTCCGGGCGGCCCTGCTGCTGCGGGTGGACCAGGGGCTGTCGTTCCGCGAGGTGGCGGCGGTGCTGAACACCACCGAGGAGACGGCCCGCTGGCGGGTGTTCAAGGCGCGGCAGAAACTGATGCGGGTGCTGTCGCCGGAACTGCTGCCGGAGACGGCGGGCGACGAGTGAACGGCAAGGAGCAGGTGAAAAGGAACAAGGGACAAAGCAGAAAGAATGCACCGATCGGCCTTGTTACTTGATCCTTGCTACTTGCTACTTTTTCTGGTGATGCGATGACCTGCGACGTGGTCCGAACCCGACTACTCGCCCTGCCGGCCCCGGCCCGGCCGACGGACGACCTGCTGTCGCACCTGGCCGCGTGCCCGGCGTGCCGGGCGGTGCAGGCCGAGGCCGCCCGGCTGGACGCCGTCATCGCCGCCCTGCCGGTGCCGTCGTCCGACGCCCGCAAGGGCACGTTCCTCGACTCCCTGGCCGCCGACGGCCCGGTCATCCGCTCCATCCCGGTGCTGCCGAGTTCGCTCGCCGGCAGCGGGTCGTTCCGCCCGGTCGGGTCGTGGCTGAAGCGGCTCGACCTGCGGTGGGTGGGCGGGGTGGCGGCGGCCATCGCCGTGACCGTCGGCGGGGTGTGGATCGCCAACCGGCCGAAGCCGATTCAGCAAGAAGTGGCCGTCAAGGCCAAGCCGCGGCAGGAGCTGCTGAAGAAGTACACCGACCACCACAACGCGCTGGCGAAGGCCCGCACCGCCCCGGACCGGCTGAAAACCTACGCCGTCTGGTCGGACGACATCCAGGCCGAGGCGTGCTCCATGTCCAACGCGGCCGACCGGCAGGAGATGAACAGCCTGGCCTCCCAGTACGAGCGGATGGTGAAGGACGGGATGGAGAAACAGGCGAGGCAGGTGGCCGACCAGCCGATGACGGTGGACGACCGGCAGAAGGTGCTGCAAGACGCCATCGCCAGGCTGACAACCGCGGAAACGGAGGCCCGCAAGCTGGAGCCGGACGCCCGAACGGACGCGCGGCCGGCGCTCAAGCGGATCGCCGACGCCGCCACCGCCGGGCGGAAAACCCTCACCCAGATCGCCGAAGCGCGGGGGGCACCATGAACACCCGCACCCTGACCGTGCTGCTCGCCGGCGGCCTGCTGGCCGCGTGGGGCACCGCCCAGCACCCGACCGGCGGGCTGGCCCACGAGCGGTTGCAGTTGCTCAAGGACAACCGCGAGCTGCTCAACGACCTGCTCGGCCACGGACTGAGCCTGGGCGACAAGAACTCGGCCCTGGACCGGGCGGTGGAGAGCCGCGAGGCGACCAACCGGCTGGCCCGCGAGCTGCGGTCGGCCGTCATCCTGGGCGACGCCGACCGCATCGCCGAGATGTCCGACCTGTACAAGCGGGTGTGGGCGGAGGCGTTCGCCCCCAACCTGCTCGAAGCCCGGTCTTACGTCCGCCCGCAGTCGGAGCGGTACAAGGAGATGCGGAAGCTGCACCAGGACGCGGCGGCGGACGTGGCCGCGCTGGCCGCCGGCATCCCGGCGGACGGGCCGGTCGGCGCACTGGTGCGGGTGAAGGCCGCCCGCGAACAGCTCGAAGCCGCTGTCGCTGATCTCGGCCCGGAACCGGCCGACGACGACAAGTAAGCCCAAGCCCCTCGCCCCGGTAGAATGCCCCGGTTTCCCGCGGGCACTCCCGGGGCGGTGTCATGCCCATCTCCGTCGCCGACGAACTCCGCCGCCGCATGGCCCGCCCGCAGCGGCACCGCCTGCTGCACGGCTACCCGCTCGCCGCCGCCCTGCCGTCCGCCGACCACCTGGACGAACACCGCGAACTCACCTTCGACCCGAACCGCGGCCGGGAACTGATCGTCGGCGTCCTCCCGCACCCGTACTGCAACCCGGCCGTCACCGGGTGCGGGTTCTGCACCTTCCCGCACGAGCCGGGGAACGCGGCCAAGACCACGGCGGTGGTGAAGCGGGTGGTGCAGGAGATCGAGGCGAAGGCGTTCCGCCAGAAGCACCTCGGCGTGCTGACGAACGCCCCGGTGACGGCGATCTACTTCGGCGGGGGCACGGCCAACCTGTGCGAGCCGGACCCGTTCGCCGACCTGTGCCAGACGCTCGACCTGATGGCCGTCGGGGCGGCCGAGGTGACGCTGGAGGGCGTGCCGGCGTACTTCCTGCGGGGCACCCCGCGGCTGACGGACGTGCTCCAAAAGAACCTGTCGGCCCGCCACTACCGGATCAGCATGGGCATCCAGACGTTCGACGAGGCCCGGCTGAAGCAGATGGGCCGGTCGGCGTTCGGCACCCCGGCCACGTTCCTTGAGGTGGTGCGGCACGCCCACGAACTCGGGTTCACCGCGTCCGCCGACCTGCTGTTCAACCTGCCCGGCCAGACCCGCGGCGAGATGCTCGCCGACGTGGACCGGGCGATCGACCTCGGCCTCGACCACCTCGGGCTGTACCACCTGGTGCTGTTCCCCGGCCTGGGCACCCCGTGGAGCCGGGACGACGACCTGCTGGCCGAGTTGCCGGACAACCCGCGGGCGGCGGACAACTGGCTGGCGGTACGCGAGCACCTGCTGGCCCGCGGGTGGGTGCAGACCAGCCTGACCAACTTCGAGCCGGCCGCGGCGCACGCCACCGACCGACGGTACGTGTACGAGGAGTGTTCGTTCCGGCCGGACAGGTACGAGGCGATCGGGTTCGGGCCGTCGGCCACCAGCTACGTGTCCGCGAAAGACTTCCGGGCGGCGGTGAAGACGCTCAACCCGACCTCGGCCGACGGGTACGCGAAGGCGGTGGACGCCGGCGGGCGGGTGTGGGACAAGGCGTTCGTGTACACCCCGCACGACCAGCGGCTGTTCTGGCTGGTCCGCCGGCTGGCGGCACTCGCCATCGACACGCGGGAGTACCTGGCCCTGTTCGGCACGCAGTTGGTCCACGACTTCGGCGAGGCGTTCCGGGCGTGTCACGCGGCCGGGCTGCTCGGCGAGGCGGACCACGTCATCCGCCCCACCCCGCTCGGCATGTTCTACTCGGACTCCATCGCCGCCGTGCTGGCTCGCACTGTCGTCCGCGACGCCGACGGCGCGCGGCCGGTGCCGAAAGAACTGGTCCACGACGCCCGACAGTTCGACGCCAGCCACTCGCCGATGGGTTAGTGGGGCAAGTTTCCAACTTGCCGTGGCAAGATGGAATCTTGCCCCACTAACCCGCGAGCCTGGCGGCTCACTCCGCCAGGCACTGGCGGAGGAACCGCACCCCGTGTTCGATGTCGGCGAACCGCTCCGCCTGGGTGCCCACCTCCCGCTCGATGCACAGCGGGCCGCGGTACCCCACCCGCTTCAGCGCCGCCACGAACTCGCGGGTGTTCGTCTGCCCGGTGCCGAGCGGCACCTCCTCGCCCCAGGTGCCTTTGGTGGTCGGCCGGTTGGCGTCCTTGACGTGGACACTGCGGATGTCCGGGGCGAGCAGGTCGAGCACCCGCAGCGGGTCGTCCTTGTCGTACAGCAGCATGTTCGCCGGGTCGAAGTTCACCTTCAGGTTCGGGCTTTGCAGGTCGTCCAGCGTCCGCCGCAGGAGTGCGGCCGACTCCTGCCCGGTCTCGAACGCCACCGTCACGCCGGTCCGCCGCGCCAGGTCGCCCACCTGCGCCAGGGTGTCGAGGAACGGCTTCCGGGCCGGGTCGCCCACCTCCGGGATGAACCCGGCGTGCAGCATGATGTCGGTCAGGCCGAGTTCGACCGTGCGGGCGAGGCCCCATTTGAACCGCTCCAGCCGTTCGGGGCGGGTGGCCGGGTCGCCGAACCCGCCGGTCTTCTCGATCGTCTGCGGGGTGGTGTAGTCCTCGCCGGGGAAGCCGAGCATGGCCCCGGACCTGCGGAACCCGGCGGCTTTGGCCGCAGCGGGCATGCCGTCGCCCTCGGCCCAACTGGCGTGGTGCGGGTCGCCGCATGCGATCTGCACCACGTCGACGCCCAGGCGGTCGAGGAACCCCTTCAACTCGGGCACGCTGGTCACCTGGAGGGACCAACTGCACACGCCGACGGCGAGCGGTTCGATGGGCATGACGCGGCACCCAGCGGGGAGGACGGGCGGGAGAGGTGATGGTATCGTGCGGCCGGCGGTGGAGGCAAAAAAATACCGGGCGGACCATGGGGCCCGCCCGGCGGTCTCGCGATCCCCGGTCCCGTTACTTCATCGGGTCCGCCGGCGGCGGCGGGGGCGGCGGCGGGGCCGGCGGCTGGCCGGGCTTGCCGCTCGGGGCGGTGTTGCTCACCGGTTTGGTGTCTTTGGAATCCGAGCCGCAGCCGACGACCGCGAGGGCGGCGCCGCAGGCGACCAGGCTCAGGAGGAAACGACGAGTCACGGAAACTCCTCGGTGTGACTGGGTGGGGAAACGAAGACGCGGGCGGGGGACACCCCCGCCCGCTGCGAACGCGGTTCGCTACGCTCAGTTGGAGATCAGGCTGATGTCGTACACCTGGCCGTCGGTCATGCCGGCGGCCCGCATCTGGGTGTACCAGCGGGTGCTGAACCAGTCGGTGGCGTTGCCGATCTTGCG
Source organism: Fimbriiglobus sp. (assembly GCA_022841795.1). Classification (GTDB taxonomy): domain Bacteria; phylum Planctomycetota; class Planctomycetia; order Gemmatales; family Gemmataceae; genus JALHQU01. Next base: position 28,156 of record JALHQU010000055.1, read on the forward strand.
GATCGGGCGGACGGAGCCGTCACCCCAGGCCATTTGGACCAGGCCGGTGTGCTTGCTGCCGTAGGTGTACCACTGGGCCGGGGAGATGGTGGCCCAGGCGTGCGGGAAGTTACCGGCCGCGATCCAGGCGCCGAGGAAGTCGCGGGAGCCGGTCTCGATGCCGCCCAGGTATTCGCCGACCATCACGGTGTTGCTCGAGCCGTCCGACATGCCGACGATGGCGGTGCCGACGTTCGGGGTGAACGGGCCGGGCCACTGGCCGTAGAACGCGTTCGTGGTGCGGCCGAAGCAGCCGGCGCTGAACACGTAGTTGGTGCGGGCGAGCAGGTTGCCGCCGGACGCGGTCGGGTAGTACCCGCCGGTGAAGGTCAGGCCGCCGATGAAGTAGTACACGAACACGCCGAGGGTCGGGTTGACGGTGTCCACGTTGTCCGACGGGCAGTGGAACGTCTTCACCTTCTGCTGGGCGGCGGCCCAGGTGGCGGTGTTCGACCACCACGGGGTGGTCGGCCAGGTGAACGAGGTCGGGGCGACCGGGTCCACTTCGAACATCGTCTGCGGGATGAGGCGGAAGATGTTCTCCTGCTCGATGTACGGCAGCAGGAAGGCGTTCGCCGACACGCCGGTGCGGGTGCTGTTGCCCGGGGGCAACTTCATGTAGGCGCTCTCGTAGTTGTGAGCGGCCAGGGCGAGTTGCTTCAGGTTGTTGCTGCAGCTCATGCGGGCCGCGGCTTCGCGGACCTTCTGCACGGCCGGGAGCAGCAGGCCGATGAGGATCGCGATGATGGCGATCACCACCAGCAGCTCGATCAGCGTGAACGCCGAACGACGGTACCGAGACACCATGACACACTCCTCGATGGGCACACGTCGCGCACGGGCGGAAAACGGATTGATGGAACCGGCCGTGGTCGGTGTGCGGGTCAGAAAACGGGGGCCGTCGGAGAACGGCGCACCCACCCTTGGGGAGGTCAATCAGGCCGGGCAGAACGAGTTACGAGTCATTTCGCCCGACCTAACCTACATGTCTACTCGATCGTACACCGCATCGCAACCGCTTTTTGCCCAAGAAGCGCCGATTTTTTCTCCGAACCTTCACCGGCGGGTGCTTGCCACCGGCGAGCCGGCGGCCGAATTCCCACCAGTTTCATGCGGTTTCCAGCCACCCGATGATAGCTTTCGTGAGCGCCCCGGTGTTGTCCATCCGCGGCACTTTATTTTGCCCGCCCACCTTGCCGCGGGCCTTCATCCACCGCTCGAACCCGCCCGCCGGCACCGCCCGCACCTCCGGGGTCAGCATGGTCAGGTCGCCCACCCGGTGGGCGTCGTAATCCTCGTTCAACCGCCGCAGTTCGGCATCGAGGACCGCCGCGAACCGCCCCAGGTCGGCCGGCGGCGGGCCGCGGAACTCGACCAAATACAGGTGGTGCCCCGGCTTCGCCGGGTCGGTCGGGAACACCGGGCCGACGTGGTGGTCGGCCGTCAGCACCCCGCACTCGGCCGCCGCCTTCGCAACCGCCTTCTCCACCTCCTCCTCGATCAGGTGTTCGCCGAACGCGCTCAGGAAGTTCTTCGTCCGCCCGGTGAACCGGATGAGCGGCGGGGTGCGGCTCTCGAACGTCACCGTGTCCCCGATCAGGTACGCCCACAGCCCGGCGCAGGTGGTGACGGCGACGGCGTACACCACCCCCGGCTCGACGGTGGCCAGGGTGTGCCGGGTCGGCTTGTCGGTGTTCAACTTGCCGTCGCTGAACTGCTCGGCCGGGATGAACTCGAAGAACAGGTTGTGGTCCGGGACGATTCGTAGGCGGCGGTGCCGCGGGTCCTCGGTGGCGATGAACCCCTCGCTGCAAGGGTACACCTCGCAGAACTCCACCCGGTCGCTGCCGATCTCCGCCTTAAACGTGTTGCGGAACGAGTCGAACTTGGTGCCGCCGTGGATCACCACCCGCAGGGTCGGCCACACCTCGGCGATGGTCTTCTTCCCGCTCACCTGCTTCACCACGTCGAACAGCTTGAGCACCCACGACGGCACCCCGCTGATGGCGGTAATCGGCTCGCCGATCGACCGCTCGGCCAACTTCTGGAGCTTCACCGTCCAGTCCGGGATGAGGCTGAGGTCGAGCGGCGGGAACACGTAGGGGCGGGCGGCCAGCATCAGTTCCTTGGTGGCGATGCCGCTCAGGTCGCCGGCCAGGCTGCCGTCCGCCTGCTTCCGCAGGTCGGTACACCCGCCGAGGAAGAAGAACTTGCCGGTGAACGTGCGGTGCTTCGGGAACTGGTTGCGGAACAGGGCCATCGTGGTGTACGCCGCCCGCGAGTTCGACCGCACCATCTGCCGCGAGATGGGGATGTACTTGGTCGCCCCGCTGGTGGTGCCGCTGGACAGCGCGTAGTACGGGATCTTGCCCGGCCAGGTGAGGTCATCCAGCCGCGGGTAGGCGTCCTTCCAGTATTCGTCCCAGAACTGCTCGTAGTCGCGGAGCGGCACGCGGGCCCGGAAGTCGGCCACGCCCTCGATGCGGTCGAACCCGTGGTCCTGGCCGAACTTCGTGCCCGCCGCCTTCCGCACCAGCTTCGCCAGGATCTTCGCCTGCACAACCCCGGCGTCCATGTTATCCAGCCGCCGCGCCCGCACCTTCGCCGCCGCCACGATGCCGGCGTCGGTCACGCGGCGGACCAACTTCGAGCCGGTGAGCTTGGGCAGCAGCCACTGGGACGGCCGGGGCATGGGAGACTCCGCGAGACAGGCACCCGGTATGGTACGGCCGGACGGCGGGACTTGGCGAACCCCGACCGCAAGGTCGGTGGGTGCGTGGGAAATCGGACTCGCACCCGCGGCCCTGGCGGGCCGGGTTCACCGAATTCCCCCTTGCTCACCCCCACCCCCGGTGGCTATTACTGAATTAGCGGACGGACCAGTCCGCTAATTCATTCGGACCGTTCAGATGGCTGACACTGCCCGCGCCCCCGGGCGACCCCGCGACCCGGACCTGGAAGCGCGGAACAAGGCCCGCATCCTGGACGCCGCCGCCCGGCTGTTCGCCGAGCGGGGGTACGCCGACACCCAGGTGCAGACCATCGCCGACGCCCTCGGCGTCGGCAACGGCACCGTGTACCGCTACTTCCCGACGAAGGAGAAGCTGTTCCTGGCGGCGGTGGAGCGGGGGCTGGCCGAGCTGACCGCCGAGATGGACGCGGTGCTGGCGGCCACCGCCGCCGACCCGCTCGACACCGTCCGGCAGGCCGTCCGCGGGTACCTGCGGTTCTTCCACCAGCGGCCGCACATGGCCGAGCTGTTCATCCAGGAGCGGGCGGCGTTCCGCCACCACCACCGCCCGCTGTACTTCGTGTCGAAGGAGGAGGACAACTGCAAACACGAGCAGTTCTTCCTCCACCTGCAACAGGCCGGGCTGATCCGCGAGATGCCGCCGGAGCGGTTCTTCGCCGTCGTCGAGGACCTGCTGTACGGCACCATCCTGACGAACCTGCTGAGCGGCCGGCCGGTCCATCCGGACGCCCAGGCGGACGACGTGCTGGACGTCATCTTCCACGGGGTGCTGACCGACCCCGCCCGCAAGAAGCTGAGCAAGAAGGAGAAGCGATGACACCGGCCAATCACCTCCGGTCTCACGACCGGGGCTTCGCTATGTCGTCCCCTTCGGGGACTCCCGGCCCAAGCCCCCGGAGGGGGCGGCATACCGTAGCCCCGGTCGTGAGACCGGGGATCTTGATCCTCCCCCTCCTCCTCGCCGGCTGTGCCCCCAGTTCCGCGCCGACCGAGGCGTCCAAGGAACCGCAGGCGGTGCCCGTCACCGCGGACGTGGTGCGTTCGCGTGAACTGCGGCGGACCATCCCCGTCACCGGCACCCTGGTCGGGTTCGACGACATCACCCTGTCGCCGAAGGTGGACGGCCGCATCCTCACCGCCCGGTACGACGTGGGCGACCCGGCGGTGCCCGGCGCGGTGCTGCTGGACATCGACCCGACCGACGCCCGCAACGCGGTGGCGATGGACCAGCGGGCGCTGGACGCCGAACTCGCCCGCCTCGGGCTGACCGAGTTGCCGGCCGGAGAGCTGGACGTGGAGGCGGTGCCGGAGGTGCAGCGGGCCGAGGCCGCCCGGCTGAACGCCCGCCGGGTGTTCGACCGGGTGACCGCCCTCGCCACCGCCTCCCGGCAGGAGGTGGACGCGGCCGAGACGGAGGTGAAGGTGGCGGAGGCGAACAAGCGGAACGCGGCGACGGTGGCGCGGGCGACGCTGGCGGCGGCCAAGATGCGGAAGGCGTCGCTGGACATGGCCGAGCAGCGGCTGGCCGACTGCCAGTTGCGAGTGCCCGAGCCGGCCGGGTGGGGGGCGTGGGCGGCGGCCGTCGGGCCGGGGGCGGCGCCGGGGCGGTTCACCGTCGCCACCAAGATGGCCTCGGAAGGCGAGATGGTGCGGAGCATGCCCGGCACGAACGTGTACCGGCTGGTGGCCTCCCATATCCTCAAGCTGAAGGTGACGGTGCCCGAGCGGTACACCCCGGACGTACGGGTCGGCCAGCCGGTGGACGTGCGGGTGGACGCCTACGCCGACACGGTGTTCGTCGGCCGGGTGGCCCGCATCAGCCCGACCATCGACACCCAGAGTCGTACGTTCCAGGCGGAGGTGCATGTGCCGAACCCGACCGACAAGCTGAAGGCGGGCGGGTTCGCGCGGGCCGAGATCGTCATCGGCTCGGCGACGGTGACGACCATCCCGCCGCCGGCGCTGGTGGTGTTCGCCGGGGTGAGCAAGGTGTTCGTGACCGACGGGACGGCGGCGAAAGCGGTGCCGGTGGAGGTGGGGGTGCGGGAGAAAGACTGGATCGAGGTGCGGGGTGAGCTAAGAGATGGGGTGAAGGTCGTCACCAGCGGGTTCTCCCGGCTGTTCGACGGCAGCCCCGTGAAGGTGCGGGAGTGAGTGGCGAGCCGGGAGCGTGAGCGACCGGAGGTTTTCTCAGAACTCCGGTCGCTCACGC
>JALHQU010000056.1:0-30850 GCA_022841795.1 Fimbriiglobus sp.
GAGGGCGGTCCCTACAAGACAACCACTCCGTAGGGGCCGCCCTCTGTGGCGGCCCGTGGTCCGGCACCGCCGGACCACTTCCGGACCCGTCTCCTACTTCCGCTTGCCGGCGATCAACTTGATGAGCGCCTTGTGCGGGTCGGCGAACTTGGCCACCCCCTCGGCCATGAGCACCGTCTCCAACTTGTGCATGTCCACCTGGGCGTCGATCTCCGCCAGCACGTCGGCCGGGGGCAGTTCGCTCACATGGGCGGTGAACGTCCGCCCGCTGTCCTGCACCGCCGTGTTCGTGGCCGGCGGGTTGGTCTCGATGTCGCTCCCGGCGAACGCCTCGACGTACTTCCACGCCGGGTCGTCCTTCTTCTTCGTGCCGGTGCTGGCGAAGATCATCTCCTGCTTCAGCGGCAGCCCCTTGCCCGCCCAGAAGTCGCGGTTCAGCTTCCAGATCCGCTTGGCGTTCACGACGCCCACCTGCCCCTGCGCCGCCGCACTCAGGCCCGGCACCGCCTTCTCCGTGTACACGTCCAGCCGGGACACGAAGATGCTGTACACCGTCTTCACCCGGCTGCGGTCGCTCAGCTTCTGGATGCCCCGCCAGCAGGCGTCCCGCGCCGCGTTGTACTGCCGCTCGCTGAAAATCAGCGTAACGTTCACGCACACCCCGGCGGCCACCAGGTCTTCCAGCGCCAGCAGCCCGCCGTCGGTTGCCGGCACCTTGATCATCCGGTTGGTGTGCCCGGCCGCCCACTTCTTGCCGAGTTCAACGTACTGTGCCGCCTTGTCCGCCGCGGCCAGCTTCCGCTCCGGGTCTTCGAGCAGCGGGTCGAGTTCGAAGCTCACCCACCCGTCGTCGCCCTTCGTTTCCGCGTGGACCGGCTCGAACACCTTCTGTGCCGCCGACACCAGCTTGTCGGTCATCGCCCAGGCGATGGCCTCGTCGTCGTGCCCGGCGGCGGCCAGGGTTTTGATGTCGGCGTCGAACCGGCCGGTGTTCAGCAGGTCCGAGATGATGATCGGGTTGGAGGTGGCGCCGGTGGCCCCGAGCGCGCGGTTGCGGGCGATCTCGTCCGGGTCCACCGAGTCCAGCCACAGCTTGGTGCCGGACGCGACGATCGATTGCAGCGGGGTCATGGGTGCCTTTCGAAGCCCACGGACGGCCGTCCGTGGGCTTTCCACGGGTGAGCCATGAAATAGTAGGAAAACGGGTAGCGATTTCGATTCGTCGGTCGGCCCGGTGCCGGCGTTCCAACAGGTGACGATGCCCGACTCCGCCCCACCCCCGGACGGCGAGCGGATGCGGCGGTGGGCCTCCGGCGACCGCTCCGCGTTCGAGGAGATCGTCCGCGCGTGGGAGAAGCCGGTCGGCCGGTTCCTCGCCCGCCTGACCGGGGACGCGGAGCTGGCCGCCGACCTGACCCAGGAGGCGTTCCTGCGGGTGTACCTGAACGGGGCGAAGTACCGGGACGGCGGGACGTTCAAGACGTGGTTGTACCAGATCGCCCTGAACCTGGCCCGCGACGCCGCCCGGCGAAAGGTTCGTAAGCCGGCGGTGCCGCTGGCCGCGGCCCACGACCCGCCCGCCGACACCGGGGTGTCGTTCGACCGGCGGGAGCAGGCGGAGGTGGTGGCGGCGGCGCTGGCCGGGCTGCCCGAGCAGTTGCGGGAGGTGGTGGTGCTGCGGCACTACGAGGACCTGAACTTTGAGGCGATGGGCCGGCTGCTCGGCGTGCCGGCGACGACGCTCAAGTCGCGGTTCGCGGTGGCGATGAAGAAGCTGGAAGAGGTGCTGGTGCCGAAACTGTCTTGACTCCCCTCTCCCGCCAGGGGAGAGGGGAGCGAGCGATCCATGAACCCCGACTTCCCCGAACTCCGCAAGCTGCTCGACGCGATGCCCGCGGCGGACCCGCCGCCGGTCGATCTGGCCCGGCTGTACCGCGACGCCCTGGACCGCCAGACCCGCACCGCCCGGCGGTGGCGGCGGATCGCCGTCGGAGTGGCGGCGCTGGCGGCGAGCGTGCTGGTGTTCGCCCTGCTGCCGAAGCTGGAAGTACGGGCGAACGGGCACGAGTTCGCCGTGCGGTGGGGCACCCCGCCGGAGCCGCAGGCGCAACCCGACCCCCGCATCCGCGAGCTGATCGACGAGCAGGCGAAGCAGTTGGCCGCGCTGCGGGCGGCGAACGTGCGGCACGCCGAACTGCAGGAACTGCTGCTCACCGTCGCGGCCGACGTGAGCCAGCGGGACAAGGACCAGCAGAAGCGGCTGACCGCGTTGGCGACGCGGCTGGGCGAGTTCGAGACGCTCACCGCCCGGCACCTCCAGGAGGCCGAGAAGAACAGCACCGCGTTGTACAACGTGGTGTTCCAGAAGGCGAAGTCCGGCCCGTAGCGACATTTCGGCGAGCCGAGCGGCGTGAGCCGCCGGGTTTGGGGTGAACCGCGGGCGTCAGCCCGTCGGGTGGGAAACACACCCAGGCGGCTCACGCCGCCGGTTCACCAACCGGCCCCTGACGGGGCACGGCTCGCCCGGTGTACACCCCCATTCGAGGTTCCCATGCGAATCGCACTCCTCACCGTCCTGCTCACCGCCGCCGTCGCGTCCGCCCAAACCAAAGAGGTGATCGAGGAGGTGGACGCCAAGCTGGCCGCCCTCCGCGTCGCCGCCCGGCACGCCGACGAGCGGGCCGAGGACGTGGAAATCCTGCGGCGGTTGCTGAACAAGTCGCTCGGGCTGAATTCGATCGTGTCCCTCCTGCCCGACCCGCCCACGTCGTACCTCACCGGGTCCACCGGAACTCCCCCCTTCGGCTCCACGGGCACATCCACGTTCAACCCGCTCATCGTCACCAACAGCGGGGTGCGGTCGTTCGAGCGGCCGCTCCTGCTCAACGCCCTGGCGGGTCAGCGGGTGTCGCAGGCGGTCGGCCCGTTCGACGGCGTGTACCTGAAGGGGGCCGGGGTGGTGTACACCCTCCGCATCCCGGCCGGGGCGGACCTGACGTATGACCCGCACACCCAGCGGCTCGGGGTGAACGCCGGGTGTGCCAAGTGCCACCAGGACACGGCGGTGAGCCTCATCAGCCACACCACCACAGCCGCCGGGTCGAACTGCACCACCTGCCACACCGTCGGCGAGGTGAAGCCGGGCGTGCAGCCGGTGTCGGAGTGGGAGGAGGCGAAGCGGCAACTCCGCGGGGACAAGCCGAAGCCGCCGGAGCCGCTGAAGGGGGGCAAGCCCCGCGGGGTGCTGTGCGACCCCGGCTCGCTCGCCGAGCAGCTGATCGGCCAACTGGCTGCCCACGCCCGGCATGTGCGGCACCTGGGCGAGAAGGAGTCGATCACCGTCGTGGTCACGTTCGACGACCTGCCGGGGCCGAAGCCCGCCACCGGCTCGTCGGCCAAGCTCGGCCTCACCCCGGACGAGGTGCAGGCGCTCACCCTCGCCGACCTGCACCTGAAGCAGGGCAAGCACGCCCAGGCGGTGGAAGAGTATCTGAAGGGGCTGGTGCGGTTCAAGGACACCGTCCGCCTGAGTACCCCGGCGAACACCCCGCACAAGGACGTGACCGCCGCCCTGGAGGAGATGACCGGCGGCATCCGGGCGGCGTACAAGTCGCTGGCCGCCGCGTACCTGCACCTCGGCCACCTGGAGGACGCGAAGCAGGCGCTGGAGAAGGCCACCGCCGTGCGGGTGGAATTGGCCACCGGCTCGACCGGCGACACGCCGAAGGCGGTCGGCCCGGCCAAGCTGATCTTGAGCGTGGCGAAGACGGACATCGGGGCGACGGGGGCCGCGTTCAAGAAGGCGGTGACGGTGGAGCGGGTGAACTTCCCGCCGGCCGCGGAGAAGAAGGCGAAGTGACGGCGTATCATGCCGGGGTGTCTTGTTTAGCCGCGACCCAGCGGGGAGCGTGACGAACCCGCTCCCCGCTGGGTCGCGGCTAACCGAATCCGGGCCGTGCTCATGCTCCTGCTCATCGACAACTACGACTCGTTCACCTACAACCTGGTCCAGCGGTTCGGGGAGATCGACCCCACCCTGCGGATGGAGGTCCACCGCAACGACCAAGTCAGCATCGCCCGCATCGCCGAGCTGAAGCCGACGCACATCGTCATCTCGCCGGGGCCGTGTTCGCCCAAGGAGGCCGGCATCTCGAACGAGGTGCTGAAGGCGTTCGCGCCCACCATCCCCACGTTCGGCGTGTGCCTGGGGCACCAGTGCATCGGGCACACGTTCGGCGGGGAGGTGGTGCGGAACGCCCGCATCATGCACGGCAAGGTGTCGCCCATCCTGCACGACGGCCGCGGGGTGTTCGCCGGCCTGAGCAACCCGTTCGACGCCACCCGCTACCACAGCCTGGTCATCCGGAAAGAGACGTGGACGAACCCGGACTTCGAGGTGACGGCGTGGACGGCCGAGGGGGAGATCATGGGCGTGCGGCACAAGGTGTGGCCGCTGCACGGGGTGCAGTTCCACCCGGAGAGCTTCCTGACCACCGAGGGGCCGAAGCTGCTGCGGAACTTCCTGGCGCTGGGGCGGTAAGAATGCTGGTCCGGCATCGCCGGACCAGCGGGCCGCCACAGAGGGCGGCCCCTACAAGGCATCTGTTTGTAGGGGCCGCCCTCTGTGGCGGCCCGCCGATCTATTTCCCCTGGTTCCAGTAGATACGCGCGTTCCCGGTGGCCCGGCCGACGGCGACGATGTCCGGCTTGCCGTCGCCGTTCAGGTCGGCGACGGTCAGGTCTTCCACCGCCACCCCGCCGTCGTCCAGGATGTAGCGGTCCCATTTCTTCGCCTTCGGGTCGTGCCGGTAGATGCGGACGCCCCGCTTCTCGGTGAACTTGTCGTCCTTCGTCGGGTTGTCGCGGACGCCGACGATCAGGTTGTCGATCTCGTCGTGCTTGCCTTCGGAGGGCGGTTCGAGGTACGCGAACTTCACCGCATGACCCCATCGAAGTTGGTCGTCGATAACGGTCCGTTTCCACTCTTTCTCGCCAGAAAACAACGGGTTTTCGTAGACGACGACCTTGTTCCCGTGCCACGGCTCGATGGTGGCGACCCACCAATCAGGCCATTTTCTATTGGGAAATTGCATGAACGGACTAAGCTGGTCCGGCTTGCTGATCCGGCTATGTCGTCCACCTGCCACCTCGCTGGCCCCACGGCTACCCTTCGGAGTTGATTGATCCGCCTGGTTGACACACGTCGTTTTCCACTCACCTTTGTCGAGGCGCATGACGGTGTGCAGACCCTCGTAGCTGACGGCGAAAAGGTTCGGAGGGTTGACGCTCTCGCAGAAGTTATGCACCACATGCAGTTCCTCCGAGATCACCTCCGGCTTCCAACTCTCCGACTTTTCCGGGTCCTTCGCCGGCACCTTGTACGCCAGGATTCGCACCGGGCGGCCGTCGGTCCAGTTGCCCTTCGCCGTGGCATCGCGGCCTTGCAGCGGGGCCATCACGATCTCAGGCTTCCGGTCTTCGTCCAAGTCGATCGCCCGCACCCGGTGGACGGTCGGCTCGTCGCACGGGATGGGGTGCATCGTCCACTCGTCGTCGAGCGTCTTGCCCCGCTTCAGCCATTGCAGGGTGCCGGGGGCCTTGGTGTCGGCCGGCTTCCACCCGGCGCCGACCACCAGTTCCGGCAGCTTGTCGCCGTCGATGTCGAGCGCCGTGATGCACACGTTGTCCGGCTTCGTCTTGCCGTCCAGGATCGTCCGCTTCTTCCACGTCGGGTTCTGGTACCACACCACCTTGTGCTGATCGACGACGACGATGTCCGGCTTTTTGTCGCCGTCGATGTCGGTGGTGATGACCGCGTACCCGATCTTCAGCCCGGTGTCGATCTCCTGCACCTTGAACCGCGGGAACCCGTCCGGCGGCTTCGGGGCGTCGATCAGCTTCGGCTCGTCGGCCCAGGCGACGGCGGTTGTGAGCGCGAGCAGGAGTGCGGTTCGCATGACGTGGCTCCGGGGGTGCGGCGAGTGTAGCAGAGGGAGGCGGGTCGTGCCACGGTCATGAGGCCAGGGACTCACGTCCCCGGCTTCGTTATGTCGCCCCCTTCGGGGGCTTTGGGATTTCAGCCCGCGGAGCGGGCGGCATACCGTAGCACCGGTCGTGAGACCGGGGCCAGATTCTGCACAGCCGAATAAACTACCCGCCTGCCGGTGAGTCTCGTTCCCGAGGTTCCGCGTCCATGTCCGCCGCCCCGCTCCGCGTGTCGCCCGCCGGCAAGTTCACCCTGTTCGCCGCCCCGTTCGTCATGCTCGCCGCGGCGGTCGGGGTCGGGGTGTGGGCGACGGGGTTGCTGCCGAAAGACCCGGCCGGGCCGTATGGCGGCTATCTCGATCAGTACAACCAGGCCGCGGCGCCGGCCGCCCCGCCGGACGGCTCCGCCCTGTACGCCCACTACTGCGCCCAGTGCCACGGCATCAACGGCGACGGCAACGGCACCACCGCACTCACCCCGAAGGCCCGGTACTTCGCCTACGAGAAGTTCAAGTTCACCGACACCCAGAACGCGCTCACGAAGGGCGGCGGCACGCCGACCGACGACGCGCTGGTGGCGATCCTGCGGCGGGGCATCGACGGCTCGCCGATGCCGAAGTTCGCCCACCTCGGGGACGACGCCCTGCGGGCGATCGTGGCGCACCTGCGGTCGTCGTTCCTCCGCCCGGAGGTGGTGCTGCAACGCATCAAGAAGGCGGAGATGGCGAAGGCCGGCGACGACTGGGAGGAGAAGTCGGACTGGTCGGCGGCCAAGCAGGCCGGGTTCCTGAAGAAGGCGGCGGACGAGCTGCAGGTGGGCACGGTGCTGGAGGTGGCGGCGGTGGCCGATCCCACCCCGGAGGAGGTCGAGCGGGGGCGGAAGGCGTTCGACACCCTCGGGTGCGCGAAGTGCCACGGCCCGCACGGAAAGGGTGACGGCGAGCAGGTGAAAGACCCGAAGTTCCTGAACGACAACGGCACCCGCGCCTTCCCCCGCGACCTGACCGCCGGGGTGTACAAGGGCGGGGGCGACCCGGCCGACCTGTACCGGCGGGTGTTCCTGGGCATCCCCGGCACCCCCATGCCGGCGAACGGGGTGACGGCGTCGAAGCAGGATCTGACGGACGTGGTGCAGTTCGTCCGTTCGCTGCCCACCTTGCCGGTAGCCGATGCCGGGCATAAAGTTGTGGCGAAGTGATGACGGTTCGGGCGGGGGCGGAATGTTCCCACCGGGAAACAGGTATCGTTCACACCGATAGCGTCAGTTGTCAACCCCCGACATGAAAAACCCGACAGTCGGCGCAAGGCGGGGGGAAAATCCGGGATAACACGGATTTTACACTACAAACCGATCCGACCGGCGGTTAAGGTCTTTCAGTAACATTACGCCGGCACGGTGCCTGCATACGTCGGCCAGCCGATCGCTTCGGTCGCCCAACACGCAATGGAGACGCAGATGTCGCAGCGATTGATCGGACTCCGCCGCTTGATTCTGGCCGGGGTCGCCGCCCTGGGGTTGGGTTCGGCCGCCAAGGCCGACGTGGTCGCCACCTTCACCGGCACCAACCCGTTCACCACCGCTAACACGAACGCGTTCGGCGGGGTGATCGACGGCATGCCGGTGGGCACGTTCAACTACACGGTCGTGTCCAGCACCGACCCGCGGTTCAGCGGCGGCTTCCAGTCGTTCTGCGCCGACTACTTCCAGCCGGTCACCACCGGCGAGACGTACACGTACACCCCGGTGGCCATCAGCGCCCTGCCGGACATCGGCACCGACCCGACCAAGCTGGCCCGCATCCAGGAGTTGTACGACCGCTTCTACCAGACGGCCGTGAACGGCACCGGCGACCAGGCCGGGGCGTTCCAACTGGCCCTGTGGGAGCTCACCTACGACGGGGCCGGCGCGGTGGACATCGCCAGCGGCAACTTCAGCGCCACCGCCCTCGGCGGGTCGTCCAACACGGCCCTCGCCCAGAGTTGGCTGAACACCATCGACGACCCGACCGCCGCCGCCCCGGCCAACAGCTACGAGCTGGTCGGGCTGTTCAACGCCAACAACCAGGACCAGATCGTGCCGTTCAACGCCCCCGCCCCGGTGCCGGCCCCGGCCGCGCTGGTGCTGGCGGTCATCGGCGGGGGCGTGCTGCTCGCCCGCCGGCGGGCCGCCCGCAAGTCGGAAGCGGAAGCGACCGCGTAAGCGGGGCCTCCAACTCGGATCACCCCCTCACGGCCGGGAGCAATCCCGGCCGTGGCTGTTTTACATGTCCGGGACTGGCTCCGATCCGTCGCCGTGTTCCGCGGTCGGAGTGATACGGTCGGATCGGTGCCTGTCCCGACGTGCTGGGGACAGGCACCGGCCCGGAAAGCTCACTCGACATTCACACCCCCACGACGGGCCGGAGCCAGTCCCCACTTTCGCTGGCAGCCTGGGCAACCTCTCCCGATTTCGCGGTCGGCCACACGTCCTCCAGCCCGGTCCGAATCTGCTGCCCACGTCCGAACTCAATAGAATTGCCGTGCGAACTGGTTCCGCCGGATGGTCCGGGCCGATGAACAGGAGTGGTCGATGCGACGGGACCTGAGAGGGCGGTCGATCCTGTTAACCGGGGCGTCCCGCGGGATCGGGCGGCGGGTGGCCGAACGCCTCGGCAAACTCGGCGCAAACCTCATGCTGACCGCCCGTTCGACGGACGAGCTGGACCGGCTGGCGACCGAAATCCGGGCGATGGGCGGCGCCGCCGAGGTGGTGGCCGCCGACCTGACCGACCCGCAGCAGCGGGAGTTGGTGGTGAACGCCACCGTCGAGCGGTTCGGCGGCCTGGACGTGCTGATCAACTGCGCCGGGGTGGCCAGCTTCGGCGAGTTCGCCACCAGCACCCCGGACGTGCTGCGGAAGTTGATGGAGATCAACTTCTTCGTGCCGGCGGACCTGATCCGCCTGTGCCAGCCGCACCTGGCGGCCAGCGCCGCCGCCGGCCGGCAGCCGGCGATCGTGAACGTGGCGAGTATCTGCGGGCGGGCCGGCATCCCCAGCTTCCCGGAGCACTGCTCCAGCAAGCACGCGCTGGTCGGCCTGACCGAAGCCCTGCGGGCCGAGTTCGCCCGGTACGACGTGGACGTACTGCTGGTGCTGCCGGGGCTGGTGAAGACGGACGACGTGGCCCGCCACCTGCTGCGGAACGAGGGCCAGATCGCCCTGAACTACGGGTGGGCGGAGACGCCGGAGAACGTGGCGAACGGGGTGGTGAAGTCGCTGGTGCGGAACACCCGCGAGCGGGCCACCGGGTGGATCGGCTGGTGGGTGTGGTTCGGCCGGCGGGCGTGGCCGCGGGGCATCCGCTGGGCGATGAAGCGGAAGGTGCGGAAGTTCGCCGAGCGGACCGCGGCCGGTTAGCCGCGACCCAACGGGGAGCGGGACGTGCGGTCGTCAATAAGTAGTAGGCACACTCCGTGTGCCGTCATCCGAACGGCACACGGAGTGTGCCTACTACTTATTGACGACCACGAACGGGGAGCGTCCCATGCTGCGATACTCGATCGTGCTGACCTGGAGCGACTTGGATCAGGCGTTCATCGCCGAGGTGCCGGAGTTGCCCGGCTGTATGGCCGACGGGGCGACGTACCGGGAGGCGGTCGCGGCGGCGGAAGTAGTGATCGGCGAGTGGATCGAGACGGCGAAAGAACTCGGCCGGCCGATCCCGGAACCGAAGGGTCGGCTGATGTACGCCTGAGGGCGACCCATGCGCCGCGTCGCCGACCTGCCGCTGTGGATCGGCACCGCCCGCGACGCCCGGGACATCCGCGGGGTACTCGACGCCGGCATTGAGGCGATCGTTGATCTTGCAATGGACGAACCGCCGGTGCAGCCGACTCGCGAACTGGTGTACCTGCGGTTCCCGATCGTGGACAACGAGGGCAACCCGCGGTGGTTGCTCCGGATGGCGATGGAAGCCGTGGCCGGACTGTTGCGGGACGGGGTGCCGACGCTGATCGCGTGCAGTGCCGGGGCGAGCCGATCCCCGGCGGTGGCTGCGGTCGCCCTCGCCCGGTGGAAGGGGATTCCGCCCGACGACGGGTTGCGGATGATCGGCCGCGGCGACGTGTCGGTGAGCCTGTGGCGGGAGTTGTGTGGACTTTCGTAGGGTGGGCACCGCCCACCGTGATAATCACCGGTGGGCGGTGCCCACCCTACGAAAACCAGGACGAGAGGGACGCGCCTGATGTGCGGCATCGCGGGGATGATCGACCTGAGCGGGGCGCGGCGGGCGGCGCCGGCGGGGGCGGTCGCGCGGATGGCCCAGGCGATCTACCACCGCGGGCCGGACGAGGACGGGTTCCTCGACCGCCCCGGCCTGCACCTGGTCAACCGCCGCCTGTCCATCGTCGGCCTGGCCGACGGCCGCCAGCCGATCAGCAACGAAGACGGCACGATCCACACCGTCTTCAACGGCGAGTTGTTCGACTACCCGGAGAAGCGGAAGGAACTGGAGGCGAAGGGGCACGTCTTCCGCACCCACACCGACACCGAACTCATCCCGCACCTGTACGAGGAGTACGGCCCGCACGGCATGTGGGACCACCTGCGGGGGCAGTTCGCCGTGTGCGTGTGGGACAGCCGCACGAACGAGTTCGTCCTCGGCCGCGACCGCCCCGGCATCTGCCCGCTGTTCTACACCACCCAACGTATCGACGGGTCCGACTGGCTGCTGTTCGCCTCCGAGATGAAGGGGCTGTTCGCCTCCGGGTTCGTGCCCGCGGAAGCGGACCCGGCCGGGCTGAACCACGTCTTCACCTTCTTCGGCATGCCCGGCCCGGCGACGGTGTTCCGCGGGGTGTCGCAACTGCTGCCCGGCCGCTACCTGCACGTCCGCCCCGGCCCCGGCACCGACTCCGAACCCAAGCAGCGGACGTACTGGCGGGTGGAGTACCCGGACGCCGGGCAGGAGGAGTACGGCCGCGACGAGCAGGCGGTGATCGACGGGTACGAGAAGGTGCTGTACGCGGCGGTCGAGCGGCGGCTGCGGGCGGACGTGCCGGTGGTGGCGTACCTGAGCGGCGGGGTGGACTCCAGCCTGATCGTGGCGATGGCGTGCAAGGCGCTCGGCCGGCCCATCCCGACGTTCACCGTGAGCGTGCAAAAAGAGGGGATGAACGAGGAGCCGGAGGCGCTGCAAACGGCCAAACATCTCGGCTGCACCCCGCAGGTGGTGCCGTGCGGGGATGCCGAACTGCGGGCCGACTACCCGGAACTCATCCGCACCGCCGAGTACCCGGTGGTGGACACGTCGTGCCTGGCGCTCATGCACCTGGCCCGGTCGGTGCAACGCGCCGGGTACAAGGTGGCGCTCACCGGCGAGGGGGCGGACGAGTGGCTGGGCGGGTACCCGTGGTTCAAGGTGAACAAGTGGACGAAGTTCCTGGACGCGATTCCGGGAATGCCGCTCGGGTACCGGGTGCGGCGTCTGGCCCTGCGGCTGACCGGCCAGCCGCTGTACCCGAAGCAGGCGGTGCTGGACCTCCAGAAGCAGCTCGGCGGGTACAACGGGTGGATGGACGTGTACGGGATGATGAGCCTGAACAAGTTGAGGTTCTTCGCCCCCCACCTGAGAGAGTATGCTCTGGCCCGGTCCGCCTACGACGACCTGGACCTGGACCCGGCCCTGCTGCGGTGGCACCCGTTCCACCGACAGATGTACCTGGGCACCCGCATCAACCTGCCCGGCCACCAGTTGGCCGGCAAGGGCGACCGGGTGGCCATGCACTCGTCGGTGGAAACGCGGTACGCCTTCCTGGACGAGGAGGTGCTGGCGTACACGGCGAAGCTGCACCCGCGGTGGAAGCTGCGGGGGCTGTCGAAGGACAAGTACGTCGAGCGGAAGGTGGCCGAGAAGTGGCTGCCGAAGGAGGTGGCATGGCGGCGGAAGCTGATGTTCCGCGCGCCGATGGACTCGTGGCTCGGGTCGGCGGATGAGAACCGCTGGATCGCCCAGGTGCTGTCCCCGGAGTCGCTGCGGAAGACCGGGTACTTCGACCCGGCGGCGGTGGCGGCCGGGAAGGACAAGCTGGCGGGCATGGGCCGGCGGGCGCCGGCCCGCACCGGGCTGGAGATGGGCCTGACGGCGGTCATCGCCACCCAGGTGTGGCACCACCTGTATTTGGGCGGCGGGCTGTGCGACCTGCCGGTGAGTGGCAATGTGATGGCCCGAGCGGCGTGAGTTTGTTAGCCCGACGCGCCAGCGAGGGTTCTGAGTTTGTTAGCCCGACGCGCCAGCGAGGGTTGAACCCGTCTCGGGAAAGGTGATCGGCCCCTCGCTGGCGCGTCGGGCTAACGGAACACATGAGCTACGCCCTGCAAACCCTGTGGCACGAGAAGGCCCGCTACGCGGCGGGCGTGGGGGCGGTCGCGTTCAGCGCCGTCCTCATCGTGCTGCAGGTGGGGCTGCTGCTCGGCCTGTTCACCCTCACCAGCATCCCGGTGGACCACACCACCGCCGACATCTGGGTGGGCGCCCAGGACGTGAAGAGCGTGGACCTGGGGCAGGGCATCGCCACCAACCTGCATTTGGCCCGGCTGAGCGAGAAGCCGGGGCTGGTCGGCCAGCCGGAGGTGTTCCTGGCGAACTTCGCCAACATGATCCGGCCGGACGGCGGGATGGAGCGGTGCTTCGTGCTCGGCAGCAGCCTGGACCCGGCCGCCGCCGGCGCGCTGGACGTACTCACCGCCGACCACCGCGCCGCCCTGACCATGCCGAACGGGGTGGTGGTGGACGAGTCGGACCTGAAGCGGATGAACCTGAAGGGCGTCGGCGACACGGCCAAGATCAACGGGGTGGAGGTGACGGTGGTGGGCACCGTCCGCGGGCTGCGGAGCCTGGCCGCCCCGTGGGTGCTGTGCTCCATCACCACCGCCCGCAAGGTGCTGGCCAACTTCGTCCACGACGACCAGACCAGCTACCTGCTCGCCCGCGCCGAGTCCCCGCAGCGGGCGGCGCAGATCGTGAAGGAGCTGCGGGCCGAGTACCCGGACATGTCGGTGTACACGGCCGCCGACTTCAGCTTCAACTGCCGCTGGTACTGGCTCACCCGCACCAAGGCCGGCATCGCCATCGGGTACGCCGCCCTGCTCGGCCTGCTGGTCGGGGCCGTCATCACGGCGCAGACACTGTTCTCGGCGACCATGTCGTCGGCGAAGGAGTTCGCCACCCTGCTCGCGCTCGGCGTGCCCCGCACCCGCATCTACGGCATGGTCATGGCCCAGTCGTGGTGGGTCGGGGTGTTCGGGGTGGCGGTGTCCCTGCCGGTGGTGTGGGGGCTGGCCGAGCTGGCCGCCCTGGGCGGGGCACCCGTTTTGCTCCGCTGGGAAGTGGTGGCCGGCGCCGCCGCGGTGACGGTCAGTACCGCGTTGATTAGCGGCCTGTTCGCCCTGCGGAGCGTGCGGCGGATCGAGCCGATGAACCTGCTGCGGTAGGACGGCGGGCCGCCACAGAGGGCGGCCCCTACGAGGTGTTGGTTTGTAGGGGCCGCCCTCTGTGGCGGCCCGCCGATCGCCGCCGGCGATCGGCTGCTGAACCCTTGAGGGCCGCGTTTGTCCCCGTACTCCGCCACCCCCGTACTCCGGGCCAGCGGGCTGCACGTGTCGTTCGGCGACGGCGCCGCCCGCCGGGCCGTCCTGCGGGACGTGTCGCTCGACCTGTTCCCCGGCCAGCTCGCCCTGCTCATGGGGCCGAGCGGGAGCGGCAAGTCCACCCTGCTGGCGGTGCTGAGCGGGCTGCTCGCCCCGGACGCCGGGCGGGTGCTGGTGGACGACGACGGCACCGCGGTGGACGTGTGGGGGCTGAGCGACGGCGGGCGGGAGAAGTTCCGCCTGCGGCACACCGGGTTCATCTTCCAGGGGTACAACCTGTTCCCGGCCTTGAACGCGGTGCAGCAGTTGGAGATCATCCTGAAGTGGGGGCACCGGCTGGGCAACGGCGAGGCGCGGGAGCGGGCGGACGACATGCTCAACCGCCTCGGGCTGGCCGCCCAGAAGTACAAGAAGCCGGCGCAGCTGTCCGGCGGGGAGAAGCAGCGGGTGGCCATCGGCCGGGCGCTGGTGAAGGACCCGACGTTCATCTACGCCGACGAGCCGACCAGCGCGCTCGACTGGGAGAACGGGCAGAAGGTGATCGACCTGCTGCGGGCGGCCGCGCACGCCCGCCAGTCGAGCATCTTCGTGGTGTCGCACGACGAGCGGATGCGGCCCTACGCGGACGTGATTTACCACCTGGACGACGGCATCCTGACGGTGGAACGGAACACGGTGTCGCTGGTCCCCGCCGGCCCTTCGGAGGTGTCCCGATGATCCGCTGGAAGACCTTCCCCTGGGTACTCGGGCTGGCCCTGATCGCGTTCAGCCTGGTGGCCGCCCGGCTGATGAACGCCGACACCCCGGTGAACGGCGTCGGCGGGGGCGGCCCGCCGCGGGTCTCGGCCCCCCCCGGCCCGGTCGGGCTGACCGTCCTCGGGGTGGTGGACTCGGTCCCCGGGGTGGTGAAGCTGGACGCGCCGGCGGTGATGGCCATGCCCGCGCTCACCGTGCAGAAGGTGCTGGTGAACGAGGGGGACACCGTCGAGGTCGGGCAGGTGCTGGTCGAGTTCGACCCCCCCGGCGTGCTGAAGCACAAGCTGACGCAGGCGCAGAAGAAGCTGATCGCCGCCCAGTGGGCGGTGGCGGCGGCGAGCGCCGCCAAGGACGACTTCCCGAACAAGCTGGAACTGCAGAACAAGGCCATCGAGCTGGCGGAGAAGCAACTGAAGCAGGCGGAGGGGATTTACACCCTGTACAAGGACGACTTCGAGCGGGTGCTCCAGGCGACGAAAAAGTCGCTCGGCGAAGGGTCGCTCTCCGACGAGGAAAAGGAGCGACGGCGGGGCACGGACGAGAAGCTGAACCAGTACACGGCCCTCGTCACCGAGTTGAAGGCGAAGGTCGAGGTCGAGCGGATCAAACTGCGGCAGTTGAAGGCCCTGCCGATCGAGGCGCCGGTGCAGCAGGCGAACGCGGAGGTGGATGTGATCCAGGCGACCATCGACGAGGCGAAGGCCGCGCTCGAGGCGTTCAAGCTGAAGGCGCTGGTGGGCGGCACGGTCGAGCAGGTGCTGGCCGAGCCGGGCAAAACCTACGGCCCGACCTCGCGGGAGCCGCTGCTGTGGGTGGTGCCGGCCGGCAAGCGGGTGGTGCGGGCGGAGGTGGAGGCCGAGTTCGCCCAGAAGATCGAGGCGCACCGCGGCAAGGCGGTGACGGTGTGCGACCCGCACAACCCGGCCATCACCTACCCCGGCGTGCTGACCCGCATCGGCACCGCGTTCCTGCCCAAGCGGTTCGGGGCGGACGCGCTGGCGGTCAGCCCGGCCCGCGTGCTGGAATGCACCGTCGAAGTCACCGACCCGGCCCCGCCGGGCAAGCCGCCCCTCCGCCCCGGCCAGCAGGTGCGGGTGGTGTTCGGGCAGTGAGAGTAGCAGGCACGCTCCGTGTGCCGACAGCGGACGGCACACGGAGTGTGCCTGCTACTCTCCAAACGCCGCAACCCGTTCGCCGGCCGCCACTTCCCCATTCCAACGGTATTTCGTCCGGCCGAATGGGGATGGTTCCGGAAAGGGGTCCCCCCTCCCGGCCGGAATCAATGAGAGCCGCCCGCCCCTCGCCTCGTTACCCTGGCGCCCTTGCCGGGTCCGTTCGCCGTACCTATCCGTTGATGTGCGAAAGCCGATTCGGTCCGCTGCACCCCGAGACGGCACCATGATCCGGGTCGAGAGCCTCGTCAAGTATTACGGCGAATACCCCGCCGTCCGCGGGGTGTCGTTCGAAGTGCCGAAGGGCCGGGTGGTCGGGTTCCTCGGCCCGAACGGCGCCGGCAAGTCCACCACCATGCGGATCCTGGCCGGGTTCCTGACCGCCAGCGGCGGTCGGGCGAGCATCGCCGGCAAGGACGTGTTCACCGACCCGATCGCCGCCCGGCGGAACATCGGGTACATGCCCGAGAGCTGCCCGCTATACCCCGAGTTGCGGGTGGCCGAGTACCTGAAGTTCCGGGCCGGGCTGAAGGGCCTGGGGTGGGCCGCCCGCCGCAAGCGGATCGACTACGTCCTGGAACGCTGCTGGCTGAAGGACGTGCGGACGCAGCTCATCGGCACGCTCAGCAAGGGGTACCGCCAGCGGGTCGGGCTGGCCGACGCGCTCCTGGCCGACCCGCCGGTGCTCATCCTGGACGAGCCCACCGCCGGCCTGGACCCGACGCAAATCCGCGAGACCCGCAAGCTGATCCGCGAGCTCGGCCGCGAGCACACCATGCTGCTGTCCACGCACATCCTGACCGAGGTGGAGATGACGTGCGACTCGGCGGTCATCATCTACCAGGGGGAGGTGGTGGAGGACGGCACCCTGGAGGCCATCCGGCACAAGCACCAGACGAACAACCTGGAAGAGGTGTTCATCAAGCTGACGCGGCAGGAAGGCATCTGACCCTCTTCCGCCCCGGAGGGGCCGGCGGGCGTAGCCCAGGGCGGAAGCCCTGGGACGAAGCAATGAAACCACCCCGCCGCGGAGCGGCCGGCGGACGAACGACGGCCCGCCGGGGCGTTTAGCCGAGAACTAACACCCCAGGGCTTCCGCCCTGGGCTACGCCCGCCGGCCCCTCCGGGGCGAAAACACAACACCGACGACCGACACCATGCGTGCCCTGTTAGCCCTGATCAAGCGCGAGTTCACCGGCTACTTCCTGTCGCCGGTCGGGTACGTCACCCTGTTCTTCTTCCTGCTCGTGACGGGGCTGCTGTTCGCCCAGGCGGTGGCCGGCCTCACCCGCACCGGGTCGCAGGGGGTGGAGTACCCGTTCGCCGTGCTGTTCGGCGACACCGCGTTCTGGTTCGTGTTCGCGTTCATCCCCCCGCTGCTCACCATGCGGCTGCTGGCCGAGGAGCGGGGCACCGGCACCCTGGAAAGCCTGCTCACCACCCCCATCCGCGACTGGCAGGTGGTGGCCGGCAAGTACATCGGCGCCGTCCTGTTCTACCTGGTGCTGTGGCTGCCCACCCTCCTGTACCTGCCGGTGCTGCTGAACATGAGCGTGAGCGGCGACTGGTACCGGCCGACGGGAATCACGTTCGGCATCGACCCGGCCTACGCCTGGGCGTCGTACCTGGGGGTGATCCTGGCCGGGATGATGTTCCTGGCCATCGGCCTGTTCGTGTCCAGCCTGGTGAAGAACCAGCTGGTGGCGGCGATGATCGCTCTGGCCGTGTGCCTGGTGTTCGTGGCCGCCGGGTTCGCCCTGCCGCACCTGGACGCGAACGACGTGTGGGCGAAGGCGGTGCGGTTCGTGAGCGTGCCCGACCACTTCCGCCGCGACTTCACCCGCGGGGTGATCGACACCCGCCACCTGCTGCTGTACCTGAGCGTCACCGCCTTCTGCCTGTTCCTCACCGCCCGGTCTTTGGAGGCCCGGCGGCTGCGGGCGTAGCACAACGGCCCCGGTCTCACGACCGGGGCTGCGTTATACCGCCCCCTTCGGGGGCTGGGTTCGGAGTCCCCGAAGGGGACGACATAGCGAAGCCCTGGGCGTCAGCCCGGGGCGTGATTGGACCACCCACATGGCTTCCGATAGTCGTCACCGCACCCGCCTCGGCTCGCTGTTCCGGTTCGCCGTCCGCGGCCTCGCGCTGCTCGGCGGGCTGGCCGCGGCCGTCGGTGGGGTCATCCTCCGCGTCGAGCAGCCGGACGTGTTCGACGTCCGCTCCCTCGACCAGATCGAACCGACCGTCCGCCCGCTGGTCGATGGCACCGCCGGCGTAGGGCCGCAGGTCGGGGCGATCCTGCTCCTGGCCGGGCTGGTAGCGGTACTGCTGTGGCTGCTGGTCGAACTGCTCGGCGGGCTGTTCCTGGCCGCCGGCCGCAAGTCCGCCGCCGGATTCGGGGCGACGGTGCAGGTGGTACTGGCCGCCGCCCTGCTGGTAGTGGTGAACGCCCTGTCGTTCCAGTACTTCGCCCGGCACGACTGCACCCGCGACAAGCGGTTCACCCTGGAGCGGGAGTTGGTGGACGAGCTGAAGAAGCTGAACCCGACCACCCCGACGACGGTGGTGGTGGTGCAAAAAGACGTGATGTCCGCGCTCGAACCGGACCAGTCCGACCCGCTCACCACCGCCGCCCAGCAGAAGATCACCGAGAAGGTGCTCGACCTGATCGACGAACTGCGGGAGCAGCCGGACCTCCGCGCCCGGTTCAACGTGCACGTGCTGCGGATGAAGGACGAGTACGCCGAGGCGGCGCTGGCCGACCTGACCGAGCCGCTGGCGGCGAAGGCGGGGGAAACCGACGCCGAGCGGAAGGCCCGCGAGACGGCCAACCGGGAGCGGGCGGCGCTCAAGGCGGGGGTGGAGGCGGCGGCGGAGAACAGCGTGTTCGTGGCCGGCAACGGGCGGGTGCAGCGGCTGCCGTTCGCCCAGTTCTACCTGCTGGACAAGGCGGCGTCGGCGGCCGAGCCGGGCGGCCGCAGCCGGTACCAGAACCTGGTGCTCAACCCGCAGGGGAAGGCGGCGTTCGTGCGGAAGCTGCTGGAGCTAGAGCAGCCGAAGCCGAAGGTGGCGCTGCTCGCTGTCCACCGGGTGTTCACCAGCCGGGAGTCGGACGACGAGGGCACGGTGTACACCGCCGCCGGGCTGCGGGCCAGCCTGGAGCGGAACGGGTTCGAGGTGTTCGACGTGGTGCTGAAGAAGGGGCTGGAGGGGGACGCCCCGGTCGGCCCGATCGCCGCGTCCTACGACGAGATCAAGCTGGAGGAGGTGGAGGCCGAGTACCTGGCGGCGGCCGACGCGCTCACCGAGGCGACCGTCCAGGTGCAGGCGTTCGGGCTGATGAAGCAGCGGACGCAGACCGGCACCCTGGCCGAACTGGACAAGGTGTTCCAGAAGGCCATCGGCCGGGCGGTGAAGACCGAGGCCGACCGCGAGTTCCTGCTCAAGCGGCTCATCCAGCCGAACCTGGAGACGTGGCAGGGCGAGGCGGACGAGGCGAAGAAGCGGCTGGCCGAGAAGGAGCCGGTGTACCTGAAGTCGCTCACCGACGACCGGGTGGCGGGCAACCGCCGGTCGGCCGACGTGCGGGCGAAGTTGGCCGCCGCCGTCGCCGACGCCGACCTGCTGGTCATCCCCCGGCTGACCACCAGCAACCTGATCGGCCGCGGGGTGCTGCCGCCCGCCCTGTACCCGCTGGTGCGGGAACAAACCGACGTGATCGGCGAGTTCCTGGCGGCCGGCAAGCCGGTGCTGTTCAACCTCGGCCCGACCCAGGTGGGCCGCGGGCGGCCGGGCGACGAGACCGAGGACGAGGTGGAGAAGATGCTCGCCCGGCTGGGCATCCAGGCCGGCGGGCAGACGGTCATCACCTCGGTGGAGGCGGCGGAGATGGCCAAGCTCCGCGGGCGGTCCACGTTCGGGGCGAAGACGCCCGACCTGCCGCCGCTGGAGATCGACCTGACGCCGGCCGGCGGCAAGCCGCCGCACCCGATCGCCACCGCGTTCGACCAGAGCCGGCGGTCGGTGCAGAAGCCGATCAGCGTGAAGCGGAGCGGGTACCGCCCGCTGTACCTGTCGCCGGCGGTGGCGGCGCGGATGGCGTACTCGCCCGAACTGCTGCACACCACCGCCGACGCCTGGAACGAGGACCGCCCGGTGGTGGAGGGGAACTATGTGCCCAAGTTCGAGCCGACCAAGCCGGACGACGCGAAGAAGGGCACCCGCGAGGAGGAGAAGAAGCAGCCGTTCCTGGTGGGCGTGGCGGCCGAGGTGCCGGTGCCGCCGGAGTGGCTGACCCCGAACGTGTACGCGGCGGCGGTGGCCGCCGGCGGGCCGCTCGGTGTCGGCCCGCCGCTCGGCCCGCTGGCGACGGCGGCGGCGCCGGGCGAACTGCTCGGCGGGGCGAACCGGCCGACGGTGCGGGTGGCGGTGTTCGGCCACGGCGGGCTGTTCAACGGGCCGAAGCTGGAACCCGGCCAGGAGGCGCTGCTGCTGAACACCGTCAACTGGCAGCTCCGCCGCGACGACCGCCTGCCGACGGCCGTGTCTGAATCCAAGCAGTGGCGGTTCCCCCGCGTGCCGCTGGACGAGAAGCGGCAGACGTACTGGTCGCTCGGCGCGTGGCTCGGCCTGCCGCTGCTGGCGGCAGTCCTGGGCACGGTGGCGCTCATGCTACGGCGGCTGAGGTAGAAGCCCGTAGGGTGGGTCCGGTCCCGGTGACGGGACGTGACCCACGATGATTCCCCCCGCGTGGGTCACGGTCGCTGCCGCGACCGGACCCACCCTACCAGATAGACCCCCATGCGCTGGCTCATCACCTTCCTGTTGCTCGTCCTGGTCCTCGCCGGCGGGGCGGTGCTGCTGTTCCCGGACCGGGTGCTGCCGACCGTCGGCCTGTGGCACGCCCCGCCGCCGGTGCCCGAGTCGATCGCCGTGCTCGACGCCCTCTCTGCCGACAAGGTGCGGAAGCTCGAACTCACCCGCCTCGGCCGGCCGGCCCTCACGCTGCTCCGCGACCCCGCCGGCAAGTGGACCCAGCCGGGCGAGTGGCCGGTGCGGGACAAGGAGGTGGGCGAACTGGTGGCGGCGGTCACGTCGCTGAAGACGCGGTACCAGCCGCAGCCGCTCGGCGACGACTCGGCCGCGTTCGGTCTGGCCGACGCCGACAAGCCGTACACCGCCAAGATCGAGGCCGACGGCAAGACCACCACGCTGGTGTTCGGCAAGGCGAAGGACGGGGCAGCGTTCGTGCGGGTGGACAACGCCGACAAGGTGCTGCGGGTGGGGGCGGACGTGTTCCAGGTGATCGCCCGCAGCCCGGACGAGTACCGCCGCCGGCAACTGTTCCCGGACGCCCCGCGGCTGAAGTTCATCGACGAGGCGGCGATGGGCACGGCCGTTCAAGCGGTGCCGGGCGACCGCATCACCGAGGTCCGTGTGAAAGGCCCGGACGGGTCGTTCACCCTGAACCGGACCGCCCCGAACCCGGCCCCCCGCCGCGACCCGGACCGGCCGACCGGCGGGCCGACCGTGTTCCCGACACAGATGGCCGACGCCTGGGAACTGCTAGTGAACCGGGGCGATGGAATGGCGCCGGCCCGCGACAAGGCCGACCCGACCAAGCTGAAGGCGGCGCTGGCCGCCGTGCCCGACCTGTGGGCGGACGGGTTCCCGGCGTCCGACAAGCCGCTCACCGACGCCGTCACCGGCCTGGACAAGCCCGAACGGACGCTCACCCTGGTGCCGGCGAACGGCCCGCCGGTCACACTCAAGATCGGCGGCGTGTCCCGCATCGTCACCCGCAAGGAGTCCGTCCCGCCCCCGCCCGGCAGCCCGTTCCCCATGCCCACCGAGCGGGAGGTGAAGGACAACCTGCACTACGCCCGGTTCGAGAACAACCCGCTGGTGTTCGAGGTGAAGGCGGACAAGTTCGCCGACCTGTTCGCCAAGCCGGACGACCTGCGGGACGCGACGCTCGCCCGGTTCACCCCGGACGAAGCGCAGACGGTGGAAATCACCATCCCGGCGAAGCCGACGGACGGGCCGGCGGCGGTGGTCGGGGCGGTGGCGGCGGTGAACGCCCCGGCCGGCCCGACGGTGGTGAAGCTGACCAAGCGGAAGGGCAACCCGTTCGCCCTGCGGGACGACGACCGCGAGGACCGCTGGTACGTCGGCGACCGGCTGGCCGAGGCCGGCAAGGTGACGGAGTTGCTCGACGCGCTCGGCAAGCTGGAGGCGAAGACCCCGGCCGACCGGCTGGACGAGGTGAAGCCCGATTCGCTGGCCGGGTTCACCAAGACCGACGGGTTCGGCGTGACGGTGACGGCCCAGGCGAAGGTGACGGAAGGGGACACCCCGCCGCCGGCCCGCACCTACACGTTCCAGTTCACCGCCCGCAACCCGGCGGCGAAGAAGCTGGCGGTGAGCGTGGCCGGCTGGCCGCGGGTCAGCCTGGTGGATGACAGCGTGGTGTCACTCGCCGACCGCGGCCCGCTGGCGTACCGCAGCCGCCGGCTGTTCGACACCGCCGAGGCGACACTAAACGCGGTGGCGGTGGCGAAGGCGGACGGGTCGGCGTTCGAGCTGGCGTCGGCCGACAAGCCGGGCGGCGGCACGGCGTGGAATCTGACCAAGCCGCTGGCGTCGGACACCGACGCGGCGAAGGCGACCAAGCTGGCCGGCGACCTGAGCGGTTTGGAGGCGGCCGAGTTCGTGGACGACACCCCGGCGGCGGCGAAGATCGACGGCGAGTACGGGCTGGGCAAGCCGCGGTTCACCCTCACCCTCGGGTTCAAGGGCGACGCGGGGGCGAAGTCGCAGAAGCTGGAGATCGGCGCCGCCCGGCCGGGCAAGCCGGAAGCGTTCGCGCGGGTGAACGGCGGCGGGGTGTTCGCCGTCCCGCAGGCGGTGGTGGATTCGCTCGACAAGGGTGCGCTCGACCTGCTCCCGCTGCAACTGTGGTCGGGCACCCCGGAGCAGGTGACGGCGGTGGGCGTGGAACGCGGCGGGGAGAAGTACACGCTGACCAAGGACGCGGACAAGTGGAAGCTGAGCGGGCCGTTCGACGCCCCCGCCGGCACCGGCGAGGTGCTGCAACTGGCGTCCGCCGTGGCCGCCCTGAAGGTGGACAAGTACGAGTCGCTGACGGTGGACCCGGCCAAACACGGGCTGGACCAGCCGGCGCTCAAGCTGAGCGTGACGGCGAAGGAGAAGAAACCGGACGGCAGCGAGCAGCCGGTGACGCGGACGCTGCTGGTCGGCAAGCCGACCGGCGAGGCGGGCAAGAGCGGGCGGTTCGCCAAACTCGCCGACGGCCCGAACCCGGCGGTGTTCGTCCTGCCGGACGCCACCTTCGCCGCCGCCGACAAGCCGGCCCTCGGCTGGCTCGACCGCACCCTGCTCAGCCTCGACCCGACCAAGCTGACGAAGGTGACGGTGGCCGGCACCGACACCGTCACCCTGACGAAGGACGACAAGGCACCCGAGTGGAAGGCGGACGGGTTCACCGCCGACCGGCAGGCGGTGGACAACCTGGTGTTCACCGCCGCCAACCCGCCGGTCGTCCGCCTCGCCGCCTACGGGCCGACCGTGAAGTGGGCCGACTACGGGCTGGACAAGCCGGCGTTCACCGTCACCGTGAGCACCGGCGGGGATAAGCCGGAGACGTACACGATCAAGCTGGGTAAGGAGGAGCCGAGCGGGGAGCGGTACGTGCGGGTGGACGACGGCCCGGCGGCCGGGGTGGTGAGCGGGGCGAGCGGAGCGGCGCTGGCCCGCGGCAAGCTGGAACTGGCCGACCGCACCCTGCTGGCGTTCGACCCGACGCAGCTCACCGGCGTGGTGCGGACGAAGGGGAAGGACGAGTTCGAGTTGGCTCAGGGCATCGGCTGGGATGTGGTGAAGCCGACCAAGTTCAAGGCCGACGCGCTCACCGCCGACGACCTGGCCGACCAACTCTCCCGCCTGCGAGCAGCGAAGGTGGCCGCGCTCGAACCGGGCGACCTGAAGGCGTTCGGCCTGGATTCTCCGGCTGCCGAACTCACCCTGACCGTGGGCGTGGACAAGCCGAAGATGCTGGTGGTGCAGGTGGGCAAACCAGTTGAGGACGGCAAACCGGACGGCGATCGGTTCGTGCGGATCGACAAGGCCGGGCCGGTGAAGGTGCTGGCCGGCCCGCTGGCGAACAAGCTGCTGGCCGACCCGATCAAGTTCAAGGACAAGGCGCTGGCGTCGTTCGTGGACGCGGACAAGGTGACGATCGCCCGCGGCGACCGCACCGCCACGTTCGCCAAGGTGGACGGCACCTGGAAGATGACCGCCCCGGCGACTGCGGATGCCGAGCAAGCGGAGCTGGACGACCTGATCAACACCGCCGCCAAGCTGCGGGCGGACGAGTTGGCCGCCGAGAAGCCGGCCGACCTGAAGCCGTTCGGCCTGGACTCCCCACAGGCCAAGCTCACCTTCTACAACGGCGACAAGGAGGTGCTGAGCGTGCTGGTGGGCAAGTTCGACGGGGACACCAAGCGGGCGTTCGGCAAGGTGGAGAAGGGCGACGCGGTGGCGGTGTTCGACACCACGCTCACCGGCAAGCTGCTGAACGAGTACCGCAAGAAGGCGGTGTGGACCGGGGTGGACGCCGCCCAAGTGCAGAGCCTGGCGGTGAGCGCCGGAACGGCCAACTTTGCCTTCAGCAAGGTCGGCCCGATGTGGATCGACCCCGCCAAGCCGGACGAGCCGCTCGACACGGCGAAGGTGACGGACACGCTGGCGGCGCTGGCCGGGCTGAAGGCCGAGCGGTTCGTGGCCGACAAGGACGCCGACCTGAAGCTGTACGGGCTGGAGAAGCCGAGCCGGGTGATCGTCGTCCGCTCGCCGAACGGCGAGGCGAAGACGCTGCACCTGGGCGGGGAGGTGGGCGGCACGAACGGCAAGCAGGTGTACGCGAAGGTGGCCGACCCCGGCCGCACGGACGTGTTCGTGCTGAGCGAGGCCGACACCGCCAAGCTGGTGCGGGATAGGGGTGGGTACAAAAAGTGACCGGCCGGCGTCACGCCATTTGAAGTGTTCCCCGCGTGACGCCGAGTTGGTTCACCGCCTTCAACTGCTTCCACGTCTGCTTGCCGTCGTCGGTGCCCGCGATCACCCGGCGGTAGCGGTCCACCAGCGCCGCCACCTCGTCCGGCGTCTCGCGGAGCAGGTCGATGCGGAACCAGCGGATGCCCAGCTCCTTCATCCGCCCGACGTACTCGGCGGCCGACTGCGGCACGCTGTTGAACACGGTGTTCCGGCAGCCGGTGTCCGGGTGAACCGGGAAGTGCGCCCCGACGCGGTCCCGCAGTTCCACCCGGTGCGTGTCGCACGGCCGACCGCAGTCGCGGTGGTCCTTGCCGGTGCTCAGGAACGCGGCGAACACGCAGTGCTCCATGTGAAACATGGGTATGTGCTGGTGGACGACCGGCTCGAACAGGGTCGGGTCGGCGTGCCGCATGAGCACGGCGAACTGCCCCCAGTTCAGGTCGAAGCTGGGCACCAGGCGGACCAGCCCGGCGGCCCGCAGCACATCGGCGGTCAGGTCGTTTGCCACGTTCAGGCTGAAGTCGCCGACGAGCGGGGTGCCGGGCAGTTCGGCCTGGAAGTATTCGATGCTCGCCAGGTTCCGCACCAGCACCAGGTCCGGCCGGGCGCGGGCGACGATGGCCTGGAACCCGTCCTCGCCCGGTTTCCAGATGCGGTTGGTCGCGAGGCCGATGGGGATGCCGGCGGTGCGGGCCTTCGCCACCGCCTCCGGGTACCGTCGCAGGTCCTCGAAGTCGGCGTACACCACCGCGGGGCGGAGCGGCAGCACGGCGTCGAGTTGCGACAGTGAACGCACCAGTACGGTGAGATTCGCACCCCCCACCCGCCGCCGGCTGTCGCCGTCGCCGACCTCCCCCGCAAGGGGGGAGGTGAAAACCCGGTTGCCCTCTTCACCTCCCCCCTTGCGGGGGAGGTCGGCGACACCGCAGGTGTCGGCGGGTGGGGGGGTGCTTCTTAACCGTGCCAACGCATCTGGCTCCTGGATGTGATGCACCCGCACCCGCTTCGTCACCAACTCCGCCGCGGCCCGCCGCCGCAGGTCGTTCAGCACGCTCTTCGGCACCAGCACGCCGGCCGGCAGCGTGGACACGAAATTCGCCAGTGCGAACGGGGTGTCACCCAGCCGGGCGAGTTGGTCCCGCATTTCCTCCACGGTCGTCGCCCGCTTCGCCGCCACTTCCAGCGGGCCGGGCCACGCGGCGGACGCTGACATTCCGCTGTCAGTGGAAAGGGTGAGCGTGATCGCCCCGCCGACGCTCCCGGCGAGCGCCACCGTCAGCGGCTCGCGACGGGCCGGCTTGTCCTGGCTGTAGGTGTGCGCCAGCCGCTTCTTCAACTCCGGGTCGTCCGTCTTCCACACGTCGCACCCGACGGGGATGCGGGCGAAGTCCACGGCCCCCGGCTCGAACTGCAACTCCACTTCCACGCCCAGGGACGGCCGTCCCTGGGCGTGGTTCACCTTCCACACCCGCCCGCCCGGTTCCTGCTGCTCGGGCGTGCCCAGGTCGAACAGCACCCCATCTCCGGCCCGGATCAATTCGTCCGTCGGCAACTTCTCGGCCAGCCGCACCGTCACGCCGTGCCGGCCGACGCCGGCCACCGTGCCGAGCTTCACCCCGCGGCTCTTGGGGAACCGCCCGCGGACGAGCACCTGGTGGTTCACCCCGTCGAGGAACCCGTGCGTCAGCCCGCGGCTGAACGTCTGGGCCAAATCGAGTTCCTGCTTGCGGGTCAGGTTCAACTCCTGGTCCGCGAGGGCGGTGTCGATGGCGGTGCGGTACGTCTGCGTGGTCGCGGCCACATACGGCCCGCCCTTCAGCCGCCCCTCGATCTTGAACGAGATGACGCCGGCTTCGATCAGCGGCTGGATCAGTTCGTACGCCGCCAGGTCCTGCGGGCTGAGCAGGTACGCCTTGTCGCCCAGTTCCCGCTTCTGCCCGTCCACGATCATCTCGTAGGGCAGGCGGCAGGCCTGGGCGCACTGCCCGCGGTTCGCGCTCCGCCCGCCGAGCGCCTCGCTGGTCAGGCACTGCCCGCTGTACGCCACGCACAGCGCCCCGTGAACGAACACCTCCACCGGGGTGGAGGTGTTCGCCGTGACCTTGCGAATCTCGTCGAGGGACAGTTCGCGGGCCAGCACCACCCGCTCCACGCCCAGCCGCCGCACGAACTCGATTCCCCGCGGCTCGGTCAGCGTCATCTGCGTGGACGCATGCACCGGCAGCGTCGGGGCGATGGCCCGGATGAGTTGCACCAGCCCCAGGTCTTGCACGATGACGGCATCGACACCGGCGGCCGCGCACGCCGTCACGAACCGACTCGCCTCCTCCATCTCGTCGCTGAAGATGAGTACGTTCAGCGTCACGAACCCGCGGACGTTGCGGGCGTGCAGGAAGGCCATCACCTCGGGCAGTTCGTCGAGGGTGAAGTTGTGGGCGCGGGCGCGGGCGTTGAACGCGGACAGGCCGAAGTAGACACTATCGGCGCCGTTAGCGACGGCGGCGCGGAGCGCCTCCCAGTCGCCGGCCGGGGCGAGCAGTTCGGGGCGGGTGGGGTGCGAAGGCATCCGGGTATTGTAGCCGTTCAGGTGGCCGGGTCGGGCGGAGGTGGCGGTTCGGCCTTCAACGCCGTGAGAATCGACAGGATTCTTGCCAACTCGCCGAGCGGCGCACGACCAGCGGTGGGTCTCACATCATCCACCGCAACGGCAAAATACCAGGAGCAGATCGCTACGCTCTCGCGGTTCAGTTTCGTGCGCGGGTGGCCGCCACGCATCCACGGGATCGGCACGCTCACCTCGGCCGGTGCGTCCCCGGTCCGCGAGGTGATGGCCACCAGTTCGACCGTGCCGAACTCGGCGATTTCGGCGGTCGGGGTGGTGATGACGGCGGGGCGGTCTTTCGCATTCCGGCCGGCCGGGTCCGGCAGCGTCGCCCAGACGATCTGGCCTTGTTGAAGCGGAGGAGGCACGGCGGCTACTCCTCAGGCTGGAACGGGTCCACCGTCTCGTCGTACCACGCTTGCGGGGGCGGATACCGCTTGACCAGTTCCAGTCGCGCTTCGCGGCTCGGGGTCAGGGGTTCGAGCAGAATGCCTTCCAGGTCTTCGAGCGTCTGCCAGCGAGGGAATAATTTGTTAAAGTGCGTCGCCAGTTGGTCCCGGAGCGCGACGAATCGCACCCGGTACTCGTCGGACGACTCCGGCCGAGAATCGATCGTCCGGATCAACAGGTCGAGGCGGTCGAGTTCACCGCGGAGGTACGCCTCGTACTGCTCGCGGGTGGCGTGGAGTGGTTCGGCGTCTCCGACCCGCAAGGCGTCCTGGCACAACTTGCCCCAGGTGTCGAGTGACAGCCGAGCCAACCCCTCGTAAACGGTCAGCAAATCGGGCAGCCGGTAGCGGGCCGCAGATTGGAACACCGAGTCAGGTAAGGTCGCGGTCATCGGTCGGCCCTCCGAAAGTACATTCTACCTCATCGCCAGCGCCGTCTCGATCCGCTTCAACGCCGCTTCCTTGCCCAAAATCGCCAGCGTGTCGAAGATGCCGAACCCGGAGGTGGTGCCGGTGACGGCCACCCGCAGCGGGAGCTGGATCGCCCCGAGTTTCAGCCCCTTCGGGGCCAGGAAGTCGTGCGCCGCCTTGTCCGTCGTCGTAGCGTCGAACGGGTCGCACCCCTTCAGCATCTCGGCGAACTCGGCCAGCAGCGTCTTCGCCGTCGGGTCCTTGAACGCCTTCTCCACCGCCTTCGGGTCGTACTCGATGTCACTCTTCAAGATCGGGGCGGCGAACGCCAGCACGTCGCTGAACAGCTTGATGCGGTCGCCGGACGCGTCCACGATCTTCGTCAGCACCGCCCGCGTGCGGTCGTCCAGCGTGTCGCCGATCAGCTTCGCCCGCTTCAGGAACGGCACGCACCGCTCCACCTTCTCGGCGGTCGGCACCAGCTTCATGTGCTCGCCCTGAATCCAGTACAGCTTCTTGGCGTCGTACCCGCCGGGGGCGTCCGTCACCCGGTCGAGGGTGAAGTTCGCCTTGAGGGTGTCCAGGGTCATGAACTCGGTCTCGGCGTCCAGGCTCCACCCCAGCCGGCACAGGTAGTTGATGAGCGCTTCGGGCAGGTAGCCGATCTCCTTGTAGTACGCGACGGCGATGATGTTCAGGTCGTCCCGCCCGGCGATCTCCGCGTCCGTCCACCCACACGCCTTGAACTTGGCGACCTCGTCGGCGGAGAGTTTCGGCGTCTTCCGCTTGCTCATCTTCTCGCCGGCAAAATACACCTGCGGGACGTGCCCGAACGTCGGCAGCGTCGCCCCGAGCGCCTGGTACATGAGGAGCTGAGTCGGCGTGTTCTCCAGGTGTTCGATCGCCCGCACCACGTGGGTGATGCCGAAGTCGATGTCGTCCACCACCGTGGCGAAGTTGTACACGGCCCGGCACAGCCCGTTCTCGTCCGGCCCGCGGAGGAGCATCGGGTCGCGGATGGTGTCCGTGTTCACCTCGTGCTTGCCCTTCACCGCGTCGGTGAACGTCACCCGCCGGCCGACGTCCACCCGCAGCAGCAGCGGGGCTTTCTTCGCCGCGTACTGCCGCACGTTCTCCTCCGCCGGCACGTCGCGGTTGGTGCCGCGATGCACATACGGCTTGCGGGCCAGCTTGGCGTGTTCGCGGGCGGCGTCCTGCTGCTCCGGGGTGGTGTAGTCCGGGTACGCCTTCCCCTCCGCGAGCAGCTTCATCGCGGCGGCTTCGTACTTGTCGTTCCGCTGCCCCTGGTAGTACGGCTTGTGCGGGCCGAAGCTGTCCCCGCTGGCGTCGGCCGTCGGCCCTTCGTCCCAGTCCACGCCCAGCCACTTGAACCCGTCGATGATCGGCTTCACTGCCTCGGCCCGGTTGCGGGCGTCGTCCGTGTCGTCGATGCGGAGGATGAACTGCCCGCCGTGCCGCCTGGCGAGCAGCCAACAGAACAGGGCCGTGCGGACCCCGCCGATGTGCAGGTAGCCGGTCGGGGACGGGGCGAAGCGGGTGCGGGTCGTCATTGAAGATCGGAGATTGGAGATTGAAGATTGAGGATTGAAGACAGGATACGCTGACGGGTGCGGAGGTTCGAGACGGGGTGTTTTCCCCAATCATCAATCAAAATTCTTCAATCACCGTTTCGCGCGGCACTCCACCAGTGTGGTCATCACCCCCTCCTGCACCGTCTTGCCGTGCTGGTTCTTGATCTGCCGGTGCCACACGATCTCGCCCCGTTTGCCCACCCCCTTCAGGTGCTTCTCCGTCACCGTGCTCAGCACGTGGACGGTGTCGCCGATGAACACCGGGGCGACGAACTTCCACTCCCGCACCCCGAGCAGGGCGACGGTCTTGGTGAGCGGGGCGTGGATGCTCAGCCCGCTGGCGATGCTGAACACCGCGAACCCGTGGGCCATCGGCTGGCGGAACGGGGTGGTCTTGCAGAACTCGTGGTCGATGTGGATGGGGTTGTAGTCGCCGCTGAACCCGGCGAAGGTGGTGATGTCCGCCTGCGTGACGGTGCGGGCGGCGGACTGGTACACCGCCTCCAGCTCCAGGTCGTCGAAGTGCAGGTACGGTTGCAGGATCGGCATGACGGGTCCGGCGGGAGGGCGGAAAGAGGGTGGTATATCCGAGACCCCACCCCCCGGCCCCCTCCCCGAACCGGAGAGGGGGAGACAGAAGGTCTTCGGCCTTTTCTCCCCTCTCCGGTTCGGGGAGGGGGCCGGGGGGTGGGGTCCTCTTTAACTCCCGGGCTTGATCGGCACCGGCTTGCGGTCGGCCGTCGGCACGCTCGGGTCCACCGCCACATACACCACCTCGGCGTCCGTCACCGGGATGGTGTCCGCCCCCCGCTCGGCAAGCACGTCGATGTGCATGGTGACGGACGTGCGGCCGAGCCGGGCCACGCGGGTGACGAACTTGACCACGTCGCCCACCAGCACCGGCTGCTTGAACTCGACGCGGTTGATGGCGACGGTGACGAACGCCAGCCCGTTCGCCCCGAGCAGCGACGCTTCGCGGCGGGCGGCGATCGACCCGGCCATGTCGATATAACTGAGGATCACCCCGCCGAAGATGGTGCCCACCGGGTTGGTGTCCCGCGGCATCATCACCACCTGAATCGCGGTGTACGGGTCGGACATGGCAGCTCCTTTGCGGGCGGCGGTTCGGTCTTGGTTTTCGTGGCACCGGCGGCCCGCCGGTGGGTTCACACCACCGGCGG
>JALHQU010000056.1:30860-33005 GCA_022841795.1 Fimbriiglobus sp.
GACGGTCGGCGGCTCCTGGGACTAGAATAGCAACACCCGCAGGAGTCTTCGCCGATGCCGCTGTATCCGTTCCACTGCCGTGAGTGCGACCACCACTTCGAAGCCCTGATCCCGCGGGCGACCGACGACCCGCAAGCCGAGTGCCCGGAGTGCGGGAGCGGGAAAACGGACCGCGAATTCGGGGTGCCGGCCAAGACGCCGACCGCTGTAACCCTCCCAGTCGGCGGCGGATGCGGCGGCGGACCGCCGTGCGGTCGGACAGGGTGCCGGCGGGTGTCGAATTCCTCCGTGTAAAGCCCACTTCGGGTGTCGGGAAAACCCTCTCGACAGCGAGAGGCCGCAAACTAGGAAGATCAAAAACACCTTGTCTGGTGGTCACGCCGGGGGTAAAAATACCATCTCACCGTATTCCGTGCCCACCGTCGGGCCTTGCGGTGAGACTCGCCCACCGAGTCGCCCCTCCGCCGAACCTCAAGGTTCACCACGTCATGACCGACCAGAAACTCGCCGAGACTTGTGCCCGCCAGCTCCAGGCGATCGCCGAGCCGAACCGCATCCGCATCATCGACTGCCTGCGGACCGGCCAGAAGAACGTCACCCAACTGGCCACCCTGCTGAAGGTGGAGATCGTCAACGTGTCCCACCACCTGGGGGTGCTGAAGAGCGCCGGCCTGGTGGAGGACAAGAAGGACGGCCGGTTCGTCATCTACTCGCTGCACCCCAAGTTCTTCACCAACGACTCGTCCAACACCACGCACGTGGAGCTGGGCTGGTGCAAGATCGAGATCCCGCACCACTGAGCGCGGGTCTCGGGGGGCGACTGCAACCACCGCAAAAGCGGGCCGGGGTGACACCCGCCCGCTTTTCGCATTTCGTCCGCCCTAAGTGGCCGCTGCGGTCAGCCGAACACCCGGCATAAGGCCAGGTGTTGGTCCACGTCCAGCGCCTCCGCCCGCAGGTTGCCGTCGATCCCGAGCGCCTTCAGCTTGGCGTCCACCTCCGCCTTGTCCGACTTGCCCCGCGGCCACCCGGCCAGCGCCGCCCGCAGGTTCTTCCGCCGCAGGGTGTACAGGTCCCGCAGGAACTCGCGGAACTTCCGCACGTCCCCCACCCGCGCCCGCTTCGCCGGGTTCGGGCGGATGCAAACAATGGCCGAGTCCACCTTCGGCCGCGGGTGGAAGTTGGCCGGCGACACCTTCCGCACCGTCTCCACGTCGGCCACCCCCTGCACCAGCACGCTGAGCGCGCTGTAGTCCTTCGTGCCCACCTCCGCCCGCAGCCGCTCGCCGATCTCCCACTGCACCATCGCCACCATCCGGTCGATCGGGAACTCGCTCTGGATGAGCAGGTTGGAAATCACCGGGGTGGCGACGGCGTAGGGCAGGTTGGCCACCAGCTTCCGCCGGGTGCAGCCGCATCTGGCGGTGAGCGCCGCCCACCCGCTCAGCACGTCCGGGTTCAGCTCGTTCTTGCGGGCCAGCGCGTCGCCCAGGAACGTCACCACGTTCGCCCGCCCGCCGAGCAGCGGCTGAACGAGGGTGTGGAAGTTGCGGTCGATCTCGACGGTGAACACCGCCCCGGCGGAGGCGGCCAAGTTAGCGGTGAGCGTGCCGGTGCCGGTGCCCACCTCCAGCACCGAGTCCTCCCGCGTCAGCTCGGCCGACCGCACCACCAGGTCGAGCATGTTCAGGTCGATGAGGAAGTTCTGGCCGAGCTTGGTCTTCGGCTCCAGCCCGTGGTTCTCCAGCAGCCCGCGGATGTAGTTCAGCGTCTGCCGCGGGGACGGCAGCTTCTGCGACGGCGGGAGCGGGGCCGGAGGCGGGGCCGCCGGAACGGGCGGGGCGGTCGGGTCCACCCCTTCGGGCAGGATCGGGATTTCGCGCGGGTCCATGACGAAAGAGTACGGAACGGCGGGGCGATGCGGGGCGGAGACCTCACCCCCCGGCCCCCTCTCCGAGCCGGAGAGGGGGAGAGTCTTCGCCGCGACCCCCGGGAGCGGAGGGCGCTCGCCCGCTCCCGGTGGTCGCGGCGAAGACCGAAAGCGTACCCCGCTTGAACACCCCCTCTCCACTTTGGAGAGGGGGCCGGGGGGTGAGGTCTTCCCGTGTATCGGGTATGATGCCCCCATGCCCGGCGTCAAGCTGC
>JALHQU010000057.1 GCA_022841795.1 Fimbriiglobus sp.
GGCGTCCCCGAGTCCGGCTGCGTCGAGTGCCGCCCGGACCTCCTCCCCCGCAGCCCGACCTACGGGTGGTGTCGGACCCACGGCGTCAGCGAGTGCCCGCTCTGCCACCCGGACGTGGCCCAACTCTCCGCCCGGACGGAGGTCGCAGCCGCCGACCGCGCCCGGGCCGACCGCGCCCTAGCCTTCGCCCCGCGAGCGGAGAACGACAGCAAGTGCAAGAAACACCTCCGCCGACTCCAACTCCCGTCTGACGAGATGGCCGCCCGCATCGGGCTCGCGTTCGCCCCCGTGGGCCGCACCCGAATCGAGGAGGTCCTTCACGCCCCCGCCGAGGTCACCTACGACCCGACGCGGGTCGCTCGAATCGTGCCGCGGGCGGCGGGCACCGTCTGGCGGGTGGAGAAACAGGCCGGGGACAAGGTCCGGCGGGGGGAGGTTCTCGCCCTCATCGACTCGGCCGAAGTCGGGCGGGTGAAGGCCGAGTTCCAGCAGGCCCTCGTCCAGCTCGAACTGCGGCGGGAAACCCTGGCCAAGCTCCGTCCGATGGCCGGAACGACGGTCGCGGGCAAGGACGTGCAGGCGGCCGAGGCCGCCGCCGAGGAGGCCGAGGTGCGGCTGCTCGCGGCGGAGGAGGCGCTCGCCAGCCTGGGGCTGCCGTTCCGCGCCGCCGACGCCCGCACACTGTCGCCCACCGGCCTCGCCCGACGGATGCAGTTCCTGGGCGTCCCCGAGCCGCTCGCCGCGGACCTGGCCGGCCGAACCGGGTCGAGCAACCTGCTCCCGGTGGTCGCCCCGCTCGACGGCGAGGTGGTCGCCCGCACGGCGGTGAAGGACGAGGCGACCGACCCCGCCCGGCCCCTCTTCGTGGTCGCGGACACGGGACGGATGCGGCTCACCCTCCGCGTCCGGCCGGACGACGCCGAGCGAATCAAGCCCGGGCAGGCGGTGCGGTTCACCCACCCCGGCCACGCCGGACCGACCGCCTGGGACGCGGGGACCGTGGTCTGGGTCAGCCCGGCCGCCGACGAGAAGAGCCGGACGGTTCCCGTCCGGGTGGACCTGCCGAACCCGGCCGACCGGCATCACGCGAACACCTTCGGGACGGCCGAGGTGGTACTCCGGGAGGAGGCTCAGGCCGTGATCGTCCCGAGTGGGGCGGTCCACTGGGAGGGGTGCTGCCACGTCGTCTTCGTCCGGGACGAGAACTACGAGACCCCGGGTGCCCCGAAGGTGGTTCACGTCCGGAAGGTCCGCCCGGGGGCCGAGAACGTGGCCGCGACCGGGCCGGTGACCGAGGTGCTGGTCGGGCTTCTTCCGGGCGAGTGGGTGGCGACCGCGAGCAGCGGGGTGCTGCGGTCGGAACTCCTGAAGAACGACCTCGGGGCGGGGTGAGCGGACTGCAAACACTAACGGCCCGGTCGGGCCGTCTGCCGCTTTCGACCTGACAGAACCCGAGTCCCTCGGGGGGAAACCCAGTGCTGAACTGGATCATCGACGCCTCGCTCAAGAACCGCTTCCTCGTGCTCCTCGGCGCGGTGGCGTTCGCCGCCGCCGGGGCCTATTCCCTCACGCGCCTCGACGTGGACGCCTTCCCGGACACCACCCCGGTCCAGGTCCAGATCAACACCACAGCCCCGGCCCTCGGGCCGGAGGAGGCGGAGACCCAAATCACCTTCCCGATCGAGCAAGCCCTGTCCGGCATGCCCGGCCTGAAGATCCTCCGGTCGGTGTCGAAGTTCGGGCTGTCTCAGGTGGTCGTCACGTTCGAGGACGGGACCGACATCTACCTCGCCCGCCAACTCGTCGCCGAGCGGCTGAACGCGGTCGAACTCCCGGCCGGGGTGCCGCGGCCGAAGCTCGGGCCGGTCTCGACCGGCCTCGGCGAGGTGTTCCACTACACCGTTACCCTGCGGGGCTGGGATTTCGAGCGGGCGTCCGAGGCCGAACGGGTCGAGAAGCTGACGTACCTCCGAACCGTCCACGACTGGTCGATCCGGCCGGCGCTGCGGACCGTCCCGGGGGTGGCCGAGGTGAACGCCTGGGGCGGGTACGAGAAACAGTACCAGGTCCGGCCCGACCCCGACCGGCTGTTCAAATACGGGCTGACGTTCGCCGACGTGGTCGAGGCCCTGGAGAGGAACAACCAAAACGTCGGCGGCGGAGGGCTGACCCGCGGGAACCAGTTCCTGCTCGTTCACGGCCTCGGCCGCACCGCCGACCTGGAACAGGTCCGTGGGGTGGTGCTGGCCGCCAAGGACGGGACGCCGGTCAAGGTCGGGCAGGTGGCCGACGTCGAGGTCGGGCACGAGGTCCGCCGCGGCGCGGTGACCGCGGACGGGCGGGGCGAGGCGGTCCTCGGCCTCTGCTTCATGACGATGGGGGAGAACAGCAAGACCGTCACCACGGCCCTCAAGCGGAAGCTCGACGAGATCCGGCCGACGCTCCCGCCGGACGTCGAAGTGGTGCTCGTGTACGACCGGACCGAACTGGTGGACGTGGTGATCGACACCACCCGGCGGAACCTGTTCGAGGGCGGCCTGCTCGTCGTCGCCGTCCTGTTCGCGTTCCTCGGCAACCTGCGGGCCGCGTTCATCGTCGCGCTCGCCATACCGCTGTCGATGCTGTTCGCGTTCAGCGGCATGTGGCGGTTCGGCATCGCGGCCAGCTTGCTGTCGCTCGGGGCGCTCGACTTCGGGATGGTGGTGGACTCGTCGGTGGTGATGGTCGAGAACTGCGTCCGGCACATCGCCCGCGGCGACTCGAAGGGCCGCTCGAAGCGCGAAGTAGTCCGGGACGCGGCCGTCGAGGTGAGAAAGCCGACCCTGTTCGGCGAACTCATCATCATGATCGTCTACCTCCCGATCCTGACGCTCGAAGGGGTCGAGGGGAAGCTGTTCCGACCGATGGCCCTGACGGTCATCTTCGCCCTCGTCGGCTCGATGATCCTGTCCATGACGCTCATGCCGGTGCTGGCGAGCTATCTCCTGCCGCGGCGGATCACGGAGCGTGACCCGCTCCCGATGCGGATCGCCCTCGCCCTGTACCGGCCGGTCCTGCGGTTCAGCATGGCCCACCCGGTGCCGGTGGTCGCGTTCGCCGGGTGTGTGTTGGTGGTGGCGTTCGGCATGGTCGCCCCGTACCTCGGGTCCGAGTTCGTGCCGAAGTTGTCCGAGGGGGCGATGACGGTGAACGTCGTCCGCCTCGCAGGCACCGACCTGGCCGAATCGAACCGGGTGAACACCGCAATGGAGCGCCTCATCCGCGACAAGTTCCCGGACGAGGTGCGGCACGTCTGGAGCCGGGTGGGGACGGCCGAGGTGGCGACCGACCCGATGGGCATCGAACTGACCGACGTGTTCGTCACGCTGCACCCGCGGGAGAAGTGGACTAAGGCGAAGACGCAAGAGGGGTTGCGGGCACTCGTCGAGAGGGAGGTCCGCGCCGTCCCCGGGCAGAAGCCGGAGTTCTCCCAGCCGATCGAGCTGCGGATGAACGAGATGACCTCCGGCGTCCGGTCCGACCTGGGCATCAAGCTGTACGGCGACGACTTCGACGTGCTGACCAAGAAGGCCGCCGAGATCGAGAAGGTGCTCCTCGCCATCGACGGCAGCGCCGACGTGCGGGTCGAGCAGGTGACCGGCCAGCCGGTCCTGCAAATCCGGGTCAAGCAGGACGAGATCGCCCGCCACGGGGTGCCGGCCAAGGCGGTGACGGACGTGATCCGGGCGGTCGGCACCCTCCCGGTGGGCGACGTGGTCGAGGGCCAAATCCGATTCCCGCTCGTGGTCCGGCTCCCGGACCGGTGGCGGGGCACCCCCGATTCGATCGCCGCGATCCTCGTCGCCACCCCCTCGGGGGAGCGGGTGCCGCTCGGCCGGCTGGCCGACATCCGGGTGGTCGAGGGGCCGAGCACCATCACGCGGGAGTGGGCGCAGCGGCGGATCACCGTCACCTGCAACATCCGCGGCCGGGACATGGGGACGTTCGTTGCCGAAGCGAAGCAGCAGGTGGGCAAGCAGGTGGAGTTGCCGAAAGGCCGCTACCGACTGGAGTGGGGCGGGCAGTTCGAGAACTACGAGCGGGCGCGGGACCGGCTGACGATCGTCGTCCCGGTCGCGGTCGTGCTCATCCTGATCCTCCTCTACTTCACCTACCACAACTTGGTAGACGCGCTCCGGGTGTTCACCGGGGTGCCGTTCGGGTGGGTCGGGGGCATCCTCGCCCTGTGGCTGCGGGACATGCCGCTGTCCATCTCGGCGATCATCGGGTTCATCGCTTTGTCCGGCGTCGCGGTCCTGGACGACATGATCCTGGTGAGCTACGTCCGGCAACTCCGGCAGAAGGGCGTCTCGGTCCAAGACGCCGTGCGGTTGGCGTCTCTCACCCGCCTGCGGCCGGTGCTGATGACGACGTTGGTGGCGAGCCTCGGGTTTGTCCCGATGGCCCTCTCGACCGGCCAGGGGGCCGAGGTGCAGCGGCCGCTCGCCACCGTGGTGATCGGCGGGGTGATCGGGGCGATGGTCATGTCGCTCCTGGTCCTCCGGGTGCTGTACCTGTTCTTCGACGCGGTCGCCCACGTCCTCCGCTGGGTGCTGACCCGGGTGTTCCGCGTGGGCGACGAGACGGCCCGAGGGTTACTCGGGCTGGACGCAGAAGTCCTCGACGACGAGGCGAACCAAGACCGGGACGGTTCGCGGAACGGGTCCGCGGACGAGCCGGTCCTACTTTCCCAGGTGTGAAGGAGAAGACGATGACGAGGTTTCTGACGCGGGGCGGTCCCGCACTCGCCCTGTTCGGGGCGCTCGCGGTCCTCGCGGCCGGATGCGGCCAGACCGCCCCCACCGGCGGCGATACGAAGGGGACAGGGAAGGACAAGGCGGTGGCAAAGACCGATGGCGGCAAGAAGGATCCCGCCAAGGAGGATGCCAAGGGCGACCACAGCGGGTGGTGGTGCGACGAGCACGGCCTGCCGGAGGACGTGTGCGACCTGTGCAGCAAGAAGTACCGGGCGGCCGAGAAGGCGAAGGGGAACTGGTGTGAGCACGACCGGGTGAAGTCGAGCTGCTTCAAGTGCAACCCGGGCCTCCGCGAGAAGTACGCGGCCGAGTACAAGGCGAAGTTCGACAAAGCGCCGCCGGCGATCGAGGACGACGAG
Organism: Fimbriiglobus sp.; assembly: GCA_022841795.1. GTDB lineage: Bacteria > Planctomycetota > Planctomycetia > Gemmatales > Gemmataceae > JALHQU01. The sequence continues at coordinate 5,156 of JALHQU010000057.1, forward strand.
AAGAAGGACGACGGGAAGGCCAAGGACAAGAAGTGAACCGGCCTCGGCTGACCGGTGCGGGCAGGATCGTGACCGGCCCCGCCGGCTGAAAATGAGATGACGTGACACGACGGGACGGCCGTGCCAACGACGGCTGCCCCCTGAACCAACGGCGGCGACTCGGCAACGACGCCGGCCGCCGTATGCCTCCGCTGTGGGCGGCGGGAACCTGTCCGCGAAAAGGAGTTCCAACCGATGAAAACGATGACCCGCCCGCTGGTGGCCGCGGCGATGGGCGCGCTGCTGTTGCTGTCCACTCGCGCCCAAGCGGCCGAACCGGCCGCGAGCACGATCACCATCCCGGAGATGGACTGCGCGTCCTGCGCGAAGAAGGTCGGGGGGAAGGTGGCCGAGGTGAACGGGGTGGCGAAGGTCGAGTACGACGTGAAGGGGCGGACCCTCAAAGTGACCCACAAGGCCGGCGAGACCCCGTCGCCGAAGGCGCTCTGGGAAGCGGTCGAGAGCGGGGGCAAGGAACCGAGCAAGCTCGAAGCACCGGGCGGAACGCACACCAAGAAACCGACGAGTTGAAAAGGCGGGCCGGGTGTGCGGGCGGATGAAGCCTTCCCGCACGCCCGGCCGCTTCGGATCGCACCGCGTCAGTGCCGATCCCTGGGGCGCAGGAACGGGGACCGACGCCGTTCACCTTGACCCCGAGTGGATCGGGCGGATAATCTTCTTTGCCCGAGGAAACGTACATGCTGGTCCGGCTGCTGATCGCGGTGTTGATGCTGGCGGGGCCGATGCCCGTCCGGGTCTGCACCTGCGCGGCCGCCCAGCCATCGGCCCCGGCCGATCTGCCCCCCCCGTCATCCGGGTTGGCGGCACCCGTGTCGAAGGGCTGCGGGTGCCGGAGTGAATCGAACACCGAGACCCAGAGCGACGCGGGGCTGGCCCCGTCCGACGATCACTCCACGAGTGACGCGGGAGGTGGCCACTCGCACCCGGACCGGCAACCGCACGAGCGGAACTGCCCGGCGGTGAACCCCGCTCCCGTGGTGACAGTCGCGATCCCCTCACCGGCCGCGGACACGCCGACCGGGGACGACCTTTGCCTCCCGCTCTGGGCTGAGCCGGCTGGCGGTGTGGATGTCCGCGTCGCCTTCCGGTACGAACGCCGGCAATCCTTCCGCTCGGTTCCCCTCTACATCTCTCTGCTCACCCTTCGGAATTAACCCGGCACACGGGTACTTCGGTTGACCCGCGGATTCTCCGCGCCGGTTCTTCGCCGCCCCGTTTCACCTGCGTCCACTCCCCAAGTCCCTTCTTCGGTGCTGACGCGCCGGCGAGGTTCTTCCATGTGGTTCAAACGTATTCTCTCACCGGTCATCACGGTGGCACTTCTCGCCGGGGCCGGTTTCGTCGCCTTCCGCACCCAGGACTGGTGGGTGCCGTACGTCTTCCCGCCCAAGTCGGAGGGGAAGCCCGAGGCCGCACACGACGCGGCGGGCGGCGGACACGAAGGCCACGACCACGGCCCGCGGGATGACCGGGTGAAGCTGTCGCCGCAGGCCCAGAAGAACCTCGGTCTCGACGTGGACAGCCCGACGCCGCAGGAGTACTGGCGGACGATTCTCATCCCGGGCGTGGTGGTGGACCGCCCCGGCGAGAGCGACCGCGGCGTCACCTCGAAGGTCGCCGGTGTCGTCACCGAGATCCGGGCCAAGCCGGGCGACACGGTGAAGGCGGGCGACCCGCTCTTCGCCATGCAACTGGTGAGCGAGTTCCTCCAGAGCGCCCAGACCGATCTGGCGAAGACCGCGCGGGAGCTCGAGTTCGCAACCGCCAAACGAGACCGGGTGGCCGAACTGGTCAAAAAGGGCACGCAGTCCGGAACCGTCCTCATCGAGGAGGAGAACCAGGTCAAGCGGTTCACCACCCAGGTGCAGGCGTACCGCCGACAACTCCAGGTGTTCGGGCTGACGACCGACCAGGTGGACCGGGCGGAGAAGGGGGATGTGATCACCCAAGTTGTCGTGACTGCCCCGGCACGAGCCGCGCCCGTTCCGCTGCCCGTTTCGACCGGGAGTGCGGCCGACCCCTCCCCCGCCGCCGACCTGTACGAAGTCCAGGATCTGAAGGTGACGCTCGGCGAACAGGTGCAGGCCGGGCAGACGCTGTGCCTGCTCGCGAACCACCAGCGGCTGTTCGTCGAGGGCCGGGCGTTCAAGTCCGAGGCCGACGCCCTCGCGGCGGCCGCCGAGAAGAAGGTGCCCATCCGGGCGGAGTTCGCCGACGAGAACCCGGCCGCGTGGAAGCCGCAAGACCCCCTCCGCATCCATCACCTGTCGAACCAGGTCGATCCGGCGACGCGGACGTTCGCGTTCTACCTGCCCCTCGACAACCAGCCCCGCACGTTCACCCAAGACGGGAAGACCCACTTCGTCTGGCGATACCGCCCGGGTCAGCGGGCGCGGCTGCGGATGCCGGTCGAAAAACTCGTGACGCTCGGCCCGGACGGGAAGCGGGAGATTCTCCCCTTCGTCTTCCCCGCCGGGGCGGTGGTGCGGGAGGGGCCGGAGGCGTACGTGTTCGTGCAGAGCGGCGACATGTTCATCCGCAAGCCCGTGCGGGTGCTGTACTCCGACCGGTCGGAGGTCGTCGTCGCCAACGACGGGAGTGTGACCGAGGCCGAGTTTGTGGTCCGCAACCACGCGGCGGCCATCAACCGGGCGATCAAGGCCCAAGCCGCCGGCGGCGCTGCCGACCCCCACGCCGGCCACAACCACTAACCGGAGCGACATCCCATGCTGAACGCGCTCATCAAGTTCTCGCTCCGGCACCGCCCGCTGGTCGTCGTCCTGTGCCTCGTCGCGCTCGGGTACGGCGGGTACCTCGCCACGCGGATGCCGATCGACGTGTTCCCGGACCTCGACCGGCCGCGGGTGGTGGTGATGACCGAGTGCGCCGGCCTCGCCCCGGAGGAGGTGGAAACGCTCGTCACCTTCCCGCTCGAATCGGCCCTGCTCGGGGCGACCGGGGTGCAGGACGTGCGGAGCCAGTCCGGGTTCGGGCTGTCGGTGGTGTACGTCGAGTTCGGGTGGAACGTGGACATCCGCACGGCCCGGCAGACGGTGCAGGAGCGGCTCACCACGGTGTCCGGCGACCTGCCCGAGGGCGTCCGCCCGCAGATGGCCCCGATCAGTTCGATCATGGGCCAGATCATGATCGCCGGCATGCGGCGGCAGCCGGGGCCGAAGGGCGGGGAACTGGTCGCCGTACCCGGAACCCCCTACTACGCCGAGCGGGTGCCTGGAGCGAATGGAACGGAACCGACACTCCACACCTGGAAGCCGACCGACCGACGAAACCACGCGGCGTGGGAGGCGGTGGCAGTTACTGGCACCGCGTGGCAGCCGACGGCGGCCGACGGCTCGCAAACCGTTCGGGCGTCCGTCGGCGGGCAGCACCGGGAGCTCGTGTTCCCGTCCGAGTTGCAACGGCAACTGTCCCTCCGCACGCTGGCCGACTGGGTGGTCCGACCCCGCCTGCTCAAGATCACCGGCATCGCTCAGGTGATTTCGATGGGCGGGGGGCGGAAGCAGTATCAGGTGCTGGTCGATCCGGTGAAGCTGGCCGAGTACGGCGTCACCCTCCAGCAGGTGGAGGAGGCGCTGCGGGCGAACAACGTGAACCACACCGGCGGGTACTCGGTCGCGGGCGGCACCGAGACCCCCATCCGGGTGATCGGCCGGCTCGGTCCGTCCCCCGAGCAGGTGGTCGTGGACCTGCGGATCATCACCGTCAAGCCGCCCGACAAGTACGAGCCGGGCAAGCCGCCCGGCCGGCCGGTGCTGCTCCAGGACGTGGCGCGGGTGGCGGAGGGGGCGCAGATCAAACGGGGCGACTCCTCGATCAACGGCTACCCGGCGGTCGCGCTCACGATTTCCAAACAGCCGCACGTGGACACGCGCGCGCTAACCGACGCCGTGAAGGAGGCCCTCCGCGACGTCGAGGCGTCGCTCCCGCCGGACGTGATCGTCGAGACGGACCTGTACCAGATCCGCGACTTCATCGACCGCGGCGTCTACAACGTCGGCGAGGCACTCGTCATCGGGGCCGGTCTGGTCCTCGTGATCCTATTCCTGTTCCTGCTCAACGTCCGCACCACGTTCATCTCCCTCACCGCCATCCCGCTGTCGCTGGTCATCACCGTCCTCGTGTTCAAGTTCGTCGGCCTCGTCACCGGGGTCGAGTTGTCCATCAACGTGATGACCTTGGGCGGGATCGCGGTGGCGATGGGCGAGTTGGTCGATGACGCCATCGTGGACGTGGAGAACATCTACCGCCGGCTCGGGGAGAACGGCCACTCGCCGGCCCCGCGGTCGCCCATCAAGGTGATCTACGAGGCGAGTGTCGAGATCCGCTCGGCGATCGTGTTCGGGACGGCTCTTGTTATACTGGTGTTCCTGCCGCTGTTCGCCCTGTCCGGCATCGAGGGGCGGCTGTTCGCCCCGCTCGGCGTCGCCTACATCGTGTCGATCCTGGCGTCCCTCGTCGTGTCGCTGTGCGTCACCCCGGTGATGGCGTACTACCTGCTCGGCCGGTCGAGTTCCGCCCACCACCGCGGGGACGGGTTTCTTCTGAAGATTCTCAAGTGGCTCGGGGCGCACCTGATCCGCTTCAGCATCCGCCGACAGGTCGCGATCCAAGTCGTCACCTGGCTGCTGGTCGGGTACTGCGTCTGGCGGGTGACGACCATCGGGGCCGACTTCCTCCCCGCGTTCGACGAGGGGGCCGTCCAGGTGAACGTCACCCTCCCGTCGGGCGCGTCCCTCGACGCCTCGAACCAGGCGTCGGCCCTGGTGGACGCGAAGCTCCGGTCCTTCCAGAAGTCGCCGTCGAACCCGGACGGGGAGGTGCTCGGGTTCACCCGCCGGAGCGGGCGGGCGGAGATGGACGAGCACGCCGAGCCGCCGAACGCGAACGAGTACGTCGTCGTCATCAACCCGGACAGCGGGAAGAGCCGGAAGGACGTGATCGCGAAGCTCCAGAAGGAGGTGAAGGAGGAGGTGCCGGGGGTGGACGTGGAAGTCGAGCAGCCGCTCGCGCACCTCATCAGCCACATGATCTCGGGCAGCACCGCCCAGATCGCCATCAAGCTGTACGGCGACGACCTGGACACGCTGGAGAAGGTGGCGAACGAGATCAAGGCGGCGGTGTCCGGGATTCCGGGGGTGAGCTCGCTCGCCGTCGAGCCGATGCGGAAGGTGGACGAGGTTCACGTCAAGCTCCGGCCGGACGCGCTCGCGTTCTACGGCGTGGACCGGGCGTACGTCGGGAACTTCGTCCAGGTGTCGCTCAACGGCGAGGTCGTGTCCCAGGTGGTCGAGGGGCAGCGGCGGTTCGACCTGCTCGTCCGGCTGGAAGAGCCGTACCGGGCCGACGTCGCGAACCTCGGCGAACTCCGACTCGACCTGCCCGGCGGGCGGGAGCAGGTGCGGCTCAAAGACCTGGCCGACATCACCCCGCCGACCGGCGGGGACGCCGGGGCCAACCAGGTGAAGCGGGACAACGTCCGCCGGCGGATCGTCATCCGCTGTAACGCCCTCGGCCGCGACCTGAAGGGCGTCGTCACCGACATCAAGGCGGCCATCGACACGAAAGTGACGAAACCCGAAGGGTACTTCGTCGAGTACGGCGGGCAGTTCGAGAGCCAGGAGCGGGCGACCCGGCTGATCGCCGTTCTGGCGGTCCTGTCGGTGGTGGGGATGTTCTTCGTCCTCTACATGCTCTTCCCGTCCGCCCGGATCGTCGCCCAGATCCTGATCGCCGTGCCCACGGCGTTCATCGGCGGGGTGCTGGCGCTCGTCCTCAGCGGGCAGACGCTCACCGTGGCGAGCCTCGTCGGGTTCATCTCGCTCGGCGGCATCGCCGCCCGGAACGGCATCCTGCTCGTCACCCACTACCTGCACCTGATGAAACACGAGGGGGAAAAGTTCGACGAGAAGATGGTCCTCCGCGGCAGCCTGGAGCGGCTGTCCCCGGTGCTGATGACGGCGCTCACGGCCGGCATCGCGCTCGTCCCGCTCGTGGTCGTCGGCCAGGAGCCGGGGCGGGAGATCCTCTACCCGGTGGCGACGGTCATCCTCGGCGGACTCATCACCTCGACGTTCTGCGAGTTCTTGATCCGCCCCGGCCTGTTCCTGCGGTTCAGCGGGAACGCGGCGGTCGCTTTGGCCGAGGCCGACGAAACGGCGGACGGGTTGGACGAAAAGCCAGCCCCGACCCACGAACCGATCCCGCTGCACGTCGCGGCGGGCGACGGAATCACGCCTCCGTACGGGGCGTGATGATGACGGACGTTTCTATCACCTGGAGGGTTGGACCATGCGCGCGATGTTCCTGATGGGTTTGGCGGTGGCCGTCGGGCTGACGTTCGGCGGCGTGAGCCGCGCCGAGGACGAGGTCGGCCCGCACAAGGGGCCGGTCGCCGAGTGGGGCGAGGAGGAGTACCACCTGGAGGTCGTCGCCGATGCGAAGACCGGTGAGGTGACGGTGTACGTGTACGGCAACCACAACGACCTGCACAAGGGCAAGGCGAAAGCCATTGAGGCGAAGACCCTCACCCTGTCGCTCAAGTCGTCGGACTCGCCGACGACGGTGAAACTGGAGGCGAAGCCGACGAAGGACGACCCGGAGGGCAAGGCGTCGGTGTTCGTGGCGAAGAACGACGCCTTCAAGTCGGACAAGAAACTCGCCGGCACCATCAGTGGCAAGCTCGGTACCAAGCCGTACTCGGGCGACTTCAAGCAGAAGTAATTGTCGCTCCGAATCCCGCCCTGCACGCTCACCTGGGCGGGATTTCGTCGATGCTCAAAAAGTAATTCGCCGACGCTAATTCACAATTTACTTCGCAGCTAATCACGTTTCTCGCCTTCCGATTCGGCGAAGTCATGCGGAAATTATCATGACGTATCCATTTATCTGAAAATAATTTACGGCGGATTTTCATTTTTACGCATCGCCAGAGCGACTACGGGCAGATGTCGAATTTCTCTACTCGTGCCGTAACACTTTCCGAATCGCAACTTGTCGGCCACAATTTCTTCTGTAGAGCTAATAATTGAAATTAGTCTGAGCTAATAAAAAACGAAGTCTAAGCTACGCAACCCGTTCTGCTTCCCACTCCATTTCCCCAAGGATCTTCGAGATGCCCTCCCCTACTCGCCGGTCGGGGTTCACGCTGATCGAGTTGCTGGTGGTGATCGCCATCATCGCCATCCTCATCGGCCTGCTCCTGCCCGCCGTCCAGAAGGTCCGCGAGGCCGCCGCCCGCATGAAGTGCCTGAACAACCTGAAGCAGATGGGCCTCGGGCTGCACAACTACCACTCGGCCTACGGCCACTTCCCGCCGGGGTTCTCGGCCAACACCAAACCCACGACTACCCTCCAGCAATCGGACTACAGTCCGGGGTGGAGTGTCTTCTACCACATCCTCCCCTACGTCGAGCAGGACAACCTGCACCGCAGCATCAACCAGAACCTTCCGATCCTCGACCCGACCAACAAGGCCGGGCGGGAGACGATCGTCCCGGTCTACGTCTGCCCGAGTGACAACCCCGCCCGGCTCATCAACATCACCGACTCCGGCACCACCACCTGGACCCCGCCGAACACGTTCGCCTACCCGTCGCCGACCAGTTCACTGACCGTGCTGGGGCAGGCGAGCGTGAGCAGCTACGCCGGCTGCCTGGGGACGCTCGGGTACGAGGAGCAGCCGTACACCGGGGTGTTCCACCGGAACAGCAAGGTGCGGGTGGAGGACATCACCGACGGGTCGAGCAACACCATCGGCATCGGCGAGCGGACCAGTCGGTTCTCGGAGAACAGTTGGGTCGGCCCGGTGTGGCAACAGGAGACGGTGTACGCCCCGACCGCGCCGCTCTACAACGCCGCCCAGCCGAGCTTCCAGATGCGGGCCACCCCGACGGCGGTGCTGGTCCACGTCCGCATCACCTCGCTCCAGCCGAACCACCCGAACAACAGCCCGGGCAGCTTCTTCTCCAGCCACACCGGCGGCGCGCAGTTCCTCAACATGGACGGGTCGTGTCGCTTCATCACGTCCTCGGTGAGCATCGAGAACTACCGCTCGTTGTGCAGCCGGAACGGCGGCGAAGTACTGAGCGGCGACTACTAACCGATCCCGAACTCCCAATCCTCGTTCCGAAGGGTGATGAACATGCTGGTCGAAACGCCCACACTCTACCCGCACCGGGTCCGCCGGCTGACCGTCGGGCTGCTCGCCCTGGCCACCCTCGCGGCTACGGCGGTGACACTCAAGCCCCCGCGAGCCACCGCACAACCGGCGGGGCCGCGGTTCGGCGACCCGCTGCCGGGGCTGACCGCGGCGGAACTCGACCTGTTCCACGCCGGGAAGGAGGGGTTCGAGGAGGGCGAAGGGGACGCGGACGGGATCGGCCCGGTGTTCAACGGCCGCTCGTGCGTCGAGTGTCACGACGGGACGGCCACCGGCGGCGGCAGCACCAGGCTTTCCACACGAATCGGCACGACCGTGAAGGGACGGTTCGACCCGCTCCTCCGGCTCGGCGGGCCGACCATTCAGACCGAAGGGATCGTCGGCCTCCAGGGGTTCCAGTTCCGGGGTGAGGTGATCCCGAAGGAGGCCACCATCGTGTCGAAGCGGCGGGCCACCCCGCTGTTCGGTCTCGGGCTGGTGGAGGAGGTACCGAGCGTCGATCTGATTCTGCTGTCCCTCCGGCAGCACCTGCTGACGCCCGAGACGGCCGGCCGGCCGCACATCGTTCGCAACTTGAGGACCGGCTTCCCGGCGGTCGGGCGGTTCGGGTGGAAAGCCCAACTCGCCACCCTCACCGACTTCTCCGGCGACGCCTACAAGGACGAGATGGGGATCACCACGCCGGGCTGGTTCCGATCCGCCGACGGCCGACGGATCGACGACGAGAACGCCCCCCAAGGGGACGCCGCCCTGCTCCGGTTCAACCCGGTCGAAAGCCCGAACGAGCCGGACATCGAGGACGTGGTCGGGTTCCGCAACTTCATGCGGTTCCTGGCCCCGCCGCCCCGCGGCGCGGTGACTCCGGCGGTCCGGAACGGCGAGGTCGTGTTCCACAGTATCGGGTGCGCCAACTGCCACACCCCGACGCTCACCACCGGGCGGAGCGAGGTGGCCGCGCTCGACCGCCAGGAGTTCCACCCGTACTCGGACTTCCTGCTGCACGACATGGGGAAACTCGGGGACGGGATCGAGGACGGGTTCGCCGACGGGCGTGACTTCCGGACCCCGCCGCTCTGGGGATTGCGGACCCAGCCGTTTTTCCTGCACGACGGGCGGGCGGCGACCATTGAGGACGCGATCCTCGGGCACCGCGGCCAGGGGAAAGCGGCACGGGACCAGTTCGAGGACCTGCCGGACGCGAAGCGGCGTACCCTGCTCGCGTTCTTGAACTCGCTTTGATCTCCCTCGCCTCGACGCCGTAGTGAAGTGGAGTGTGGGCCAGCTTGTAGAATTCCCCAACGGGGCACAGGGCCACTCACCGTTCGTGCGAGAATGAGCCAAAGCCGAAGGGCCGACGATTTCCTCGTCGGCCCTTCGGCGTGGTATCAACCAATGCACCTCTGGCTTAGTGCCGCGGGCCAGGCCCGAACCGGTGCGAGTGGTAGTGACTCGGGTGGTAGTCGAGGTGGCCGCGGTGGACGTCGTAGTGGCCGGGGACAAAATCCAGGTGGCGGCGCGGGGCCGGGGTGTAAAACGACCCGCCGAACCCGGGCGACCCGTAGCCGTTACCGAAACCCGGACTGTAGAGCGAGGTGCCGAACCCGATGCCCGGCGACGGCTGGGCGAACCCGCCGTACCCGCCGAAGCCGGGCGACACGACCACCCCGTGATTATGACCCTGGTGTTGATGGCCACCGCCGCGGACGACGTACTGGGCGGAGGCGGTGCCGGCGGCGAGGCCGAGTGCGACGACGGCGGCGGTCAGAGCGAGTTTCATGACGAAGCTCCTGGTGACAGCGGGGTCGGGTGTGGCAGTTTCCGGAGGGAGAACCCCGCACGAGCGAAACGCGACCGGCCGTACAACTTGCGCGACACCGAGGACGAGTGATGGAAAAAAATCAGAACCAGCCCCAGGCGTACCGCGTCCGCGGCCTCGACTGCGCCGAAGAGGTCGCCGTCCTGAAGCGGGAACTCGGCCCCGTCATCGGTGGTGAGGCGAACCTCGCGTTCGACGTGCTGAACGCCAAGATGACCGTCGCGGCCGGCGTGCCGCTCTCCCAGGCCGAAGTCCAGGCCGCCGTCGCCCGCACCGGGATGACGGCCGAGCCGTGGCGGGACGAGGAGACCGCCCTCGCCGACGAAGGGTTCTGGGAGCGAAACCGCCGCACGGTCCTCACCGCGGCGAGCGGCGGGTTGCTCCTCGCCGGGGCGGGAATCCATGCCGCCCTCGCCGGGGCGCGAGCGGCCTTCATTGAGGAGGGGGTCGCCAGGCCGTCGGCCGTCGTCATCGCCTTCTACCTGCTCAGCATCCTGGCCGGCGTCTGGACGGTCCTGCCGAAGGCGTGGATCGCACTCAAGCGGCTCCGCCCGGACATGAACCTCCTGATGGTGGTCGCCGTCGTCGGCGCGGTCGCAATCGGCCAGTGGCTGGAGGCCGCGACCGTGGCCTTCCTCTTCGCCCTCTCGCTCACCCTCGAAGCCTGGAGCGTCGGGCGGGCGCGCCGCGCGGTGGCCGCCCTCATGGCGCTCTCCCCGCCCGAGGCACGAATCATCGGTGCCGACGGGAGCGAGAGGAAGGTTCCCCCGGATCAAGTCCCCGTCGGCGGCCGCTTCCGCGTCCTCCCCGGCGACCGCATCCCCCTCGACGGAAAGGTGGTGGACGGCACCGGCGGGGTGGACCAGTCCCCGATCACCGGCGAAAGCGTGCCCGTTCAGAAGTCGCCGGGGGACGAGGTGTTCGCCGGCACCATCAACGGCGACGGGTCGCTCACCGTCGAATCCACCAAGCCGTCCACCGAGACCACCCTCGCCCGCATCACCCGTATGGTCGGGGAGGCCCAGTCCCGCCGCGCCCCGTCCGAGCAGTGGGTGGAGACGTTCGCCAAGTACTACACGCCCGCCGTCATGCTCCTCGCCGTCGCCTTCCTCCTCGTGCCGCCACTCGCCTTCGGCGGGGCTTGGGGACTCTGGTTCTACCGGGCACTCGTCCTCCTCGTCATCGCCTGCCCGTGTGCCCTCGTCATCTCCACGCCGGTGAGCATCGTGGCGGCACTCGCCGCGGCCGCCCGGAACGGGGTGCTGATCAAAGGCGGGGTCTACGTCGAGGCGCCCGCGCGGCTGAAGGCGATCGCGATGGACAAGACGGGGACGCTCACCGTCGGGAAACCGACGGTCGTCGAGGTGGTCCCCCTCAGCGAGCACACCGAGCAGGAACTCCTGGAGCGGGTCGCGGCCCTCGAAGCCCACAGCACCCACCCGCTCGCCCACGCCATCCTCGCCTACGCGAAGGAGAAGGGGGTGAGTGTGCCCACGGCCGACGAGTTCCGGAATCTGCCCGGCAAGGGGGCGAGCGGCCGGGTGGCGGGGACGGTCTATTGGGTCGGCTCGCACCGCTACCTGGAAGAGCGCGGGCAGGAGACGCCGGACGTTCACGAGCGGCTCGAAGCCCTCTCGAAATCCGGGAAGGCCGTCGTGGTGGTCGGGAACGACCGGCACGTCTGCGGGTTCATCGCGCTCGCCGACACCGTCCGCCCGGAGGCGAAACGAGCCATCGCTGACCTTCGAGCGGCCGGCATCGAGCACGTCGTCATGCTCACCGGGGACAACCGCGGCACGGCCGAGGCCATAGCGCGTGAGACCGGGGTGGACGAAATCCACGCCGAACTGCTCCCCGGGGACAAGGTGACGAAGGTCGAAGAACTCGTCGCCAAGTACGGCGCGGTCGCCATGATCGGGGATGGAGTCAACGACGCCCCCGCGATGGGCCGGGCGACGGTGGCGCTCGCGATGGGGGCCATCGGCACCGACGCCGCCATCGAAACGGCCGACATCGCCCTCATGTCGGACGACCTGTCAAAACTGCCCTGGCTCGTCCGCCACTCCCGCCGGGCGCTCACCATCATCCGGCAGAACATCTACTTCGCCCTCGGGGTGAAGGCCGTGTTCGTGGTGCTGACCCTCTTCGGCTACTCGTCCATGTGGGCGGCGGTGGCCGCCGACTCCGGGGCCACGCTGGTGGTCGTGGCGAACGCACTCCGGCTGCTCCGCGTTCGTTGAGGAGACTGAATCAAAGTCGAAGCAAGTCGCGCGGCTGCGAGACCCTGTGAGACTCTGTCGGGGGTGCTAGCGGAACGGGCCTATCGACGGTATGCAGTCATCATCGGAGGCACTCATGCGATCACCCTTTCCGCCCGGTCGGTCCGGCGTTCTCTACGCAATTCTGGCAGCCGCCCTCTTCGGCGCCAGCACCCCGCTCGCCAAACTGCTCCTCGGCGAGATCCCTCCAGTAGCCCTTGCCGGTCTGCTCTACCTCGGGTCCGGCCTAGGCCTCTCCGCGTGGTGGATACTGTCCGGCCTGCGCGGTCGTTCGACCGAGGCCCGATTGAACCGCGCGGACCTGCCCTGGCTGGCTGGTGCTGTCGGAGCGGGCGGCGTGGTCGGGCCAGCACTGCTGATGCTCGGTCTCGCCTCGACCCCGGCCTCGACCGCCGCCCTCCTCTTGAACCTCGAAGGGGTGCTGACCGCCCTCCTCGCCTGGTTCGTGTTCCGGGAGAACTTCGACCGCCGAATCGCCCTCGGGATGGCGGCCATCACCGCGGGCGGGGTACTCCTCTCGTGGGGTGGGACGCAGGGCGTGCAAGTGCCCTGGGGATCGCTCGCCGTGGCCGGGGCGTGTCTCGCCTGGGCGGTTGATAACAATTTGACCAGGAAGGTGTCCGCGAGCGACCCGGTCCAGGTCGCCGCTATCAAGGGCGTCGTCGCCGGAACGGTCAACCTGGCCCTCGGGTTCGTGCTGGGATTTCACGTCCCAGCTATGACGACCGTTCTCGCTGCCGGGGTAGTCGGACTTCTGGGATACGGGGTCAGTCTCGTCTGCTTCGTCCTCGCCCTCCGACACCTGGGCACCGCCCGGACGGGGGCCTACTTCTCACTCGCACCGTTCGTGGGTGCCGGGTTGTCACTCGCCGTGTTCAGCGAACAGGTCACGGGGTATTTCGTCGCGGCCGCCCTGCTCATGGGCATCGGCGTATGGCTGCACCTGACCGAGCGGCATGAGCACGAGCACGACCACGAGGAACTCTCCCACGAACACCGGCACGTTCACGACGAGCATCACCAGCACGAGCACGGCCCAGACGACCCGCCGGGCGAGCCGCACACACACCCGCACCGGCACACCGCCCTCCGGCACTCCCACCCCCATTACCCGGACATCCACCACCGGCATGACCACTGAAGCGCGGCTAACCCTCGACCGAGTCGGGTTTCGGCCTCTGACCGGGCTGTCCACCGGTTCCCCCCGGTCCTCCTAGCCGACACGCCCGGACTGGCGGGCGTGATCGACACGTTCGAGCAGCGGATCCACCGGGCCAAGCGGCAGAAGGCCTACGACTCGGGCGAGAAGAAGCCTCACACGTCGGGGGGGGTGGACGCATCAAGAATTCTCCGGGACTGATCCCGAGTTCTTTATCTGGTCTTCGCTCCCGGCTTGCGATAGCGTCCGCTTATGAACCCCACCGTGATCACACTCTTGCTTTGCTCCCTCCTCGCCGGTTGCACGCTCACCGCTCCGCCCTCGTGCGATCTGGTCGCTCAGGGTGTCTACCGATTACACGCCGACGACGTGAACGGCTGCGGGATCGAGGCGGAGGTCGTCGGCCGGGACGGGCACCTTCAGGTGTCGGGCCGCATGACCGCCCGGCACCACACGGGGGGGTCGGTGACCGCACAAGGAGAGGTGGAACTCGTCGCCCCCGACGGCCGCGTCTTGTCCCGGCAGCCACTGCAATTCGAGCCGTTCCACCACGACCGCCACGGCAGTCACCAGGCGGCCAGCTTCTCCGCAACGTTCCCCGAACTCCCGCCCGTCGGCAGCACCGTCCGCATCCGGCACCACCTCGCCCCGTATGACCCGGCTACGGGGTTGCCCCGGATCCGATGAGCCGCGCTACTCGGGCGGCTGGGTCAGTTCAACCCGATCACGTTCGGTCAGCCCGTTCGGGGCGTCGAACCGGGCGACGGAGTAATCGTCGTTAATGACCTGCACCACCACCCCGCGGCCGACGGGTCGCATTTCGCAGTTGGTGCTTTTGGGTCCGGTGCAGAGGTACCGCAACAGCGTGAGCCGATCACCCGATTTCACCTCCCCGGCCCCGAGCCCGACGTGCGCCTCGGTCTCGCTAACCTTCATCACCACGACACCCCGACGGGTCGCCCCGGAACACCCCAAGGCCACCCAGACGCAAGCGCCAAATCCAAACAGCCAAACTCGCTTCGATACAGTTCGCATTTCTCCCTCCATCGCTCCATTCATTCCCGTAATCGCCGACCGGTGTCAGTGACATCCGGACGGCTTTTCATCCTCCTGTTGCCCGTCGGGCTTCGAGGCGTGGGGGTCGTGCCCCTCCGCCTTGCAGCAGCCCGCGGCGTCCTTCCGAGGCCGGAACACGAGCGCCATCGGGAGCACACAACAGGCGAGCATCAACAGCAGGCCGAACAGCGTTCCCGCCCCCGCCGCGCTTGCCCCGAACAGCGGCGAGAATAACAACAGTCCGATCGCCGCAAGACAGACAACCAACATCCAAGTACGACAGTGTTTCATCATGGCTTCCTCCAACAGTTCCGTCGCCGCGGTCCGTACGCCGCGGCGACGAGGTGAATACGTTCCCGTCTACATGTCGCCCATGCCGCCCGCGGGCATCCCCGGCTGGGAGCCGGTCTGGGGCGGCATCGATCCCGCCTGCGGCATCTGGCCCATCGGCGGCTGGCCCATCGGCTGGTCCGGCGGGCCGCCCGGCTTGTTCTGGCCCATATGCCCCATGTGCGCCGCGTTGTGCCGGTCGTGCTCGGCCACCCGCCCCTCGACCTTGGCCATCCGCGATTCGAGCTCCCGCACCCGCGTCTCAAGCGCGGTCACTTTCGGCTCCTCGGCGAGGGCCCGTCGCGGCGTGACCGGGACGACCGCCGCGACGGCGAGGGCGAGACCGATCACCACGGTGGCTTTCGTGCGTTTATTCCTGTTCATGGTTTCCTCCGTTGCTTGTTCCATTTCATTCACTTCACTCCTACCCCGTCCCGGCCGAAACTCGTCCGAAACGGTTTACTGCTCTTGTTCCGCCGCCGACTCGGCGCACTCCGGCGGTCAGTGGTGCTTGTACCAGCCCACCCCACGGATGTCGTTCCACGCTGTCGTCTGGTGGCAGGCGAAGCACTGCCGCACCTGGGCGTGGGGCTGGAAGGCCACCTTCGCCGAGACCATCGAGAAGTGCTCCATGTAGTGGCTCGGCGGGGCCTGGTGGCACTGGGCGCACTCGGTCGATTTCGGAGACGGGTGCGCGAACGCGGGCACTGTCCACCCCGCGGTGCGGTGGCACCCCGCACAGTCCCGACCGAACAGCGTCTGATGCCGGTCCTTGGTCGCGTGGCACGCCACGCAGCTCAGCGCCGCCTCCCCGCGCGGGCGGCCGTCGTGCGGCCCCCATGCCGTCGCGTCCGCCATCCAGCGGATCAGCTTCTTAACCGAGAAATTCTCCTCGCCCGGCTTCCCGTTCGACTCGATCCGGGTGAGGACGGCGTGGTCCATCGCCGTCGGCCGGACGGCGGGGCCGCGGTGCTCCGGGTGACACCCCCGGCAACTGCCGACGGTCGCGTGAAACGCGGTCGGCTCCCTCTGGAGGACTTGGCTGTCGGCGTGGCAGACGGAGCACTTGGCCGCCGTCGCCCCCTTGCCTGGCGTGTGGCAGGCGGCACAGGTGTCCGCGAGGAAGGCGTGGGCCGCCGACAGGTCGCCCGGGGTCACCTGCCGCTCCCAGGTCGCGGCACGCCCCGGAGGCGCGAACCGGGGGACCGCCCAGGCCCCCGCCGCAACCACCATGATCGCCATGACCCACCGCGCCCACGTCATGGCCACCACCTCAGCCCGAACTGAACCGCCGCCCAGACGTGGAGGGCCAACAGCACGACGAGCAGGATGCTGGCCCCGATGTGGATGCGCAGCCAGGCGGCGAACCACCGCTTGATGGCGTCGTGGGTTTTAATGGCGTACTCCAGGTCGGCCATCGACTCCGAAAGCCGCACCGCCCGAACCGCGGCCGAGAGCGGCCCCGGAGCCGCCCGCAGCGCGAGTGCGGCGAGCAGCCGGCCCCAGAACCCCGACCAGGGGCGAACCAGATCGGCCGACATCGGGTCGGCGGCCAGTTCCCCGGCCGTCCGCCGGTAGGCCAGTTCGAGTTGGGTGAGGAGTTCCTTCTTCTCGCTCACCTCCAGGGCGATCTGCCGCATCAGGTAGCGGCCCACATAACCGCTGACGGCGACGAGCAGCATGGTGGCCGTCAGGGCCACCCCGAGCGGGCTGTCGAACTTGTGGCCGGTGTGCAGCAGGCCTAAGACGGCCCCCGCGAACCCGGCGGCCATGTGCCAGGTCAGTACGGCCTGCATCGACGCCCTGCGGGTCACCCACGCTTTCACCACACGGGACCGCTTGGCGACCGTGTAGAGGAGCGATGCGAGCATGAGCGCGGCCCCGGCAACGCCGAGCGCGCCGCCCCAGCCGCTCCCCGCAAACCGCGGGTCGCGGTGGGCGAGGAAGCCCAGCCCCAGGGTGAGGAGCAGGACGGCGAGGCTGGCGGCGACGACGGGCTCACGTTCCTTCATGTCACGCCTCCACCGCCACGTCGGCCGTCGCCTTCGCCTGGCAGGCCAGCACGATGCCCTTCTCCCGGTCCCCCGGCTCCAGCCCGTCCTCGACCGCCATCGTCACCGCTCCCGAGAGCAACTTCACCCGGCAGAGGCCGCAGGTGCCCACGCGACAGGAGTTGTCGATCTCCACCCCGACCTGGTCCGCCACGTCCAACACCGACAGGTCCGGCGAGAGTGGCCCAGCCTTGTTCGATTTGGTGAACGACACGGTGGGCAGGGCGGCCGTGGTCGCGGCAGGGGGCTGTGGCGGAAAGGCGGGCACCGGCTTGCCGAGCGCCGGGCCGAACGCCTCGGCCTTCACCCGGTCGGCCGGGACGCCGAGGTCGGCGAGGGCCTGCTTCACCACCTCCATCAGGGAGACGGGACCACACAGGTGGACGTACCGCGACACCACGTCCGGCACCGACCGGCTGATGAGTTCCTTGCTGAGCCGCCCGGTTTCCCCCGCCCAGTCGGTCCCCTCCGGGTGGGACACGCTCACGACCACCCGCAGGTTCGGGTGGCGGCGCTGGAGGTACTCCAGTTCCTCCCGGTAGATGATGTCCTCGGGGGCGTGGACGCCGTAGAGGAGGAAGATCTCCCCCGCCCACGCCCGGTCGGTCAGATACCGGAGCACGCTCATCATCGGGGTGACGCCGACGCCCCCGCCGATGAGCAGCACGCACTTGCACTCCCGCCCGGTGAACACGAACGCCCCGGCGGGCCCCGAGCAGTCGAGCAGATCCCCTTCTTTCACCCGGTCATGCAGGTATCCGGAGACCACGCCCCCCGCTTCGTGCTTGATGGTGAGTTCGGCGTAGTCGTGCTGCGTCGGGGAGGAGGCGATGGTGTAGGCCCGCCGCACCGGCTTGCCGTCCACCGCGACGGAGAGCGTGAGGAACTGTCCAGGCAGGAAGTCGAACGGCAGCACCCCGCCGAGCGGGTTCATCAGCCGGTACGTCTTGACGTCCGGCGTCTCCTGGAAGATGCGCGCCACCCGTAAGCGACCCGACCATCGAGTGCCCGGCGGTGCCGGGTGATCCGGAGGCGACGCGGCGGAGGGGGGCGGTGCTGGAGTTGTGGTGGCGACCGGGGTGGAGGCCGAGGTACCGGTCAGCGCCCGGAGGAGTTCGGCGGCCCGCCGCATCTTCCGGTAGTACATCCCGACCATCGCCGCCGCGAACCCGACCAGGGCCGCCATGACGAGGAGGTGGAACCACGACAGCCCGAACGGGCCGCCCGGCACCGCAGGCACGGGTGAGGGGGCAAGGCCCAGCTCCCGCTTGAACCAGTCCGTCGCGGCCGCGGACGGCTCCATCTCGCCGGCGGCAACCCGCCGGGCGGCGACGCCGGCCTCCATGCGTGCGGCCCCCTCCCGCACGCGGGCCAGGGCCGCCTGCGATCCGGCCCAGTCCTCGACCTCGGCCGCCCCGGCGAGCCGGTCCAGCCCGTCCGCGATGATGGCCGAGCCGTGCCGGAGTCGTTCGTCCCCGGCCGCCCGCAGATGGGACCGTGCGGCCGCGTCGAGGGGCGGCGCGTTCATCATTTCTGGAAACGGTTCCCGCGGTGGCGGGCCGTGCATGCCGTCCATCATCCCGCCCATACCCCCCGTCGCCGGGGCCGGCGGTGCCGCCGCGTCCCCTGCCGGTGGGCCGGCTGCCCCCGGGTGGTGTTTCGCATGCTCTTCGGGCGACACTTGCGCGGCGGCCGATCCGCCGAACAGCAGAACTGCCAGGAGAGCGGCGGGCACCTGTGGGATCAGTCGGAGCGTCATCGGTGTCCTCCGCCAAGTGGGCTCAAGCCGCGACACGTTCGTGGATGAAGTCGGTTGAGTTGCTGCACCGAACACGTCATGTTCGTCTCCTCCGTCGTCTTGTTCACGGTCCAGTCGGGTGGTGTCCCGCGTGCTCTTCGGGCGAGATCTCGACGGACGGGATCGCCGCGACCGCCTTCCGCTGCTCGTCGGTGAGTACCTGGGCGGATTCGCCGACCGAGCGGATGAAGGCCAGCCGCTGGTCGCCCCGGAGTTTTTCGACCTCGCGCACCTTCGCCTCGATCTTGGCCGGATCCGGCTGATCCGACGCCGTCAACTCCCACAACTGCTGCTCGGCCGCCTCGACCTTGCGCTCCGCGTCCGCGCGGCCGGCGGCTGCCCGCTGCTTGACCTGGCTGAGTCGCGCCGTCTGCTCGGCGGTAAGGGTGATGCGTTCCGAGTGGTCAAGGAAGAAGTCGGTCGCCCCGACGTGGTAGAGGAGGGAGGTGCCCGGAAAACTCGGTAGTAGTGTCGGCGGCATGGCCGTCCCGCCGCCCATCATGCTCATCATGCCCCCGCCGCCACCGGCCATGCCGCCCATCATCCCGCCGGATGCGGGCGGAGCCGCGGCCCCGGGCGAGGGCGGGGCGATTTTCGCCACCGCGGCTTCGAGCCGGGCGACTTTCGCGGCCAGCAGACGGACCTCCGCGTTCGGAGCCGTTGACTCCTGGCCGACCCCGATCGCCGGGCGGCCGAGGAGTACCGCGACGACTGTCGAGACAATTCCGAGTATCAGTTTTCGATGCTGCTTCACGCTCCTCCTGGCCAAGACGATCTCGTCAATCACGCGCGCCAGTGGTCTCGGCTAGACCGCACCCAGCGCTTCTACTCGCACACCCCGTCCCCATGTCCTCCCCTCACCGCCCCGGTCCGCTCGGCGACTCGCCGGGCAACGTCCGGACGAACCGCTCCCGGGTCGCGGCCGACTCGAAGTAGAGCACCCGCCCGTCCACGCCGAGCAACTCGGCCGTCGCCTTGTCCACCACCGCCCCCGTCATCAGGTCGCGGGCCTTCGTATACCGCTCCGGCTCGGCCGCGATCTTCGCCTTACACATCTCGCAGCAGCCGAAGTAGGTCTTCCCGCCACGGGCCAGGGGGATGGCCGGGACCGTCATGACCGTGTCCTGCATCATGCACACCCGCGTTCGCTCGGGGACGAACACAACAGGGGAAGCCGCCCACGCCGCGTCCCCTCCTCCGGCAATCGCCAGGACAAGCCCCAGCGCCACCACCCACGTCACCACCGCTTTTCGTCGTCTCATTGCACACCTCCTTGCATTTCGTTGCTGCCGTATTCGCAGCCGATCCGGATCACTCACCCTTCCGGGCCTTCACCCGAATGCCGTTCCGCTCCAACTCGCCCACGGTCACAGGCAGGGCGAGCGTCCCCGGCGGGTTCTCGTACCACCCGGGGTCGGCGTAGGACGTGATGCCGTCCCGAACTTTCAGCACGGTGAACATGCCACCCATCGTAATGGAGTCGTGCTTCCCCGCCCCGCCGACCATCGGGATGCTGTTCTCGGGCACTTCCATTCCCATGTCGCCCATGTCCCCCATCCCGTCCTGGCCCATCGTCATGTACTGCGGGAGGAGCGGCCGCACCTTGCGGTCGATGCCCCCGGGCTTCACCCCGATCATGTTCGGGATGCCGTGCCCCATCTGGTTCATCACGTGGTGGGTCATGTGGCAGTGGAACGCCCAGTCGCCGGGCGCGTCCGCCACGAATTCCAACGTCCGCGTGCTCCCGACCGGGACGAGGACCGTTGTCTCGGGCCACCGCGCGGACTCCGGCAGGCGGCCGCCGTCGGTCTCGGTGACGAGGAACTGGTAGCCGTGCAGGTGGATCGGGTGGTGGTCCATCGCGCTCAAGTTGCCGATCCGCACCCGCACCCGCTCGCCCGTCCGCACGACGAGCGGCGCGGTCCCCGGGAACACCTTCGCGTTCATCGTGAGGACATTGAACTCCGTCATCTCGTTCGGGTTCGGTCGCGAGGTGCCGGGGTCGATTCTCCACTCATGAAGGAGCAGGGCGAAGTCGCGGTCCACCCGCGGCTCCGTCGGCGTCCGGGGGTGGATGACGAAGAGGCCCGTCATCCCGAGGCCCATCTGCGTCATCTCGTCGTGATGCGAGTGGTACATGCACGTCCCCGACTGGCGGAGTGTGAACTCGTACTTGAACGTCTCCCCCGGCTTGATCGCCCGCTGGTTCAGCCCCCCGACGCCGTCCATGCCATTCGGGAGAAGGAGGCCGTGCCAGTGGACCGACGTCGCCGTCGGCAGGCGGTTCGTGACGAAGATGCGGACGCGGTCCCCGTCCACCGCCTCGATGAGCGGCCCGTGGACCGAGCCGTTGTAGCCCCAGCAGGTCGCCTTGAGGCCGGGGGCGAACTCGTGCTCCACCTCCTCCGCGATGAGGTGATACACCTTGACCCCGCCGACCACCGTCCACGGGAGCTTGCTGCCGTTCGGGACCACCACCGGCGTGTAGTCCTTCCCCTCCTCCCCCGGCGGGACCGCCGCATCGCTCCGCGGCTCTTTCACGCCCGGTTCGTTCGCACCGAACGCGACGGTCCGTTGCGAGAGGAGGAACGCCCCGCCCGCGAGGGCCGCCGTCCCCGAACGCAGTACTTCACGTCTCGACATCCTGTTTTTGCTTTCCATCGACCTCTCGCCTCTCCTCATTTGTGGTGGTGCATTGTCATCGGTTCCGCCTTCGGCTCGCCGAGCGTACTCGGCCGGAGCGGCCCGGTCGGGAGTCGCCGCCCGAGGGCCTTCTCCAGTTCGGTGCGGGCCAGCCAGTACTCGGCGAGCGCCTGGATGAAATCGCGCCCGGCGTCGATCTGCTCCTGCTTCGCCTGGAGGAGTTGGAACACGCCGAGGAGCATGCCGTTATAGCGCAGTTGGGTTTGGTCGGTGACGGCCTGCTGGACCGGCAGGACCGCCCGCTTGTAGAACTCGATCTTCTTCCGGGCGAGGGCCATCCGGCCGTACGCCAGTCGGACGTCGGAGCGGATCTTGATGGCGAGCGCCGCGTACCGGTCCTGGGCTTCGAGCAGCAGGTACTTCGCCCGGGCGCGGGCGGCCTGCCCGTGGTTGAAGATCGAGACGGGGATGTCGAGACTCGGCCCGGCCGTGCTCGTCCCCTCCGGCTCGCGCTCCGAATGACCGCCGAGCGTGAGCTGCGGGATGAGACTCGTAATGCCCGTCAACCCGAGCGTCTGTCCGAGCGCCTCAATCTCCGCGCGGAGGGAGGCGAGGTCGAGGCGGTCCGTCACCGCCCGCCTCTCGAGCTCGTCGGGCGAGAGGTCCTCGTCCGGGACGTCGGCGAGCCGCGGCGGAATCTTCCACCCGGTTTCCTCACCCCACAGGCCGAGGAGGACGTTCAGCCGCTCCCGGCCCTCGGTCACGGCGAACTCCGCGTCGGCAAAATCCAGCCGCGCCCGGTTCGCCCCCCGCGCTTCCTGCGCGACATCGAGGGCGCTCGTGTTCCCGGCCGCTCTGATCGCCCGCGCCGCCTCAAGCGAGGCGTCCAGCGCGTCCGCGACCGACCGCCGCATCTCGGCCGTCTGCTCGGCCGCCTGGAGCTTGAAGTACCCCTCCCGCACCTCGGCCGTGTGGTCGAGCAGTTCGTGCGTGACGCGGAGCCGCTCCCGCTCGAACCCGTTCTCGGCGATTCGCCGGCGGAGGGGGATGAGGAAGATGCCGATGAACTCCTGCGTCACGTCGTACTCGGCCGCCTGGCCGCGGAACCGCCGCCCGACGGTGAACACCGGGTTCTCGGGCAGCCCGGCCGCAACGATGTCACTCTCGGCGACGCCGAGTTCGCGGTAGAGCGCCCACAGCTTCGGGTTCTTGAGGAGCGACACCGCGACCGCGTCGTCCACCGTCATCTCACCGCCCAGTTTCGAGCTGACGACTTTCTCGACCGCCTCCCGCCCTTGCACCTCCGCCTGCCAGTCCACCGCCACGGCGGCCCGGTCCGACACGTCGGCATGAATCTGGTCGAGGGACGCCTGATGGTCCGCCGCACTGCATCCGCTCACGAAAACTGCGACCGCGAATCCGACCCGCTTACCGCTCATGGTCCTCTTCGTGCTTCGGGGCGTCCCCTTTGTTCGCAAGCCGCATCCCACAGATCGAGCACTTCCCGGGCTCGTCCGAGCGGACCTGGGAGTGCATCGGGCACTGGTACTTTCCGGTAGTCGCGTCCGCTCTCACGTCGCCGTGTTCGGCGGGCATCTTCATGCCTCCCATGTCGTGCGACCTCTTCATGCCGGTCATGGACCCGTCCGTCGGGCCGTCACCCGCTGTCGGCCCGAGCATCGAGCCGGCGGTGGACACGGCCCCCGCCGGTGCGTCCGGGTTCGCCGGGTGCGCGTACGGGAGGGGGGCGATCTCGACCGGCCCGATGCAGCCGGAAGAGACCAGGAGCAGGATCGCTCCCAGTCGAGTGCTAGTGGTCGTGCTCATTTGGTTTGCCTTCCAGGTTGTTTATCTCGTTCATCAGGTCTCGCTCCTTCTCGGACAGGGTCGGCAGGTGGCGGATGAAGTGGGTCAGTTTCCAGTTGTCCTCGTCGCTGCCGCCGAACCCGGGCATGCCGGTGAACCGGATGCCGTTCCGGATGATGTTCATGATCTCCCCGTCGGTGAGCCGCTGGGTGGCGTCCCCCCGCAAGTCCGGGGGCGGCGGGAACAGCCCGTCGCCGATCATCGTCTTCCCGTCGCCGCGGTTCCCGTGGCAGGTCGCGCAGTGGTCCGCGTAGTGGTCCCGCGCCTCCGCCAGGACGAGTTCCGTCGGCCGGACCGGGTTCACCGCCGCCTTCACCGAGGACGGCGTGGCGAGATCCCGGACGCGCCGGGCCGCCCACTCCTCGACCGCGCTCGGCTTCGCCCGGGCGCTCAGGCCGTGAACCCGAAGGTAGATGATGCCGCCGCCGGCCGCCGCGCCGGCGAACCCGATGAGCAGCGCCCACGATTTCCATTTCATATCTTTTCGCCTCTGCGGTGAACGGCGTCCGGAAAGAGCCCGGACGCCGCAGTTGCCGTCCTTCGGCCGCTCAATGGGTGTGCGACTTCGACTCGTCGTCATCGCCGTGAATCATCACTTCGCTCGCCGCGAACGCGCCGCTTTCCAGTTTGCGCCCGGAGACCATGACGTGCTGCCCCTCCTTCAGGGCGGCCTTCGTCGCCTTCTCCCCACCCGTCCCCAACTCGTAGTTCGTTTCGGGACTGAGCGTCACGGCGACCGGGCCGGCGACGGTGCCGACCTCCAACCGGTCCCCCTTGAGAGAGACCACTTTCCCGGCGACCGTCGGCCCCTTGTGGAGTTTCGGGTCGTGGGCCAGGGCGGGCGAGGCGATGAGGAGTGCGGCCAGTATTGCGCAGATACGTCGTTTCATATTCGGTTCCATTTTCAAGCTGTGCGTGTAGTGCGGCATCGCGGAACCGCGTACGGGAACGCGGCGCCCGGATGAACGGGACGTGGGGGGGCCGGGGGACGGCCGTTAGGCTGCCCGGCGAGAAAGTGGGGGTGCGTTCTGCGCGAGGGTTAAGGAACCGAGGAGTGACCGGAGGGTATGAGGGGGGCCGACGGCCAACGGGTCGGCGAGCCACAGCATCACTGCGGGGCCGCTTCCGCTGAGGTCGATCGCCGAGGCGGTAAAACTGGGGAGTGCCAGAGACACCTGGTGTGGGGTCACGTCCACACCGACCGAGGTCATCGGCGAGAACGCCTCACAGCAGACCTGCTTCGTGCAGTGGTCGTGCGGGCCGACCGGTGCTGTCGTTTTCTGTGAGCCGCAGTGGTGAGAGATCTTCGCGGGCGACGCGACAGCGGTCGAGACGACGCAGTGGTTCGCCACCGAGAACCAGACGAGCGCGAGAAAAGTTGTAAACACATGCTTCAGCATTATCGCCGCCTTCAACCTGCCACCCGACCTTAGACGAGCGGGCGGAGCGAAAGCAACAAGATTCGGAATCCCGCAATCTCGGGGCGGCCTTATCCCCTTCACGGCTTCCGTGCCGGCGGGGGCGGAACCGGGGCTTTCGGCGTGAGGCCGGTCATCGGTGGCGGCGTGGGTGTCGGCGGGATGTTCGGGAGCGGAACTGTAGTCGCCGGCGCGACCGGCCAGACCTCCTCCAGCAGGAAGCCGGAAATCTCACCCGCCGCCCGCCACCCCTCGCCCAGCGCCCGGTTGTACTCCAAGCGGGCCTCGGCTACCGCCCGCTGGGCCTGGAGCACCCGCAGGTACTCGAACTGCCCGCCCTTGAACGCTTTCACCGACAAGTCGTAGGTCTCCTCCGCCCGCGGCAGGATGGCGGACTTGTACCGCCCGGCCCGCTGCTTCGCGGCCGTGTACGTCCGGAACGCCACGGCTAATCGGTCGGTGAGGTCGTTCTCCACCCGCGCCACGTCCAGCACCGCCGCCCCCACCTCGGCCTGCGCCGCCCGGACGTTCCCCTGGTTCCGGTTCCAGACGGGAAGCGGCACGCTCACCCCGACCGCCCAGTCGTTCGAGCGGTTCTGGCTCTGCCGGGTGTAACCCGAACTGACGGTGACGTTCGGGATCGGCTCCGCCTGCGCCCGCCGGAGTGCGGCCTGCGTCCGCTCGATGCCCACCTTCGCGGCCCGCACCTCGGGGTGGAAGGCGAGGACGGACTCCTTCGTCTGTTCCAGGTCGTACTCCGGGAGCGCCGCGTCGAGCGCCCCGACGACCGAGGACGAGGGGAGCCGCGGGTCGCCCGCCGCCGCGGAGAGCCGCCGGAACGCGGCCGGCAGTTCCCGCTCGACCGACTCCGCGTCGGCCCGGAACCGCTCGGCCTCGACTTCGAGTTGCACCAGGTCGAGCCGGGCCACCTGCTTCGCCTCGAACGACTTTCGCCCCAAGTCCACCGCCTGGTCGGCGAGCTTCACCAGGTCGTTCAGGATCGCCGCCCGCTGTTGCAGGGCGAGCACCTCGTAGAAGCTGGCCCGCACCGTCCCGACCAGCGCGTACCGCTCGGCCATGAGCGTGAGCGACGCCTGATCGACCTCCCTCGCCGCGACCGCTTGGCTGAGCTTCAGCTTCCCGCCGCGGACGATCTCCTGCGACAACTGCGGGGAGAGGATGCCCGACGGGCCGGTGCGGTCGCCGAGTTCGTCCGCGGCGAACGCGAACACCGGGTTCGGGTAGAGTCCGGCCTGGGTGTAGCGACCGCGGGCGGCGTCGATGGCGAACGAGGCACGGCCGAGTCGGGGGTTTCGTGCCAGCGCGGTCTGGATGAGGTCGTCGAGTGCGAGCGGACTCGGCCGCTGCTCACCCGACCGGCCGGCCGATTGCGACAGTGTCACCGACTGCGGACGGACCGATGCGGCTGACGGTTGGGCCCGCGGCTGTTGTGCGGAGGCCACGCCCGAGACGAGTGCTAGAGCGGCGCAAAGGTGCAGCAAATGGCGGGCGGCGGGCGTCGTCATGGGACCGTCCTGGCTCGGAGTCGCGCGAGGACTCGCCCCGCGGACCGGACGCCGCCGCCACGGCCACCCGGATGTGATACGCTCGACCTCGTATCGGCTTTTCGGCTCTTGCGGGTTGAAGCGAATCCGCCGCGGTCGGTTCGACCCCGCCCGAAACGGGCGCTCTCACGCGGGCTTCACTACGAGCGTTCCGCGGACCATGTTCATGCCGCAGTGAAACGTGAACTCGCCCGCCTTATCCGGGGTGAACTCGACCGACACCCGCTCGCCTTCCGGGAGCACCCGGGAGAGGCCGAAGTCGCTGAGAACGAGTTGCTCCGTGCAGGCGTTCGATTCCTGCCGCAGGAAGGTGAGCCGCACCGGTCGGCCCTGGGTCACTTCGATGCGGTCGGGGGTGTACCCGCCGCGTACCAACACCTCGACCTCTTGCACCCCGCCGGCACCCGCCCGGGCGGCAGTCGCCTGCCGGGGCCCGAAGAAAAACCACAGGATGAACCCGATCACCCCCACCCCGCCAACCGTTACCGAGATCTGTGCAGCATCCATGTCACCCTCCCCGCTTGAGGTCGAACCGGCCGAGCCGGAGCGCGTTCGTCACCACGCTCACCGACGAGAGCGCCATCGCGGCCGACGCCAGGATCGGACTGAGCAGCCAGCCGGTGAGCGGGAACAGCAGGCCCGCCGCGACCGGGATGCCGACCACGTTGTACGCGAAGGCGAAGAACAGGTTCTGCCGAATCGTCCGCATCGTCGCCCGGGAGAGTTCCACGGCGGCGGCCACGCCCGACAGGTCGCCCTTCACGAGCGTGATGTCGGCCGCCTCGATCGCCACGTCCGTGCCCGTGCCCATCGCCACACCGAGGTCGGCGGCGGCGAGTGCCGGGGCGTCGTTGATCCCGTCCCCGACCATCGCCACCACCTTGCCGCCGGCTTGTAACTTCCGCACCTCGGCCACTTTCCCCTCGGGCAACACGTCCGCCACCACCCGGTCGATACCGACCTCGCGGGCGACCGCTTCGGCCGTGCCGCGGTTGTCGCCGGTGAGGAGTATCACTTCGAGTCCCATTGAACGCAGCCGTTGGATCGCCGCCTTCGCGGTCGGCTTCACCGGGTCGGACACCGCGATGAGGCCCGCGTACTTGCCGTCCACCGCGACGAGCAGCGTGGTTCTCCCGGCCGAAGCCGCCCGTTCCGCCGTCGCGGTGTCGAACGACACCTGACGGGACGTGAGTAATCGGGCGTTTCCGACCAAGACGATTCGCCCCTCGACCGTCGCCGAGAGCCCGTGCCCGACGAGCGCCTCGAACCGCTCGGCACCGGGGATCGACAGGCCTCGCGATTGTGCCGCCGCGATCACCGCCCTCGCGAGCGGGTGCTCGGACCCTTGCTCCGCCGCCGCCGCAAGGCGCAGCAACTCGTTCTCACTCAGACCGACCGGCGTCACCACGGTGACGGTCGGCTTGCCCTCCGTCACCGTGCCGGTCTTGTCGAGGACGACGGTGGTGAGCCGACCCGCGGCTTCGAGAGCCTCGCCGCCTTTGATCAGAATCCCGGCCCGCGCCCCACGCCCGGTGCCGACCATCACCGCCGTCGGCGTGGCGAGGCCGAGCGCGCACGGGCAGGCGATGATGAGCACCGACACGAACG
>JALHQU010000058.1 GCA_022841795.1 Fimbriiglobus sp.
AGCGGCACGGTCTTGGGTGCCGCTCGGCTCGCGGCACCTACTCAGTCTACGCCTCGGCCAGTCGCGGCAGGTCGTCGAGCGACCCCAGCCCGAACAGGTCGAGGAACCGGCGGGTGGTGGCGTACCGCACCACCTTGTCGTCGTCGGCCGGTGCGACGGCGATCAGCCCGAGCCGCACGAGCTGGCGGATCAGCCCGCCCGAGTCCGCCCCGCGGAGGGAGTCCACCTCCGGTTTGGACACCGGCTGGCGGTAGGCGATCAGGCTGAGCGCGTCGAGTGCCGGCTGGCTCAGCCGCGCCTCCCGCGGCCCGCCGGTCAGCCGCTCCTTCACCCCGCGGTACGCCGGCTTGACGGCCAGCACGAACCCGTCCTCCTTCGGCTGGACGGTGTACGGGCGGTTCTGCCGGCGGTACTTGCGGGCCAGTTCGTCGGTCAGTTCGTGGAACCGCTCCGGGGTGAGGCCGCGGACGGCCGAGCACGCCTTCGCCGCGGTGAGCGGCGGGCCGCCGATGAACAGCATGCCCTCGACGATCTGCAGGGCGGAGGGGGGAACACTCTTCTCCCCCTCTCCGTGTCGGGGAGGGGGCCGGGGGGTGGGGTCGTCGGACGAACACCTCACCCGGCTCGCTTCGCTCGCCACCCTCTCCGACCCGGAGAGGGTATCAGAAGCCCCATTCCCCTCGGGGAGAGGGGATTCGGGGTCCGGCTCCACGTCCAGGTGCCAGTCGGCGGGGTCGGGCATGGCGGCCCACGTTACCCGGCGTGCGGGAGGAAGAAAACCCCGGTCACGAACGTGCCGACCCAGGCGATCAGGAACACGGCCCCGCAGGCCAGGTGCAGCCGCTTGTACTTACGGACGCCGGACGGCAGCATGACCAGCAGCAGCAGGGCGGACGGGACGGCGAAGCACAGGTGGACGAGCAGCGCCCGCCGCTGCTCCTCGGTGAACGTCGCTTTCACGTCCACCCCGAACCGCAGGAGTGCCTCGAACGCCACCACCGTGGTCAGGGTGAGGAGGAAGAAGGCGGTGTTCAGCCGCCCGTGCAGCTTCTTCCGCCCGCTGGCGATCGCCCACAGGGCGACCGCCAGCAGCACGGTGACGGCGGTGACCAGCACCTTCAGGGTGAGGATGATCTGCGGGCCGGTGGGCATGGGGTCGGGTGGCTCGGGCGGGTGTCTGAGAGTGGTAGACACACTCCGTGTGCCGTGGTTTTGGTGAACCGCGGGCGTCAGCCCGTCGGGTGTGATTCCCACCCAGGCGGCTCACGCCGCCGGTTCACCGAAGACGACACACGGAGTGTGCCTACCACTCTGAAGACGGCCGGCCGCTCACCCGCCGCTCTTCACCGTCACTTTGTACTCGCCGGCGCTCTCGTTACCCCAGTTGCTCGGGGCGATGATCAGGTACAGCTTGCCGCTGGCCGGGGCGCCGGCCTGCTTGTAGTCCCCGCCCACCTTGAACACCGACCCGCTGGCGCCGATCCGCCCGTACACCGCCCCGGACTGGTACCCCGCCCCCATCCCGCCGCCCGGTCCGCCGCCCCGCCCCTGCATGCCACCGGGCGGCATTCCGGCCCCGCCCCCGCCCGGCCCGGGCACCTGCGCCCCGGTGCCGTTCGGCCCGGACATATACCGCCCCGGCTCCTGGCTCCACTGGTCGATCTGCCCGGTCACGCTGATCTCCAGCGGGTGGTCTTTGGACACCTCCAGCCCGGTGTCGTACCACCCGCCCCACCCCTGCCTGGCGTACTTGGCCGCGTCCAGGGCGAACGCCCCGCCGGCCTTCGCCCCGAGCGGGCGGAACTCCTTCAGGTCCACCAGCTTCACCGTCGCCTCGCCGAAGTACTTGCTCCTCGCCTTGAACGAGGTCGTCTCGATCTTCCCGCGGATGGTCAGCTCCTCGGTCACCACCACGTCCGTCTCGCGGGGGTCCAACTTCTCGCTCGACACCTTGTCGCCCAGCTTCTTCAGGATCTGCCGGCACCGCTCGGCCGCCTCCGGCGACCCGCTGGCCGCCCCCGCCCGCACCGCCGGCACCGCGTACTCGCCGTAGGAAATCAGCCGCTTCTGCGCGTCCTCCCGCAGCGAGTAGTCGGACGCCCCCAGGTCCTCCACCGCCGCCTTCACCTTCGCCTCCATGCCGTCCGGGTAGCGGAACCCGAGTTCGATCTTCTTCACCTCGGCCAGCGGCACGGTCAGCTTGCCGTACCGGGTGGTGACGGCCACCGTCGCCTCGCTCACCGTCACCACCACCACGCTGCCGTCCAGGAACCGGGCCTCGAACTGCGGCTCGGTGGCGGCGGCCGGCGTGGGGTCAGCGGCCGGGGCGAGGAGTGGGACGGCCAGTGCGAGCAGAGTTGCGAACACGGAGCGGATCATGACGAACCCCGCGGAGAAGGGTGGGATGCGGGCGATTGTACCGCGTGTACGCCGGGGGGCACAATCACGCGAGTGTAACGGGGTTGGCCCGGCGAGGCGTATTCGTTCTGATCCTGTGGCGAGCGAAAGCACCCGTTTTTCAGGAAGGGGATCAAGAAGATCACCTCCGGCCCCACACCCCTGTCCCGGAGGTCGCGGCGAAGAGGGGATTGGTCATGCCGGTCGGGGGGAGTGGCGCGGACGCCTTGACGACCTCCGAACCGGGGCTAAAATTAGCCCAGCACTTACGGATGAGTGCGAACCGATTCCTCCTAGCGTGCCGACCCGCAACCCGACCGAACGTCTTCCCGACTTTCTCCCGGCCTAGCCCGACGTGCCGCACACGCCTGAACTGGCGAGTCGCCGTCACCCCTTCCGTCTCAGGCCGACCGGGAACGCCGGACGTTCGATCGCCGCGGCCGCAACACTGACCCGACACCCCCGAACCGCCCCGCCCCCGATCCGGGATCCCCGCTCGCGCGCGCCGACTGTTCTTGTGGTGTCTTGAGAGTGGTAGGCACACTCCGTGTGCCGTTCGGTCTGAGAGTGGTAGGCACACTCCGTGTGCCGTCTCCAGCAACGGCACACGGAGTGTGCCTACCACTCTCAGACCTGCCGTGTGACCCGCACAGGTGCCCCGTGCCGCTCGTCTCGGTGGACCAGAAGAAGCAGATCAAGACGGCGAACGACATCCTGGATGTCGTCTCGTCGTACATCCCCGTGGCGTCCGCCGGCAAGGACTACAAGGCCGTCTGCCCGTTCCACAACGACACCCGCCCGTCGCTCCAGGTCAGCCGCACCTACCAGAACTTCCGCTGCTGGTCGTGCGACGCCAAGGGGGACGTGTTCGACTTCGTGATGAAGTTCGACAAGGTGGAGTTCGGCGAGGCCCTGCGGATGCTCGCCGACCGCGCCGGCATCAAGCTGGACACCGCCGCCAGCCCGCAGGACGAGGCCCGCAGCCGGCTGATCCGCGTGATGAAGTGGGCCGAGCAGAAGTACCAGGAGTGCCTGCTCGACGACCCGCTGGCCGAGACCGCCCGCGGCTACCTGGGGGAGCGGCGGCTGTCCGGCCCGACGGTGCGGGAGTTCGGACTGGGGTTCGCCCCGGTGGCCGGTGACTGGCTGGTGCGACAGGCGGAGCGGGCGGACGTGCCGTTCGGCGTGCTGAAGGAAGTCGGGCTGATCGCCGAGCGGGACGAGGGCCGCGGGTTCTACGACCGCTTCCGCGACCGGGTGATGTTCCCCATCCGCGACGTGCGGAAGCAGACCGTCGGGTTCGGCGGGCGGATTCTGCCCAGTTCGCCCTACGCCGCCCGCGGGCCGAAGTACTACAACTCGGCGGAAACGCCCCTGTTTCACAAGAGCGAGCTGATATACGGGCTGGACCTGGCCCGGCACCCCGGGTCGGAGGCCGGCTTCCTGGCGGTGGTGGAAGGGTACACGGACGTGATGATGGCCCACCAGTGCGGGGTGCGGAACGTGGTGGCGACGATGGGCACCGCCCTCACCGGCACGCACGTGGCGCAGCTGCGGCGGTACGCCCCGAAGGTGGTGCTGGTGTACGACGCCGACGCCGGCGGCATGGGCGGGGTGGATCGGGCGCTCGAACTGTTCGTGTCGCAGGACGTGGAACTGGCCGTCGCCAGCCTGCCGGACGGCCTCGACCCGTGCGACCTGCTCGTTCAGCCGACCGGGGTGGACGTGTTCCGCGAACGGCTCCGCACGGCCGAGGACGCCCTGGAGTTCAAGCTGAATCAGATGCTGGCGAAGGAGCCGACCGCCACCGTGGACGGCGCCCGGCGGGTGGTGGACGCGGTGCTCAGTATCATGGCGTTAGCCCCGCCGGTGCCCAGCCAGGCCGGGCAGGTGCGGCAGCAACTGATCGTCACCCGCATCGCCCACCGGCTCGGGTTGCGGCAGGAGACGGTTTGGGCGAGACTCACCGAGTTGAAGGCCGAGCGGCGGCGGGCCGAACGCACGCAGCCGGCCCGGGCGGACGCCCCGACGGTGGTTCACGCCGGCCCCGCCGCCCGCCCGCGGATGGTGACGGCCGAGGAGCGGCTGGAGCGGCAACTGCTTGAAATCCTGCTGGCCGAGCCGGTGCTGGTCGGGCAGGCCAAGCCGCACATCCCGCTGGAGGCGATTCAGCACACCGGCCTGCGGCGGGTGCTGGGCGAGATGTACCGGCTGCACGACACCGGCGTGACGCCGGACATGGACGCGGTGCGGGTGCAGTTGATCGACCGCCCGGACCTGGTGGACGCGGCGGTGCGATTGCAGGAGGTCGGGCGGCACGCCAAGGACCGCCCGGACCTGCTGACGAAGATCGTCGGCCGGTTCTCCGCCCAGCCGGCGGAGGCGGAGAAGCGGGCGGTGAAGGAGGCGCTCGCCAGCGGCTCGACGGACGAGGAAGCCACCCTGGACCTGCTGCGGCGGATCCAGGGCGGGAGGAAGTGAGTGGGAAAGCCGGTGGTCTTTGAGTGGTAGGCACACTCCGTGTGCCGTTCTGGAGACGGCACACGGAGTGTGCCTACCACTCAAAGACCGTCGGACAGACGCAACCGACATGGCCCCGACACGGACGGTCGGGGATAACACCCCAGCGACTCGACCGCGAGTCACGTCCCCAGCACCGGGAGGCGTTCGGCATGGACTGGAAGAACGACGAGGCCCTGAAAGCCCTGATCGAGAAGGGCAAGGAATCCGGGTCCCTCACCTACGACGAGCTGAACCGCGCGCTGCCCGAGGGGGCGGACCCGGACCGGCTGCCGGAGCTGCTCGAACTGCTCGAGCAGAACGGCATCACCCCGGTGGACGCCGAGGACGAGGAGGAGGGCGGGCCGGCCGCCGGCCGGCTGGAAGAGGCCGTGGTGGAGGTGGCCGAGCTGACGTTCGGCGACACCGACGGGGACGGCCGGCACATCGACGACCCGGTGCGGATGTACCTGACCCAGATGGGCGAAATCCCACTGCTCGCCCGCGCCCAGGAAGTCGCGCTGGCGAAGAAGATCGAGGCCACCCGCCGCCGCTTCCGCCGCAAAGTCCTGGAGTGCGACTACGCCCTGCGGAACGTGTTCGAGACGCTCAAGCGGGTGCACGGTGGAGAGCTGCCGTTCGACCGCACCATCAAGGTGTCGCTGACCGAGGGGCTGGAGAAAGACCAGATCCTACAGCGGATGCCGCACAACCTGCGGACGGTCGAGCCGCTCATGGACCGGAACGTGGACGAGTTCCACCACCTGATCGACGACCGCGCCTCCGAGGCCGACCGGGAGGAGCTGCGGCGGCGGCTGAAGCAGCGGCGGCGGAAGGCGGTGACGCTGGTGGAGGAGCTGTCCATCCGCACCCAGAAGGTGCAGCCGCTGATGAAGAAGCTGGAGCAGATCAGCAGCCGCATGGACGACCTGGAGCGGGAGATCGGCGGGCTGAAGGGCAACCGCTCGGCCAAGGAGGAGCGGGCGAACCTGACGAAAGAGCTGCAAGACCTGATGCTCATCACCCTGGAGGAGCCGGCCGGGCTGCGGCGGCGGGTGGCGATCATGCGGCAGCGGTTCACCGAGTACGAGCAGGCCAAGCGGGAGTTGAGCGCGGGCAACCTGCGGCTGGTGGTGAGCATCGCCAAGAAGTACCGCAACCGGGGCTTGAGCTTCCTCGACCTGATCCAGGAGGGGAACACCGGCCTGATGCGGGCGGTGGACAAGTACGAGTACCGCCGCCAGTTCAAGTTCAGCACCTACGCCACGTGGTGGATCCGCCAGGCCATCACGCGGGCGATCGCGGACCAGGCCCGCACCATCCGCATCCCGGTGCACATGATCGAGACGATGAGCCGGCTCCGGAACGTGAGCAAGCAACTGGTGCAGGAACTCGGCCGCGAGCCGACCATCGAGGAGACGGCCAAGCGGGCGCAGATCAGCATCGAGGAGACGAAGCGGGTGCTGAAGATCAGCCGGCACCCGATCAGCCTGGACCGGCCGGTGGGCGAGAGCGAGGACAGCTACTTCGGCGACTTCATCGAGGACGACTCGATCGACTCGCCGGTGAACGCCGCCACCAACGAGATGCTGAAGGACAAGATCGAGAACGTGCTGAAGACGCTGACGTACCGCGAGCGGGAGATCATCAAGCTGCGGTACGGGCTGGGCGACGGGTACACGTACACGCTGGAGGAGGTCGGCCGCATCTTCAAGGTGACCCGCGAGCGGGTGCGGCAGATCGAGGCGAAGGCGGTGCGGAAGCTCCAGCACCCGGTCCGCAGCCGGCAGCTCGAAGGGTTCCTGGAGGCGTGGGGGGCGTTGAAAAAGGGCCCGGCCGGCGTCACCACCCCGCCCCCGGCGGGGGGGTGAACTTTCTCCGTTGGAACCGGGAACGCAGTGACCGGGTGGGCTTCCAAAACCCACCCGGTCACTGCGTTCCCGGTTCCATTTCAATAGCACTGGAACTCGAACAGCGTGCGGTCGAACCGCCCGGTTTTCAGGTCGTCCACCGAGATGCCGAAGTAGAGCAACCCGGCATCGCCCCACGACCAACCGGCGTTCCGGTCGCCGTCGAGGGTGAGCAGGTGGCGGTTCTTCAACCTGTTACCTTTCTTCCGTTCGGCCCAGTCTGGTGTCCCCTGTAACCATTCAGCCCCTCCAAGTAACAGGTGGCTGAGATCGGTGTGGCGGACCGACTGCTGGTAACATGTGTGAAAGGCATCCAGGTCGAATTCGGTCCCTTCCGGGAGCCAGAGTCGCTCCGTGAACGTTAACCGGCACGGGGGCGAGCGGTCTCTTTGGTCGGAGTCGTTCGGAGGCGCTTGCCGCGTCAGGTCTGTCAGGGCGGGAAAGTGGTACACCTTCCACCCGCCCTTGTCGCTGTTGTCGAACGCATCACCTGATCGGGCGTAAAAGACGGACAGCAGCCCGCTCGGCGGCAGCTCGCGGGCCACCGGACTGGCCGACAGTTCCGCGAGGTTGAACTGGGCCAGGAACGCGAGCGGCCCGCCGTACTCGTATCGCGGCCATCGGAACTTCGCCGGCACGTCCGGTTCGCCGCCGAACTTGCTCGCGCCGACCGGCAACGGCGTGTCCTTCGTCTTTTTGCTGGTGAACGTCAGCGCCGGCCGCGCGTCGCGGAGGAACTCATCGGGGGCGAGCGGCATCGGCAGTTCGAGGTCTCGCACCGCTATCACCGCCCGAACGCCGATCAGGTCCAGCCACGTCTTCGACAACTTTTTCGGCTTCGGCAGCTTCCCGCCGCTCCGGGCCGCGGTCGTGAACTGCCGCAGGAACGGCCCCCGCGGGTCGTCGCGTTCCTCCAGCCAGTCGGCGTACACCAGCTTCGGCAGGTCGTCGGTCAGGTCCGCCAGAACCGCCGCCAGCATCGCGGCTTCGCCGGGCAGCACCGCCGCCGGGTCGGGGAACGGGTTGTGGGCCATCCGCACGCTCCGGGTCAAGCGACCTCAACCCTCTTCGCCGCGACCTGCGGGAGCGGCCGAGCAACCACCGCTCCCGCAGGTCGCGGCGAAGAGAGGTTTCGCATTTTCTATCGACGAAACCCGGCCGCTCCGGGAACATCACAGGGACAGGCCCGTGTGAGACCAGCATGACGACGGCCCTGAGTACCGGCATCCGGCGGGCGGCCGCCCGCATCGCCCCGGACCCCGCCCCGGACGGCGAGCTGCTGTCCCGGTTCCTCGCCGCCCGCGACGAGGCGGCGTTCGCCGTGCTCGTGCGGCGGCACGCGGCCATGGTGTTCGGCACCTGCCGGCGGGTGCTGGGCAACGCGCCGGACGCGGACGACGCCTTCCAGGCGGCGTTCGTGGTGCTGGTGCGGAAGGCCCATTCCCTGACCGATCGGGCGTGCGTCGGCAACTTCCTGTACGGGGTCGCGTTCCACACCGCACTGAAGGCGCGAGCGATGGCCACCAAACGGAAGGCGAAGGAGATGATGGCGAGCCGGGAGCGTGAGCGACCGGAGTCCGACGAACTCACGCGGGCGCTGGACGAGGAGTTGGCCCACCTGCCGGAGAAGTACCGCGAGCCGGTGGTGCTGTGCGAGCTGGAGGGGGTCAGCCGGAAGGACGCGGCGGGGCGGCTGGGCGTGCCGGAGGGGACCATCTCCAGCCGGCTGGCGACCGCCCACCGGATGCTCGAGAAGCGGCTGAAGGCCCGCGGGTTCGCGGTGGCGGGGATCACGGCGGTGCTGGGCGGACAGGCATTCGCCGTGTCGGACAAACTGGCGGACGCGGCGGTGCGGGCGGCGGTGAACGGCCCGCCCGCGGGGGTGACACACCTGGCGGCGGAGGTGACGAAGATGTTCCTGCTGAACAAGCTGAAGGTGGGCACGGCGGTGCTGGCGGGCGTGCTGCTGCTGCTGGGCACGGGCGTCGGCCTGATCCAGCGGGGCACCGCCGCGGACGACAAACCGGGGCTGAAGGCGCCGGTGCCGAAGAAGGACGAAAAAGACCAGGACCGCATTCAGGGGCTGTGGCAGGCGGAGAGCGTGGAGGCGGACGGAAAGCCGGTAGCGGCCGTGCCCGAGAACCTTCAGGTGCGATTCAAAGGGAACACCATCACCTTCCTGTCGGATCAGCGGGAACATACGTTCGAATTAGACGCGAAGGCCAAGCCGAAGGCGCTGAACCTGACCCCCGGCGACGGCGCCGCGAAGGGGAAGAAGCTGGAGTGCGCCATCTATGAACTCGACGGCGACACGCTCAAGATCTGCATGGACAAGGAGGGCGATGCCGGGAAGCGGCCGACGGAGTTCAAAACCGCCGCTGGCGACGGCCTCACGCTGATCGTGCTCAAGCGGGTGAAGGAGGAGAAAAAGGACGAGGACCGCATCCAGGGGCTGTGGGAAGCGGAGACGGTCCAGGTGGGGGGCAAGCAGGTGCCCACCGCCCAGGTGTACAAGGTGCTCAAGATGCGGTTCAAGGGGAACGTCGTCACCACCATCACCGAGGACGGCGAGGGGAGTCAGGCGTTCGCACTCGACCCCATCGCTTCCCCCAAGAAGCTCGCCACCCACCCGGAAGGGAAACCGAAGGAGAAGAAGGTCGAGTTCATCTACGACCTCGACGGCGACACGCTCAAGCTGTGCCACAACACCCTGGAGGGCGACGCCGGCGCGCTGCCCACCAGCTTCCGCGCCGGGCCGCAAGACAAGGACGAACTGATCGTGTTCAAGCGGGTGACGGACGCCGCCGAAGCCATCCAGGGCACCTGGGTCGTCACCGAGTTGCACCAGGTCGGGAAGAAGATGACTGACGAGGAGAAGACGTTCCACGCCGGCGGCGGGTACAAGATCACGTTCACCGCCGACACCATCACCCACGAGATCGACAAGAGCAGTGGCAAGTACCGCCTCGACCCGACGCGGGACGAGAAGCGGATCGAGTTCATCGAGAACGGGGCGATCATCGCCCTCGCCCTCTACGACCTGAACGGGGACGACCTGAAACTGTGCGTCGGCCGCAAGCCGGACAAGGGCATGCCGCCGGTCGCCCCCACCGGGTTCGACGTGGAAAAGGCCCCCGCCGGCACGTTCCCCACCGTGTACGTGATGAAGCGGGACAAGCCGAAGGCGAAGCCGGCGGACGACCGCAAGCGGCTGGTCGGCAAGTGGGTGACCAAGACGGTCACGTTCGACCCGCCGTTCCCCGTCCAGCCCGGGGAGAGGCACACCCCCGCCCACCACACCCTCACCTTCACCGACACCGACCTGACGTGGCTGACGTTCGTGCCGACCATGCCGAAGGCCGGTGGGGTGCAAACGAAGCCGTACAAGTTGGACCAGGCCGCCAGCCCGAAGGAGCTGACCAGCGGGGACAACGAGTGCGTGTACGAGCTGGACGGCGACACGCTGAAGGTGGCCATGTACTTCCTCACCCCCGGCCGGCCGAAGGGGTTCAACGCCACCGACAGCCCGCCCAAGGCCGGCGGGCACGTCATCCTGATCGAACTCACCCGCGAGACGCCTGCCCCGGCGAACCCCGACCGCAAGGGCGGGGGTGGCGACAAGAAGCCGGACGACGCGACGGCCATCCTCGGCGAGTGGGCGGAGTCGTCGTCGGCCGAGTTCCCGCCCCGCGTGTTCGCCCCGACCGACCGGGTGTTCAAGGGGAAGAACTACTGGACGTTCGCGGCGGGCGGGAAGGTGACCAACGTGAGCACCGCCGGCGGGGAAACGCGGACCGGCGAGCGGCAGTACGAACTGAGGTCGGACGCCTCGCCGAAGGAGTTGGTCACGACGACCGGCGGGCTGAAGCTGACGTGGAGCTACGAACTGAGCGGGGACACCCTCAAGGTGGCGCTGTGCGGCGACGGCAAGGTGCGGTCGCCGTCCATCGATCCGAAGGACATCCCGCAGGGGGTGTCCATGAGCATCGTCGAGTTCACCCGCGTGAAGGAGGACAAACCGGCGGCGGACAAGGAGTATTCGCTGAAGGACGGCGAGGTGCTGAAGCTCCTCCCGGCGCCGTTCCCGGCCGGGCGGGAGGACATCTACACGAAACTCGACGCGGCCCGCGGGATCAAGCCGACGCCCCCCGCGGACACCCGCCTGATGGCCGTGACGGTGGACAAAGGCCAGCCGGTGGCGGCACACGCTTTCGTCAACCGTCAGACGCCGTTCGGCGGCCCCGGAGAGCCGCTCACCAGGTTCCTCCAGTACGGCCTCCAGATGGAACTCTCGAACGTGTCGGACCCGAAGTGGCTGCTGGCGTCCACCCTCCTCGACGCCGACATCGTCTTCAAGAAGGGGGCCACGCCGTCCGACCTGTTGACGGCCTTCCAGAGGGAGTTGAAGGCGAAGTGCGGTATTGATCTCGTACTGGAGTACCGCGACGGCGAAACGGAAGTGGTCGTCATCGGCGGGAAGCACGCGCTCAACCCGGTCTCCGCCAACACCGTCAAAGACGGCGACACCGCCAAAGCGTCGACGATCGACCTGTACGCCGACGAAAAGAGTCGAGGCTACACCGTGATCGCCAGCACCCAGACGCTTCCCGCGGAGTTGGCCCGGTACGTCGGTCGGCCGGTGATCGACGAGTCCGATTTGAAGGCAAACGCCGTGATCGTGAAAATGGCCCTCCACGGAAGTTATCCGGTCGATGTGAAGAAGTGGGCCGAGGATCGCGACCCGGCGAAGGTGTTGAAGAACCTGGCGGAGCAGACCGGGCTGACGTTCAAGCTGGAGAGGCGGAAGGTGCGGGCGCTGGTGGTCGAACAGCCGAAGGCGGGCGACCAGCCGGTGGCGGACAAGGAGTACTCGCTCGCGCCGGGCGAGGTGCTGAAGCTCCTCCCGGCGCCGTTCCCGGCCGGGCGGGCGAAGGTGTTCGGCCGCATCCCGGCGGGCAAGCGATCCGGCAGCCCGATCGACACCAACCTGCTGGCGGTAAGCGTGGATGGGGCATCCGCCGAAGTGTCGGAGTTCGCCGCCCGCCGGTGGAAGGACGGGGACCCGGTGAAGCCGCCGCAACTGCTGCACTACGTCAAGCACCTGCTCGGCATCGACACGGCGACGGTGTCCGACCCGACTTGGCTGCTCGAATCGACCGTCCTGGATGCGGACGTGGTGTACCGCAAAGGGGCCAAGACCGAGGAGTTGCTGGCCGCCCTGTGCCGCGAGCTGAAGGCGAAGTGCGGGGCGGACGTGACGTTCACCTTCCGGGAGATGGAGACCGAGGTGGTGGTGCTGGGCGGGAAGCACACCCTGACGCGGACCCACGCCTTCCCCGGCCGGCCGTACAACGACGCGGCGCGGGTCGCCCTGACGGACAAACCGCTGGCCGGTTCCGGAGGACGCAGGTCCGCCCACCTGCCGGCGGAACTGGCGACCGTTCTCGGTCGGCCGGTGGTGGACGAGTCCGACCTGAAGACGAACGACGTGGCCGTGTGGATCACGACCCCGAGCTACGATACCCGCCCGCAGGCCGCGGACCGCGACCCGCAGGCGGTGCCCAAACGGTTCGCCGAGCAGACCGGGCTGACCGCCAAGCTGGAGAAGCGGAAGGTGCGGGCGCTGGTGGTGGGTCAGGCGAACCCCGACCGCAAGGGAGGGGGTAAAGCCAACGAGCCGGCGTGGAAGGCCGAGTTCCGCAAGGCCTACGGGCTGAGGGACGGGCAACTCGTCCGCCGCGTCGCCCCGCCGTACCCGGACTGCCGCGAGGAGTATTACAAAGCCCTGTTCCCAAACCGAGCGGGGAACATCCCGTTCGACCAGTGGTTCACCGTGTTCGGGTGGAAGGACAATTGGATCGACGAGAACCTCGGCCAACGGACCATGCCGATCAAACCGGACGAGGGCGTGACGCTCGGTCGGCTGATCGACATGACGCTGAAGTTCCCCAAAACGCGGGTGGTGGCGGACGCAGCCATACTGGCGCGAAAAGTCACCGGCGACTGGGTGGTGAAGGCCGGGGCCGACCCGGAGAAGGTGGCGGCGCAGCTCGAAGCCGTCCTGCGGACGGAGTGCGAACTGCCGGTGAAGTTCGCGTTCCGCGACGGCGAGGAGGAGGTGTTCGTGCTGAGCGGGAAGTACGCGGCCAAGCCGGTGGACGGGAGCGAGGTGGACGTCGAGGTGTACGCCAACCACCTGACCGAGCGGAAGACCGGCGGCGGGGGCACGGGCACGCTGAAGGAGATGCTCGCCGCGGTCGAACGGCATGTGAGCAAGCCGGTCGTGCTGGGCAAGGTGGAGGGCGGGCCGGCGAAGGTGAGCTGGCACTACAACGTGCGGTCGCCGATGCTCAAGGACCCGGCGCAGGGCATCGACACCTACCGGGACGACACCGACCCGGCGCAGGTGCTGGGGCAACTCGCCGCCCAGACCGGGCTGACGGTGACGACCGAGAAGCGGAAGGTGCGGACGCTGATGGTCGAGGTGGGCAAGACGTCGGTGGGCGCGCCGGGAGCGTGAGCGACCGGAGTTCGGAAACCTCCGGTCGCTCACGCTCCCGGCTCGCCAATACTCTCGGCTCGCCGTCCGTCACGCCCCGTACTTGCCGAGCCGGCCGGCGTGGGCCATCGCCAGCAGCATCAGGTGCTTGGCCGCGAACTGCCCCAGCCCGCCGGTGCGGCACGCCCGCTCGCTGAACCCGTCCGCCCCGTCCGGCCGGCACAGGTCGCTCACGATCAGCGTCGGCACCGGGTGGAAGCTGTGCGCCTTCATCTTGCTCGGCGTGCTGTGGTCGCCCGTCACGATGAGTACGTCCGGCTTGAGCGCGCGGATGCCCGGAATGGCCGCGTCCAGCTCCTCGATCTTCTTCACCTTCGCCGCGAAGTTGCCGTCCTCGCCGGTGCTGTCGGTGTACTTGTAGTGCAGGAAGAAGAAGTCGTAGTCGTTCCACGCCGCCTTCAGCCGGGCCACCTTCGTTTGCAGCGTGTCGCCGGCGTCCAGGATGTCCATGCCCACCAGCCGGGCCAGCCCCTTGTACATCGGGTACACGGCGACGGCCGCCGACTTCAGCCCGTACACGTCCTGCATGGTGGCGATGGTCGGCATCTTGGCGAACCCGCGGAGGGTCAGGCCGTTGGCCGGCGCCTCGCCCTTCAGCACGTCGTTCGACTTGGCCACGAACTCGTTCACCACCGCCGCCGTCTTCCAGCTCGGCTCGTCTTCGCCGACGGCCATCAGCCGCAGCGCCCCGGTCGCCTGCGGGTCGGTGTCGTTCACCCGGTCGCCCAGCCCGTCCGCCCGGAACACCAGCACGAAGCGGTGTTCCTTCACCGGCTCGACGAACACCTCGGCGCCGGGCACCTTGATCGTCCGCAGTTTGGCCACGATCTCCTTGCACCGCTCGGTGGTCGGCCGCCCGGCCCGGCGGTCGGTGATGGTGCCGTCCGCCCCGAGGGTGCAGAAGTTGCCGCGGATGCACACGTCCTTTGACGTGACCGGAAAGTTGATGCCCAGCGCTTCCAGGATGCCGCGGCCGATGCGGTACTCGAGCGGGTCGTACCCGAACAGGCCGAGGTGCCCCGGCCCGCTGCCGGGGGTGATGCCGGGCAGCACCGGGGTGCTCAGCCCGCAGGTGCCCTCGCTGGCGCAGGCGTCCAGGTTGGGGGTGCTGGCGGTTTCCAGTTCGGTGCCGGGGTTGGGGGGCACCGGCAGCCCGCCCAGCCCGTCCGCCACCAGCAGGACGATCTTCGTGCCGTTGGAATCACGGAGCTCTCGGATTAAGTCGTGAGTGTTCATGGGATTCGGTTTCCGCAATCGGATTCATGATCTACAGTAACCTCAGCATAGGTGGACCCACTGCGGTCGTCTTCGCTCCCCCCTGGCGCCGGACCCCGGCCCGGCGAAGACCGCCGCCACCGTCGTTTCCAGGGGCGAAAGATGCAACTGCCCGACGAGAACATCGAGTACAGCTACGCCCGTCTGCTCGCCCCCCTGCCGGAAGCCTGGACCCCGCTCGCCGAACTGCAAGCCAAGCATTTGCTCAGCCCGGAGCGGGTGGAGCAGATGCGGCCGCTGATGAACGCCATCCGCGGCAAGGTGGCGTCCGAGCGGGAGCTACAGAACCCGCCGGCGAAAGACCTGCCGCTGCAAGCCGGGTTCATCAACCTGCCGCAAAACACCCTGGACGCCTACCGCCGCAAGGGGGACGCGAGCGAGCTGGGCAAGGTGCTGCGGCTGGCCCAGCGGCTGCGGGAGAACACCGACCGGGTGGTGGTGCTGGGCATCGGCGGCAGCTACCTGGGGGCGAAGGCGCTGTTCGACGCCCTGTGCCACACGTTCCACAACGAGCTGCCGCCGAAGCTGCGGATGGGCAAGCCGCGGGTGTACTTCGAGGGGAACAACGTCGACAACGACGCGCTCACCGAGCTGCTGGAGTTGTTGGAGAACACGTGCGTCGAGCCGGACCTGCCGGAGGAGCGGTGGGGGGTGATCGTCGTCAGCAAGTCCGGCGGCACGCTGGAGACGGCGGCGGCGTACCGGGCGGTGCGGGCGGAGATGGCCAAGTACTACGGGCCGAAGTCGGACTGGCTGCGGCAGCTCATCATCCCGGTGACCGGGCCGAAGGGCAAGCTGCGGGACCTGGCCCACGCCGACGGCATCGCCGACGACGACATCCCCACCATCCCGGACGACGTGGGCGGGCGGTACAGCGTGTTCACCCCGGTCGGGCTGCTGCCGGCGGCCACCATGGGGCTGGACGTGCGGGCGCTGCTGCTCGGCGCGTCCGCCATGACCAAGCGGTTCCTGGAGGAGCCGTTCGACCGCAACCCGGTCCTCCAGCTCGCCGCCGTCAACCACCTGATGACCGAGGAGCTGGGCAAGACCGGGCGGGTGATGGCGGTGTGGGGGAAGAAGCTGGAGAGCATCGGGTTCTGGTACGACCAGCTGCTGAGCGAGAGCCTGGGCAAGAACAACCGCGGGGCCACGCCCATCACCAGCGTGTACACCCGCGACCTGCACAGCCGCGGGCAGCAGCACCAGGAGGGCACCCGCGACAAGCTGATCAACAACCTGGTCGTCCGCCACCCGAAACACCCGCCGGTGCTGGTGGGCATGGCCGACCGGAACGAGGACGACCTGAACCAGTTCAGCCGCAAGGGGTACCCGGACGTGCTGGACGCGGCGTTCAAAGGCACCAACCAGGCGTACGCCGACGCCGCCCGCCCGACCGCCGACATCGTCCTGCCCGGCGTGACCGAGCACACCGTCGGCCAGTTGCTCCAGATGCTCATGCTGGCGACGGTGGTGGAGGGGCGGCTGGCGAACATCAACCCGTACGGCCAGCCGGGGGTGGAGGCGTACAAGAAGAACATGATGGCGCTGCTGAAGGCCACCCCGAACCTGCCCAAGGGCGAGGTGGCCGACCAGATGAAGGGGAAATAAGCCGCTTGTTCGCGAAGCCGCAAGCGGCTTTGAGGCATCTACCCGACCGGCACCACCCCGCCGGCCGGGGTGTACACCCCGTTCTTGTACACCCCGTTCGTGTGCCCGTTCCCGTTCGCGGTGCCGTTCCCGTTCCCGTTCGGGAACGTGTACTTGCCCAGCCGGTACACGTCGGCCAGCTGCCGCTTCGCCGCCGGCTCGTAGTCGCTCGCCAGCAGCGCCGCCACCGTCGCCGCCACGTCGTACTCCACCTGCTTCAGCTCCACCTTGCCGTCGTCGATGACCGCGTACCGGGCGCGGGGGTCGCCGTCGCGGGGCAACCCCACGCTGCCCGGGTTGAGCACGGTGGTGTTGCCGACCGGCAGGGCGAACTGCTGGTGGGTGTGGCCGACGCACACGAAGTCCGCCTTCACCCCGGCCAGCCGCTGCTTCCACACCTCCGGGTCGGGCGGGGCGTACTCCTCCAGCGGGTCGCGGGGGGTGGCGTGGACGAGCAGGAACCGCAGCCCGCCGAGGGTGAGCATGGCGGTGGTGGG
This sequence comes from Fimbriiglobus sp., assembly GCA_022841795.1. Taxonomy (GTDB): domain Bacteria; phylum Planctomycetota; class Planctomycetia; order Gemmatales; family Gemmataceae; genus JALHQU01. The sequence continues at coordinate 16,785 of JALHQU010000058.1, forward strand.
CAGGGCGGTGAGGAACTGGCGGTCGGCGGCGGACAGGCGGGCGACGGTGCCGGCGCGGGTGGCGCGGGTGAGGTAGCGGAACCCGACGGTGCCGAACAGGTCCACGTTCTGGGCGGCCCCGTGGTCGTGGTTCCCCCGCACCCCCTGACGGCAGTGCGTCCGCACCCAGTCGATGCACGCCTCCGGCTCGGCCCCGTACTCCACCAGGTCGCCGAGGAACAGGCAGGCGTCGAACGGCTCGCGGACCGCCTCGATGGCGGCGCGGTTGGCGTGGATGTCGGCGACGACCAGGATGCGCATCATGCCTCCTGGAAAGGATGTTAAGAGGCAGTTCAAGCACGGACCATGCCGGCTGGTTGGAATATGCGGAAACGGGCGGCGGGGCGGACACGGTGTGAAACACAAACGGGTGAACCCCGAGCGGGAGCGAGGGGGTGGGTAGTCCTCCCACCCCCTCGCTCCCGCTCGGGGTTCACCAACGCGGACGGCACACGGAGTGTGCCTGCTACTTATCAGTTCGTGGACGCCGGCATGGTCCGCAGCATGTCCTCCACCGCCTTCAACTGCCAGCCGATGCCGAGCACGTTCGGGATGCGGATCTCCCGCCGGTCGCCGGTGCTGAACCGCAGGATCAGGTCGCCCGACCCGAACCCGAAGATGTAGTGGCGGAACAGGTCGTCCCGCTGCTTGGTCAGGCTCACCCCGAGGGTGGGGAACGCCTCCACCGCCGCCCCGATGTGCTCGCACACCTTGATCTGGCCGGGGGTGAAGATGACGTACGCCCGGCGGTCGAACACGAACACGGCCAGCGCCCACAGGGCGAACACGGCCAGCCCGATGAACAGGTACCCGGCCATGTTCAGGTGGATGCTCAGCTTGCCGACGGCGTCGAAGATGTTCGTCCACGCCCCCGGCACCAGGCTGATGATGACCGACACCAGCGCCACCCCGAGCAGCACGATGAACGACCACAGCCCCCGCAGCGGCACGTTCGTCACCACCACCGTCATCACCAGCAGGATGACGAACACCACCCCCAGGGTGGGGTGCCGGGACACCCGCATGTGGAACGGCTCGTGCCCCTTGTCGGACATGTACGCCGCCCCGCTGTCCCCGTTCAGGGTGGCGTCCAGCTCGCGGTTCTTGCCGGCGTCGTAGGTGAACGTGTACTGGCCGGCGGCGGCCGCCTGCGCCGCGTCCTTCTCCACCTTCATCTGGGTGAACTTGCTGCCCGCCGGGACGATGGCCAGCCGGCTGTTCTCGAAGTACGTCCACCCGGCCAGGAAGAACGCCAGCGCCCACACCGGCCACCAGTAGAACAGGTTGCTGTGGCTGATCAGCTTGATCTCCGACGCCCGCGGCGGGGCGGTGGACCCGGCCGGGGCGAGGGGGTTCGGCGGGTAGCTGCTCGGGGTCGGGCCGGGGGTGGACATGGGTGGGGTGGCTCGCGGGTGGGGTGGGGTGTAGGCGGGTATTCGCCCGCACCGGGGGCGGCATTTGAACGCGGACAACGTAAGCCGCCGGCCCACCCGCGTCAAGCAACCGGCCGGGTACAGGCCGAAGACCTCACCCCCCGGCCCCCTCTCCCTGTCTTCCGGAGCTGCGCTCCGGCGGGAGAGGGGGAGGAAGAGGGGCGGTCGGTTTTTCTCCCCCTCTCCCGCCTCGCTGTTGGCGAGGGTTCAGGGAGAGGGGGCCGGGGGGTGAGGTCTTCTCACCAAGCCGTCGCACCCACGAGCCTTGCGGCTCGGGTTCGCCAGGACAGCCCTTCCCCGGCGGGCGGTTCCCGGTTAAACCGTTCGCATGGCCGAACCCCGCGGACGCTCCCTTCCCCTGTCCCTGCCCCGCCGCTGGATCGGCGACATGCTGCACTTCGCCGACAAGGTGCCGGTGGTGGCGGCCGAGCGGACGTTCCGCGTGCGGGCGCTGGCCGAGGCGAGGAGGTCGGTGCCCCGCCCGCCGCCCTGGCACGCGCTGGTCATCAAGGCGCTCGGGCTGGCGTCCGTCCGCATGCCCGAGTTGCGGCGGGCGTACCTGCCGTACCCGTGGCCGCGGCTGTACGAGGCGCCGTACAGCGTGGCCAGCGTCGTGTTCGACCGCGACTTCCGCGGCGAGCCGGCCACCTTCATGGTGCCGCTGGTCCGCCCGGAGGAGCGGCCGCTGGCCGACATCCAGGACAAGGTGCGGAAGTGGAAGGACGACCCGGTGGAGGCGCACGGCGTCCTCCGCCGGCTGGTGCGGAACGCCAAGCCGCCGCGGCCCATCCGCCGGCTGGTGTGGGCCGGCGCGCTGTACTGGAACGGGTTCCTGCGGGCGCGGAACTTCGGCACGTTCGCCGTCAACTCGGTGGCCGCCGTCCGCAGCCGCATGCTCATGTTCAAGACGCCCATCTCGTCGGTGTGGTACTACGGGGCGGTGTCCGGGTCCGGCACCATGGACATGCAGGTGGCGTTCGACCACCGGGTGGTGGACGGGGGGATGGCCGGCCGCATCGCCGGGGTGGTGGAGGAGGTGTTCAACACCGTGCTGGTGGCCGAGGTGAAGGCCGCCGCGGGGTGAAAGGATGAGCCACAGAGGTCACGGAGGACACGGAGAGAAAACAGACGAGGGAACAGCCGTGGGCGACTCGCTGACCGAGCAGATCATTGGCGCCGCCATTGAAGTGCATCGGGTGCTGGGACCCGGGTTGTTGGAGTCGATCTACGAAGAGGCTCTTTGCATCGAACTGGCGGTCCGCGAGATCCCCCTTCAACGGCAGGCCGAACTCGACGTCCACTACAAGGGCCACATCATCAAGGGCATGCGGATCGATTTGCTCGTGGCGGGCGAGGTGATCGTCGAGTTGAAGTCGGTGTCGAAGCTCCCCGAAGTCGCTACGGCTCAAGTGCTGTCCTATCTGAAAGCGACGGGCCTGAAGCGTGGGCTTCTGATCAATTTCGGTCAGCCTCGATTGGTCGATGGCGTGAAACGTCTTTCTCTGTGACCTCGGTGCCCTCTGTGGCTAACAACAGTGAGGCGAGCCATGACGGACGACGACCACATGCGAGCGGCGATCCGCGTCGCGCAACAGGGGATCGCGGCCGGGCAGACGCCGTTCGGGGCGGTGATCGTTCGCGGCGGGGCGGTGGTGGCGGAGGGCCACAACTGTGTCTGGCTGACCGGCGACCCGACCGCCCACGCCGAGGTGGTGACCATCCGCCGGGCGGCGGCGGCGCTCGCCACCATCGACCTCGGCGGCACGGTCATGTACACCACCTGCGAGCCGTGCCCGATGTGCCTGGCCGCCATCCACTGGGCGAAGATCGACGCGGTGTACTACGGGGCGACCATCGCCGACGCCCAGGCCGCCGGGTTCGCCGAACTGTGCGTGCCGGCGGTGAAGCTGGCCGAGTTGGGCGGCAGCCCGCTCCGCGTCGAGGCCGGCCTGCTCCCCCGCGAGTGCGCCGACCTGTTCGCCGAGTGGCGGGCGGCGGGGCTGTCGAACCCCTACTAGCCGGGATGTGTTCTGTCGAGATCCTCAGAGCCGACCGCCGGAGGCGGTCGGCGGGCCGCCACAGAGGGCGGCCCCTACGCCGAAATGCCCGCCTTGTAGGGGCCGCCCTCTGTGGCGGCCCGCTGGTCTGGCGACGCCAGACCAGGATTTCGACCGAGCAACCGGGAGGCGGCCGTGCCCCGCGTCATGCCCACGCTGTCGGTCGAGGAACGCACCACGCTCGGCCTACGGGCCGCCGGCGGGCACATGTTCCAGCAGGACAAGGTGTGGTCGCGGCACAGCAGCGACAAGGTGGACATCGCCCACGTCCTGGCCGACGTGCTGCGAACCCTGGGCAAAGCGCTGCCCCTGGACCAGCCGTTCACCGCCCTGTCGGTCGGGTCGAGCAACGAGCCGCAGTTCCGCATCCTGGAGTCGGCGTGCCGCGGCGGGCTGCACCTGCTCGACATCGAAGGGGCGGCGCTCGACGTGGTCGAAGAGCGCATCCGCCGCCAGGGGACGGGTCACGTCCGAGTGGTCCGGGGCAACTACCGCGAAGCGTTCGGCGACGCGGCGGCGGTGCGGCGGTTCCGCGACGCCCACCTGTGCGGCCGGCGGATGACGCTCGTGACGTTGCACCACTCGCTCTACTACAGCCCGGCCGACTTCTGGCCGGGCCTTCTGGCCGACCTGTACGAGCACCTGCTGGCGGCGGACCCCGAGCCGGGGCCGTCCGGGGCGATCCACGCCGTCCTGATGGCCAGCCGCAGCGACGACCCGCACAGCACCACCTGGCTGTACAACCACTTCGCCGGGCGGTTCTTCGGCCACCACAACGACCAGGACCTGCGGGCGTGCGCGGCCGGGCTGGCCGCCGACCCGCGGCTGGCCGCCGCGCAGGTGCTGACGAAATCCAGCCGGGTCGAGTTCTTCGTGGACGACTTCGCCCAGTTCATGGCGGTGGTGTGGATGATCCTGTTGCACCCGAACGTCCACCCGTTCTCGGAGGAGCAACAGCGGGAGGTGGTCGAGTGGGTGTACGCCAACCTGTGGAGCCGCGGGTTGCCGCTGGTGCAGGTGCAGGACCACGTCGTCATCTACCGCGGGGCCGGCGTGCCGGGGCTGATCTGACGGACGACCCAGTGCGGTAAATGCTTGTGTTGGGTGGATCGAAGACCTCACCCCCCGGCCCCTCTCCCTGTTCCCTCGCCGATGGCGAGGCGGGAGAGGGGGAAGAGTTTTCCACCCTCTCCCGCCTGCCCGCCAGGGCAGGGAGAAGGGAGAGGGTCGGCGAGCCGCAGGCGAGCCGGGGTGAGGTTCGGGCCGGAAGACCTCACCCCCCGGCCCCCTCTCCCTGTTCCCGGAGCGTCCGCTCCGGCGGGAGAGGGGGAGACTGTTCGCCGCGACGGAAAGGAGCGGTGGATGCTCGGCCGCTCCTTTCCGTCGCGGCGAAGATCGGAGGCGTTCCCCGCTTGAACACCCCCTCTCCGGCTCGGAGAGGGGGCCGGGGGGTGAGGTCGCGCCCTGTGCCACGACCCGGATTCCCAATTTTCCGTTGGCCTGCGTCACCCCGCCCCCGATAATCGGGCCGAACCGTCGTCTCGTTCCCCCTCGGGTGCTGCCATGCGCGGGAAGTTGTTCCTCCTCGCCGTCGTCTTCGCCGTCACCGTTCCGGCGGTCGCCCAGGACGTGCCCAAGTCCGCCGGCAAGGGCGTCACCTCGCCGAAGGAGTTCTTCGGGTTCGACATGGGCGAGGACTACTGCCTGGCGAACTACAAGCAGTTCCAGGAGTACTGGAAGAAGATCGAGGGGCAGACCGACCGGCTGAAGGTGGTGAGCATCGGGAAGAGCGAAGACGGCCGCGACCAACTGATGGGCATCGTCACCTCGCCGGCCAACCACAAGAAACTGGACCGCTACCGGGAGATCGCCCGCAAGCTGGCCCGCGCCGAGGGCTTGTCGGCCGACGAGGCCCGCAAGCTGGCCGACGAGGGCAAGGCGGTGGTGTGGCTGGACGGCGGGCTGCACGCCAGCGAGTTGCTCGGCGCGCAGGCGCTGATCGAGAGCTGCTACCGGATGGTGACGGCCACCGACCCGGAATCGCTCCGCATCCTGGACGACGTGATCATCCTGTTCGTCCACTGCAACCCGGACGGCATGGACCTGTGCGCCGACTGGTACATGCGGGAGAAGGACCCGAAGAAGCGATCGCAGACCAACCTGCCGAAGCTGTACGAGAAGTACGCCGGGCACGACAACAACCGCGACTCGTACGCCCAGAACCTGGCCGAGTCGCGGAACATGAACCGGGTGATGTACCGCGAGTGGTTCCCGCAGATCGTCATGGACCACCACCAGACCGGGCCGGCCGGGGCGGTCATGTTCGTGCCCCCGTGCCGCGACCCGTTCAACTACAACCTGCACCCGCTGGTGGTGAACGGCATCGAGCGGGTGAGCGGGGCCATCGTCGAGCGGTCCATCGCCGAGGGCAAGCCGGGCGTCACCGTCCGCACCGGCGCGCGGTACTCGACGTGGTGGAACGGCGGGGTCTCCACCACCTGCATGTTCCACAACATGATCGGCATGTTCACCGAGACGATCGGCAGCCCGACCCCGTCCCGCGTGCCGCTGGTGGCGAACAAGCTGCTGCCCGGCAGCGACTACCTGACCCCGATCACCCCGCAGGAGTGGCACTTCCGCCAGTCGGTCGAGTACGTGGACACCTGCAACCGGGCGATCCTGGACTACGCCTCGCGGAACCGCTCCCGCCTGCTGCACAACATCTGGGTGATGGGCAAGCACTCGATCGACCGCGGGAACCAGGATAGTTGGACGGTGACGCCGAAGATGGTGGCGGCGGCCGGCGGGCGGACCGGCCCGACCGCGGGCGGGGCCGGCGTCGGAGCGCCGGGTGGCGGTTTCGGTGGTGGCGGTGGTGGTCAGGGCGGCGGGCGGCCGGCCGGCGACTTCGCCAAGTTCTTCCGCGATCCGGCCAAGCGGGACCCGCGGGGGTACATCCTGCCGGCCGACCAGCCCGACTTCCTCACCGCCACCAAATTTGTGAACACCCTCATCGGCAACGGGCTGACCATCCACCGGGCGAAGGCCGAGTTCACCGCCGGCGGGAAGAAGTACCCGGCCGGGTCGTATGTGGTGAAGACCGCCCAGGCGTTCCGCGCGCACGTCCTGGACATGTTCGAGCCGCAGGACCACCCGGACGACTTCGCCGCCGGTTCCGCCACCCCCACCGCCCCCTACGACATGGCCGGGTGGACGCTCGCCTTCCAGATGGGCGTGCGGTTCGACCGCATGCTGGACGGGTTCGACGGGCCGTTCGAGGAACTGACGACGGAGGTGCCGCCCCCGCCGGCGAAGGTGACCGCGGACGACACCGCCGCCGGGTTCTTCCTGGACACGCGGATGAACGACTCGTTCCGGGCGGTCAACCGGCTGCTGGCCGCGAAGGAGGAGGTGAAGCGGCTGCACAAGCCGTTCAAGGCCGGCGACACCACGCACCCGGCCGGCACGTTCTTCGTCGTCCGCAAGGACACGACGCGGAAGCAACTGGATAAGCTCGCGGCCGAGCTGGGCACCCCGTTCACCGGCACGCCGACCGCCCCGAAGGACGAGGCGATCGCGCTGAAGCCGCTGAAAGTCGGCCTGTGGGATCGGTACGGCGGGTCGATGCCGTCCGGCTGGACGCGGCAACTGTTGGAGCGGTTCGAGTTCCCGTTCCAGGTGGTGTACCCGCCGCAACTGGACCGCGGCGGCCTCCGCGAGATGTTCGACGTGCTGGTGTTCGTGGACGGTGCCATTCCGGGGCGTGCCGGTGCTGGCGGCGGTCGCCGCGGCGGTGGCGGAGGCGGAGGCGGTGGAGCAGGGGGGGATCGTGCGGACAATCTGCCCGAGGAGTTCCGCGGGATGCCCGGCAACGTGACCACCGACGTGACCATCCCGCGGCTGAAGGAGTTCCTGAACGACGGCGGCACGGTGCTCACCATCGGCTCGTCCACCGGCCTGGCGTCGCACCTCGGGCTGCCGCTCGGCGACCACCTGGCGACGAAGGACGCGGAGGGCAAAGAGAAGCCGCTCGGCCGGGACAAGTTCTATGTGCCGGGGTCGCTCGTCCGCGCCCGCACCGAGGCGGCCAGCCCGCTGGCGTGGGGGCTGGAGGAGCAGGTGGACATGATGTTCCTGTCCAGCCCGGTGTTCAAGCTGCCGGACGGGGAGGCGGCGAAGGGGCTGACGCGGGTGGCGTGGTACGACGGCAAGACGCCGCTGCGGAGCGGGTGGGCGTGGGGGCAGGAGAACCTGGACGGCGGGGTGGCGGTGGCCGAGGCGAGTGTGGGCAAGGGGCGGCTGGTGCTGTGCGGCCCGCAGGTGCTGTTCCGCGGCCAGCCGCACGGCACGTTCAAGTTCCTGTTCAACGCCCTGGTCGGCCCCGGCCGGGCGGAGTGACGGCGGGTGGTGGTACAATGAGGGTGTGGCCGGAGGAGTAACCGTGACACTCACCGTGGAAGAGGCTCAGGCCCGGCTGTCGGACGTGCTCCGCGGGCTGTCGCCGGGCGACGAGGTGGTCATTACCGACGCCGGCAAGCCGGTGGCGACGCTGACCGCCCCGCCGCCCCCGCCGCCCCCGCACCGCCCCGGTCCGGGGCTGCTGAAGGGGCAGATCGTGTACATGGCCCCGGATTTCGACGCTCCGCTGGACGACCTGAGCGGGTACGCGCCGTGAACCTGCTGCTCGACACCCACACCTTCCTCTGGCACGCCGACGGCGACCCGCAGCTGAGCCGGCACGTGGCGACGCTGCTCACCGACCCGGCGAACGACCTGTTCCTGAGCGTGGCGTCGGTGTGGGAAATCGCCATCAAGGTGAACGTCGGCAAGCTGAAGCTGTCCACCCCGTACCCGGCGTATGTAGCCGACGCCGTCCGCGGGTACGGGCTGACGGTGCTGCCGATCACCCTGGACGACTGCGAGCGGTACACCCACCTGCCGTTCCCGCTGACCAACCACCGCGACCCGTTCGACCGGATGCTCGTCGCCCAATCACTCCGGCTGGGGTTCCCGGTGGTCGGCGCGGACGCCAACTTCGACGCCTACGGCGTCACCCGCCTGTGGTGAACGGGAGGGCATCTGCCTCCCCGGCCGGGTAGACTGAGGGCGTGAGCGACGACCCCGCGATGACCTGTACGCCGCACCCGCCGCCCGCGGCGGACGGCTCGCCCCGTTCGTTCGATCCGGCGTGGCGGACGGAGACGGTGTCGGCGCTGGCGACGGGGATCGAGGCGGAGCGGGCGTTCGACCGGCTGCCCATCCTGGCAGACGCGCTGGAGGAGGCCGGGTGCGACGACGAGTTGCTGCTCCGCCATTGTCGTGAGTGCGACCAACACGAGGCGGGCTGCTGGGTCATCGCCCTGACCCTGGATCTGCCCTCGGGAGCAATGACTCAGGAGCAAATCGAGGCGATCAACGAGCTAATCGCGGCGCGTGAGCAGTTGCGAATCGCACAAGAACAAGCCAGTCGGGGGGCCGGTCGGTATCTGGTCTGGGCGATCGTGATTGGGGCGCTGGTTGCCATCCTGAAAGTGGTCGGCTCCAACGTCGGGAAAAAACAGGATCCGCCGCCCGCCGTGCAAGTCCCGCCGGACTTCCTCGCCGGCTACAAACAGGACATGGAGAAAGACGCCAAGCGGCTGAGCGAGTTGGTGGACGAGGGTCGAAAAATAATGGACACGGAGCCGCTCGACGTGCGAGCCTTCGAGAAGAATCAGGACGAATACGAAGAGGTCTACACGCGCATCCGGTCCAGAAGCCTATTGCTCGGCGTCACCATGCCCGAGCCACCCCCTAAAGTGAAGATCCCGGACATCCTCCGGAACAACCCGGGTCCGAAGCAAAAACAGCCCGGCAAAAAGGACGAGTAACTATTCGGATCGTTCGTCACCCGCCGGCTCCATATCCTGCAACGACACGCTCGTCTGACCAGCCAGCACGGCTGCGATCCCGTTCACATCTTCGGCGCGCCGACGCCAAGATTCTTGGTTCAACGAATGCGGTCGTCTAAGACTTGGCACTCGCAACCAAGATCCGATTCCGTATCTCTAAGACCTTAGAGTCGATTTCGTTGCCCACACCACCTGTTGGAGTTAACCTGTGACCAAGAAAGATGCGGCCGAGAACGGGAAATCCGTCAACCGCTCGCAGGCCATCCGCGACGTGTTCGCCGCCGACCCGAAGGCGGACTCCAAGACGGTCATCGCCCGCCTGGCCGAGAAAGGGGTGAAGGTGTCCCCCACCATGGTGTACTACGTCCGCAGCAAGCTCGGGCAGGCGAAGCGGCGGGCGCGGCGGGAGCGGGTGGCCGAGTCGTCCCGGCTCACCGCCTCCAAGAACCCGATCGAGCTGGTGCTGCGGGTGAAGGACCTGGCCCGCGAGGTCGGCGGCATCAAGCACCTGAAACAGCTCGTGGACCTGCTCGCCGAGTAAACCTGATTGGGGTCGGCGGGGTCAGCCCGCCGGCTCCAGCACTTGCAACGACACCCCTTTCACCAGCCCGCCCACCCGCGTCCGGTACTCGCCCATGTGCGGGGCGGTCAGGTGCGCTTGCAGGTGCGCCAGGCTCTCCCACTTCTCGATCACCACCACCGTGTCCGGCCGCACCGCGGCTTGCACCGGGATCGGCGTCGGGGTGTCCACGGCGGCGCCGTACTCGATGCACCCGGCCTCGGCCCGCACCTGCGGCGTCACCCAGGCGAGGTGGGGAAGGAACTCGGCCCGCTTGCCGGGCTGGAGGTCGATGGTGGCGAGGACGTGGATCATGAGAAACCTCGGTGTTCTTCGCCGCGACCCGCGGGAGCGGAACCCGCTCCCGCGGGTCGCGGCGAAGATTGGAGGGCAGGGGGAAATCGGGTTTCGTTATGGTATGCTGATTCTCCCCACCGCCCTTTCGCGTTCCGGTGTCTCATGCCGCATCGCCTGTCTCTGCTCGTCCTCGTCGCTCTGATTCCAGCGGTCGTCGCCCAGCCCGAGCCGGTGAAGCAGCCCGACCTGCCGGACGGCAAGGACAAGGCGCGGAAGCAGATGGCCGCGTTCAAACTGCCACCGGGGATGAAGGCGGAGTTGTTCGCCGCCGAGCCGATGCTGGCGTCGCCGGTCGCCATCAGCGTGGACGAGAAGGGGCGGGTGTTCGTGGCCGAGGAGTACCGGCTGGGGCAGGGGGCGGCGGAGAACCGCGACAACCCGGCGTTCAAGTTCACCTTCTTCCTGGACGACGACCTGCAAATCCGCACCCTCGACGACCGGCTGAAGGCGTACCGCAAGTGGGCGGACAAGCTGCCCGGCGGGTTCGACTACTTCACCAAGCATGCCGACCAGGTGCGGCGATTAGAGGACACCACCGGCAAGGGGTACGCGGACAAGAGCAGCGTGTTCGCCGGCGGGTTCAACCAGCCGCTCGACGGCCTCATGGCCGGGGTGATGGCGTGGAACGGCAGCGTGTACGTCACCAACATTCCCAGCCTGTGGCGGATCAAGGACAACGAAGACGGCACGGCCGGCAAGCGGGAGGAACTGCTGACGGGGTTCGGGGTGAACATCGCGTTCTACGGGCACGACCTGCACGGGCTGACCGTCGGGCCGGACGGGCGGCTGTACTTCAGCGTCGGCGACCGCGGGTTCAACGTGAAGAGCAAGGAGGGGCGGCAGTTCGAGGGGCCGCGGAACGGGGCCGTGTTCCGCTGCGACCCGGACGGGCGGAACTTCGAGGTGGTGCACCGCGGGCTGCGGAACCCGCAGGAGCTGGCGTTCGACCAGTTCGGCAACCTGTTCGCCGACGACAACAACTGCGACAAGGGCGACCACGGGCGGCTGGTGTACGTGTGCGACGGCGGGGACAGCGGGTGGAACATGGCGTACCAGACCATCCCCGACCCGTATTTAACCGGCCCGTGGCACGCCGAGCGGATGTGGCACCTGCCGCACGCCGGCCAGCCGGCGTGGATCGTGCCGTGCGTGGGCGGCATCGGCACCGGGCCGAGCGGGTTCCTGTTCACCAGCGGCACGAGCCTGCCCGAGCGGTACAAGAACTCGTTCATCATGTGCAACTATACTGGCGACGGCGGCTTGGAGGCGTGGAAGGTGAAGCCGCAGGGCGCCGGGTTCGAGATCGTCGATTACCACGACTTCCTCAAGCCGATCCGGGCGACGGACGCCGAGTTCGGGCCGGACGGCAAGCTGTACGTGTCCGACTTCGTGGACCTGAAGTGGGACGGCGGCAGCGCCGGCGGGCGGATCTACACCGTGTTCGACCCGGCGAAGCTGGCCGACCCGGTGGTGACGCAGGCGAAGGATCTGTTCGCCGAGGGGTTCGCCAAACGCAAGCCGGCCGAGCTGGCGAAGTTGCTCGAACACCCCGACTACCGGGTGCGGCAGCGGGCGCAGTTCGCCCTCGCCGAGAAGAAGGAGGCGGACACACTGGCGAAGGCGGCGAAGGGGAACGCGAACCAACTCGCCCGGCTGCACGGCATGTGGGGGCTGTGGCAGATGAGCCGCAAAGACCTGACCGTGCTGAAGGCGGTGGCCGAACTGCTGACGGACGCCGACCCCGAGGTGCGGGCGCAGGCGGCGAAGATCTGCGGCGACCGCCGGCACGCCGACGCCGTGCCCCAACTGCTGAATCTGCTCGACGACGCCAGCCCGCGGGTGAAGTATTTCGCCGCCCAGGCGCTCGGCCAACTCAAGCACAAGCCGGCGGCCGAACCGCTGTTCTTCCTGGCGAAATCCGTTGGGGAGGCCGACCCGTTCCTGCGACATGCGGCCGTCACCGCCCTGGCCCGGCTGAACGACCCGGACGCGGTACACCGCCGGGCGACCGACCCGTCGGCGGCGGTGCGGCTGGCGGCGGTGCTGGCCCAGCGGAAGCTCGGTGACAAGCGGGTGTCGCAGTTCCTGACCGACGCCGACCTGACCGTTCGGACGGAAGCGGCACGGGCGGTCCACGACCTGCCACTGGAGAGCGAGTACCCGAAGCTGGCGGCGGCGCTGGCCGACACGAACACGGGCAAGTCCGACCCGCTCGCGCGGCGAGCGGTCCACGCCGCGTACCGGCTGGGCGGGGCGGAACAGGCGAAGGCGGTCTTCGGCGTGGTGGTGAACCCGGCGTACTCCCCGCCGGTGCGGGGTGAGGCGCTGGCGTGCCTGCGGGACTGGGCCGAACCAGGCAACCGCGACCGCGTCACCGGGTTCTGGCGACCGCTGGCGAAGCGGGACGGGAAGGACGTGGCGGCGATCGTCGAGGCCGGGCTGAACGACCTGCTGTCGAACACGTCCGGCCGGCTGCAGACCGACGCCGTCGGGCTGATCTCGAAGCTCGGGGTGAAGGCGGACGAGGACCAGTTCGCGGCGTGGGCGGCGGACGGGTCGAAGGAGGTGAACCTGCGGGCGGCGGCGCTGCGACTGCTGGCCGATCGCAAGTCGGCGAAGTTCGAGGCGGCGTACACCACCGCGGTGAAGGACTCTTCCCCGCTCCTCCGCGCCGCCGCCCGCGACCGGCTGGCCGACGTGGACCCGGCGAAGGCGGTCGAGCCGCTGGTGAAGGTGCTGAACGACGAGGCCGCCCCGACCGCCGAGCGGCAGCGGGCCGTCGCCACCCTCAGCCGGCTGAAGGGGGCGACCACCGAACTGGACAACTGGGCGGAGAAACTGGTGGCGGGGAAGGTGCCGGCCGAACTGGCGGTGGACGTATGGGACGTGCTGAAAGAGTCGAAGTTCGAGAAGTGGAAGCAACTCGGCAAGCGGTACGAGGCGAAGCTGCCGGCCGACCCGGTCGGGCGGTTCGCCGTCAGCCGTACCGGCGGCGACGCCGAGCGGGGCCGGGACATCTTCTTCAACCACACGGCGGCGCAGTGCGTGCGGTGCCACAAGATCGACGGCAGCGGCGGGGTGGCCGGGCCGGAACTGACCGGGCTGGTGAAGCGGTACCCGGACAAGACGCGGGACCACCTCCTCGAATCGCTGGTGAAGCCGAGCGCCAAGATCGCCCCCGGCTACGCCGCCATCACCCTCACCCTGTTGGACGGCCAGGTGGTCGCCGGCACGCTGGTGAAGGAGGACCAGGGGAACTACGAGGTGAAGACGGCGGACGGCAAGACGGTGGGCGTGAAGGCGGCGGACATCGACACCAGGACCAGCCCGGTGAGCGCTATGCCGGCGGTGGACAAGGCGCTCACCCACCGCGAGGTGCGGGATCTGATCGAGTACCTGATGACGCTGAAGTAGCCGGCCGCAGCCCGGCGAACACCCGCTTCTCGACGAGGTGGTAGAACGCCACCCCCAGCCCGACGCTGACCGCCACGGTCAGGGCGAACAGGGCGACCGCGGTACCGGCGGTCGCCGGGCAGCCGAGTTGGTCGGCCAGCCGGTACACCTTGTGCCCGACGAACCCGTGGGTCAGGTAGACGCTGAACGAGTAGGTGCCGAGCATCGCCAGCCACCGGGCCGGGCGGGGCAGGCTCGCCGCCCCGGCGCGGGCGGCCACCGCCAGCCCCACCACCACCGCCGTCGCGAACCCCGGCCGCGGGCTGCCGCTCATCACCCCGGCCGCCACCAGCACCCCGGCCGCGAACGGCACCACCCACCGCCCGGCCTCGCCCACCACCGCCTGGTACACCAGCCACCCGGCGGCCAGGTACGCCGCGCTCTCCGGCAGCATCCACCGCGCCCCGTGGTGCGGGACGGTCAACACCCACCCGCCCCACCCGACCAGCCCGACCGCCAGCGCGGTCAGCACAGCCGTGGTGCGCCGGTGGTAGTGCGGGTCGCCGGCGGCGAGCAACCCCTGCCGCACGAGCCAGAACAGTCCGGTCCACAGGAAGTACGCCTGGAACAGCGTGGTCAGCGACCAGAACGAGTACACCGCCCACGGGCTATCAACCAGGTCGCTGAGGAACAGGTAGTCGGCCGCCACCCGAACGGCGTCCGGCGGCGGGCGGTAGCCTTCAACGGCCCACGCGGCGGCCAGCCACACCAGGTACGCCAGCGTCACCGCCACCCAGTACGGCACCGCCAGCCGGATCACCCGACTGTGCAGGAACCCGCGGACGGAGAAGGTGGGGGTGCCCCGCGGCCGCAGCATGTACCCGAGGAAGAACCCGGACACCGCCATGAAGCACTCGGTGCCCGGCCGGAATTTGTTGAACGCCTCGAACGCCGGCCTGACCCCCGACGTTTCACCCAGCCACGCCGGCACCCCGTTGTGCCCGGCCACGATGCACAGGCAGACGGCGGCGCGGATCGCGTCGATCCACCCGATGCGGGTGAGCGCGTGCGGGGCGGCCCGGCCGAACGCCCACTGCACCCACTCGGCCGGGCGGGTTCGCCGCGGGCGGCGGGCAGTCAGTTGGTCTGGGCCGAGGATGATTTCGAGGGGCGTGTGCAACGGGAACCTTCCGGTGGGCGGCCGGGTGGCTGACGGCGGGGAAGTCGGACGGTGTGTTAGACACCGGACGCGACCGATGGTTTCGCGATCGCGGGACTCTTCTTCGTATGCTCGCACACGACGCGGGGGAGGTGCAAACGGCCCGCGGGCCGTTGGGGTGTTAACTTGTGGACACGGCGGCTACCAGGTCCGGCACGCCGCGTGGCCGAGGATCACCTGCCCGTCCCGTGTGGCCGTCGGCACCGGCACCCACCCGCGTTCGATGCGCGCGTCGAGCAGCTCGTCCGCCGTCGGCCGGTGGTCCCAGACGGCGACCGCCGTCGTCACCCCGAATCAGGTACACTCGTAGACCACCCAGAACCCGTCCGGGTGCGGGAACATCAGGTCGTGCGAGAACTCGTCCTGGGCGAGGCAATCGACCGGCGGCACTGGCGGGGTCATGCCCAGGAACCAGTCCAGGCCGTGCTTGATCGAGGTGTGCGACGCCACGCGATCCCGCAGGGCGGCGAACGCCTCCGGCGACAGCGACGAACGGTTCTCGATGGGGAACACGTCACCCCTCCCACACGACGCCGCCGGGTCCGGCGTTGATGACGGTAGTGCTTCCGAGCGTGGCCGTCTTCCCGCCGCTGGCGTGGATGTGCCCGCACACCACCAGCCGCGGGCGGCGGCGGTCGATCGCGGCCCGGATGGCCGTGCTGCCCAGGTTCTTCCCGCCGCCGGACACGTCCAGCACGCCGAACGGCGGGGAGTGGGTGACGAGCACCGCCCCGTCCGGGCAGCCGGCGAGCAGCGGCTCGGCCTGGTCCTCGGCGAGGTCGTAGCTCCACGCGCCGAACGGGGTGGTCGGGATGCCCCCGCCGACGCCCCAGAACGGCACGCCCAGGATGTCCACCCCCTCGCCGTGCAGCACGTCGAAGTGCGGCACGTCCGCGCACGCCTCCCGCAGCTCGGCGGTGGTCTCGTTGTTCCCGGCCACCAGCACCGTCGGGCGGTCGATCGCTTTCAGCATGTCCACGATGCGGTCGAGCCGCTGGTGGGCGTTGCACAGGTCGCCGGCGCACACCATCACGTCCACGACCCGCGACCGGCGAACCAGGTCGGCCGCCGCGGCGAGGTCCGAGTGCAGGTCGGAGAACAGGAGCAGCTTGACGCCGGGCATGGGGGCATCATACCCGATACACGGGAAGACCTCACCCCCCGGCCCCCTCTCCAAAGTGGAGAGGGGGTGTTCAAGCGGGGTACGCTTTCGGTCTTCGCCCCGCATCGCCCCGCCGTTC
>JALHQU010000059.1 GCA_022841795.1 Fimbriiglobus sp.
CCGGGGGCCGCACCTGTGGGCGGCCCCTACGCAGAAGCCCTCTTCGTAGGGGCCGCCCTCTGTGGCGGCCCGCCGACCGCCTCCCGGCGGTCGGTTCCGAGGATCGCGACCGAACACACGAATCTACCTGTCCGAATGCGCGGACCACCAGATAGTTGCGCGGAAGTTGCCTCCGGGTGTGTCGTCGAGCGACAGCCGGCCGGGGTGCCGCTCGGCTCGCGGCACCTACTTCTTCTTCGCCCAGAAGTCCCGCCACAGCTTGGCGTCCGGCTTCCGCGGGTCGTACCCCACCCCGGCCCGGTCGCCGGCCAGCCCCCGCAGGGCGTAGTCGGCCATCACCCGGTCGTACCAGTCGGAACTGTCGAGCGTGTCCAGCGCCAGCGGCAGAACGCCCGTCACCTTCCGCTCGCCGGCCAGCCGCAGGGCGAACCCCCGCAGCCGGTCGTCCTTGCGGGTGGCGAGGTCGAGCAGCAGCTGGTCGCCGGTCTTGGCGTCGGCCAGCGTCAGCACCGCGTTCACCGCCGGGTAACGGGTGTTCTGGTCGATCTTGGAGTCGCGGGCGATCCGCTCGAACTCGGGCAGGGAGTCCATGTCCTTCATCCGCCCGAGCGCTCGCACCGCCGCCGCCTGCAACCCGGACACGTCGGCCCCGGCGAACAGCGCCCGCAGGGCCGGGCCGTCGGCCTTCAGGTCGCCGTGGACCCCGATCGCCTCGACCGCGTCGCGGCGGATCTCCTTGCGGATCTTCGGCTGGGCGAGGACCGCCCGCGACACCACCAGCCCGCCCTTGCCCCACCCGGCCGCCGCCTTCTGTGCCGAGTACACCACGTTGTCCGTCTGCGACTGGATGGCCGCCAGCAGGAACTTCTCCCCGGCTTCGGTCGGCCCGATCTGGCCGAGAACGGTCGCCACCGTCGCCTTCCGCCGGTCGTCCCCGTTCCCGTCCCCGGCGTAGGCGAGCAGCGGCGCGACCGCCGCCTCGCCCAACCGCCCGAGGGTGCCGGCCGCGGCGGACGCCACCGGCGCCACCTGCACGGGGTGAAGCCCGGTCCACTCCTTGTACGGGTCGTCCAGCAGGCCGATCGTCGCCGCCAGCACCTCGGGGTCGGGGGCCGACGGCACGCTCACTAACGCCCGCATCCGCTTGGCCGCGTCGTCGTCCTTCAGCCCGGCGAGCAGCTTCTTCGTCTCGTCGTCCGTCAGCTTGCGGTCCTGCGGCACCAGCACCGGGGCGTACCCGGCCACCCACACCGCCGACGGCACCGCCGTCGCGTCTTGCTCCCGCAGTTTGGCGACCGACGCCTCGTCCAGCCCGGCCACGAACAGCAGTACGTCCACGTCGGCAGACATGCCCGGTGGGCCGGCCTTCCGCAGTTGATCCTTGCCGTTCCAGGTGTCCAGCGCCGCCCCGTACTCGCGGACGGTGAACGCCAGCTCGTTCGACTTGAACGTGCCGGGCAGCGTGTTCGGGTTCGCCGCCTCGTCCGGGTTGGTGACGGTCGCCTTCAGCGTGTACTGGCCCGGCTTCCAGTGCCGGCCGGCGGCGTGGTCCTTCGTCGGCCACAGGGTGAACATGGCCGACTCGCCGGACGGCCCGCCGCCGGAAGCCCCGCCTTCCATCTTGAACGGCACCGCCTTGCCGGCCGCGTCGGTCAGGTCCAGCTTGGTGTTCGCGGCGCCGGTCAGATGCGGGTGGACGTATGGCCCCCGCTGGCCGGCGGGGATGGCGAACAGCTCCACCAGCATCGGCTGGCCGAAGTGCAGGTTCGTCCGCCCGGTGTGCAGGCCGACGAACGCCTTGTTCACCACCTCGCCGTGCGGCCGCGGTTGGCCGAACACGTCCTTCCACGACCGCGGGTCGGGGTCGGCGGCGACAGGGGGTTTGGGGGGCGGTTGCCCCCCAACTTGAGTCGCGGCGGCGAGAAGCAGCGCGACGGGAGCGAAGCGGAACACGGCGAGTCCTCCGACGAGACCTGCGAGTGTACCGATCCGACGGACGATCCGCCCGGGGAGTTTGGTGCGGCTGTTACATTCCGCGAAGAGGTGTGCGAACCGCCGGCGGTCACACCAGCCGGTTCACCCGGGCCAGCACCTCGTCGGCGGCGAACGGGGCGGTGACATAGGCGTCGGCCCCGGACCGCATCCCCCAGAACGTCTCGCTCTCGCTCGGCTGGCCGGTGAGCATGAGCACGCGGATGCTGCAGGTGGCGGGCGTGGACTTCAACTGGCGGCAGATGTGGAACCCGTCGCCGGCCGGCTCGACCGTGTTCAGCACCACCAGCCGCGGGCGTTCGGCGGCGGCCACTTTGACCGCCTCGGTGCCGCTGGCGGCGGTGAGCACGCGGTACCCGCGGCCGGTGAGGGCGGCGGTGATCTGGTTGGATTCGTTATCGACGACGAGGATGGTTTCGCTCGGCATACAGCACCCGCGGTGGGTCCGAACGGCGGCGTTCGAACTGTAGAACACGAATCCGGTCGCGGCTCAGTTCCGTCTGGCAGAAGGGGAACGCCCCGGCCCGGCCGACTTGCACCCCTGCCGGCGCGGATTCCGCCACGGGGTTATCCAGATTGCCACGCTTGCGGGGACAGAATTCTCCGGGTGAACCGGCGGCGTCAGCCGCCTGGGTCATTGATACCCAGGCGGCTGACGCCGCCGGTTCACCGGGTCGGCCGACACCGTATGCTAATACCAGCATCCCCCTAAAACTGGTGCGGACGATGAAAACCACCCTCGCGATTCACGGCGCCTGCGGGCGGATGGGGCAGCGGCTGGTCGCCCTGGCCCGCGACGACAACTCCCTGAAGGTGATCGCCGCGATCGACTCCCCGACCCACCCGAACGCCGGGAAGGACGCCGGCGAGTTGGCCGGCATCGGACCGATCGGCGTGCCGGTGACGGGCGAGTTGCCGCTCGGCACGCACCCGAATTGCGTCATCGACTTCAGCGCCCCGGCCGGCACGATGGCGGTCCTGAAGACGTGCATCGACCGCAAGCTGCCACTGGTGATCGCCACCACCGGGTTCGAGAAGGAACACCTGGCCGAGATCGACCACGCCGCCCACCACACCGCCGTGCTGCTGTCGCCGAGCATGAGCCTGGTGGTGAACCTGCTGTTCAAGCTGACCAAACTGGCGGGCGAGGCGCTGGCCGGGAAGGGGTTCGACGTGGAGATCGTCGAGCGGCACCACAGGTTCAAGAAGGACTCGCCGAGCGGCACGGCGGCGCAGTTCGCCAAGGTGGTGCAGGCGGCGATGGGGCAGTCGAAGGTCGTGTACGGGCGGGAGGGGCTGGTGGGTGAGCGGACCTCGGACGAGATCGGCGTTCACGCCGTCCGCGGCGGGGACAACACCGGCGAACACACCATCATCTTCACCACCCAGGGGGAGACGATGGAGTTGGTCCACAAGGCGTCCAGCCGCGACAGCTACGCGAACGGGGCGCTGGCCGCCGCCAAGTTCCTGGCCGGCAAGCCGGCCGGCCGGTACACGATGGCCGACGTGCTGGGGCTGTAAAGTGTTCCGCTCGCTCCGCGAGCGGTTCAAACAAGACCGCTCGCGGAGCGAGCGGAACACTTTACTTCCCCTCGGCGTACACCACCTCGCACACCTTGCCGAGCGTCTTGCCCACCTGGGCGGCGGTGCCGAGCGGCTTGAGCGGTAGGTCGTTCACGTACACGGCGAACACCAACTCCCGGCCGGACGCGGTGGTCATCACCCCGCCCAGCGCCTTGCTGAGCAGGAACGGCCGGCCGTTCAGCGTGTCGGTCAGCACATACGTCCCGGTCTTGGCGAACACCTTGCCGCGGGCCGGGCTGTCCTGGTCCACCGTCGTCGCCAGGGTGCCGTCCTCGCCGAGTACCGGCAACCACTCCTTGTACCGCGGCCAGTCGGATCGCTTCATCAGCCCTTGCAGCAGTTGCACCGTCGCGTCCGGGGTGACGGCGTCCACCCGGCTGCCGCCGGCCCCGCCGCCGAACGACACCCCCTCCAGGTCCACGCCCAGTTTCCGCAGGTGCTGCCGCTGGAGCCGCAGCCCGTCGTCCAGCGTGGTCTTCCCCTCCTTCGCCGCCAGCAGGCACGGCAGCGCGCTGGCGTACAGGTTGTGGCTCACCTTGAGCGTCACCTTCAGCGCCTCGCCGAACGGGGCGGACTTGTGGACGGCCACCCGCTTCAACCCGGCGTACTCTTTTTTCGCTGGCAGCTCCGCCGCCCCCGGCCGGGCCACCGCCGCCGCCGCCTTCACCCCGGCTTTGCGTAAGCACTCGACGAACAGCGAGCGGGCGAACCCGGCCGGGTCGTCCACCGGGAAGATGCGGACCTGCGGCTTGCCGCCGGCCGGCACCCGCCCCCGCACCACCAGCTGCCCCGGCCCGGCCTGCGTGAGTAGCAGCATCGGGGCGAACGCCTTGTCCGCCGTCTCGACGACCGCGTCCAAACTGATGACGCTCGACTCCGGCCGCACCGTCACCGTCGCCGGGTCGCCGGCCTTCGCCCCCGGCGTGACCAGCACGTCGATGCAGTTGTCGTTGATGAACATCGGGGTGATGACTTCCGGCCCGCTGCCGGTGCTGCCGGCGCGGGCGAACAGCCGGTCGTCGATCAGCACCTCGCCGGTCACTTCGGCGATGCCCGCCGCTTTCACCTGCGCGGCCAAGTCCTCCAGCGCCGCCAGCGGGTTGGTATCCGGCAGCGCGGCCTCACCCAGCCCGCTGTTCGCGTAGGTGTGGTCCACGTTGGCGAACGCCGCCTTGCCGTCCTTCCCGGTTCGCCCGCCGAACGTCAGGTCGCCCGCCGCCATCAGGATCAGGTCGCCCCTCAGCACTCCGGTCTTCGACACCTCCCCACGGGCGTACACCGGCGTCTCGAACGTGTGGTCCGGGCCGAACGCCGACAGGGCCGCCGCGGTGGTGAACAACTTCGTGACGGACGCCGGGCAGAACATGCGGCCGGCGTTCCGCTCGTACACCCGCTCCCCGGTCTTGGCGTCCACGAACAGCACCCCCCAGTGCCCCCGCTTGTAGTCCGGGGCGTCGGTGATGGCTTCGATCTTGGCCGCGAGGGACGACGGGGACGGCTCGGCGGCGGTCACGATGCCGGTGGCGAACAGGAGAAGTACGGCGGTGAAGAGGCGGGTCACGGCGGCGTCCTGTGATTTGTTAGCCCGACGCGCGAGCGAGGGCCGGAGGCGGTTTGCCCCTCGCTCGCGCGTCGGGCTAACGGAGACAGTACGCCGCCGCTACCGGCATGGCAAATCCGCCCGCCGCCTGTACCATTCCGACCATCCACCAGGAGGCGTCATGGGCACCACCTACAAGGCGACCATCCAGATCAAGTGCTGGAAGCAGCACGAGTGCGTCGGGTGCGGCGGGGTGTACAGGTACAAGTTCGCCCGCAGCGTGACCGGCGAGGCGGGGAACGAGACCGCGGCGGAGAAGGCGGCGGAGAAGGCGGCCATGACCACGATGGAAAAGGACGTGGATCAGCGGCCGTGCCCGCGGTGCGGCTGCCTGCAGCCGGACATGATCGCCCAGAAGAAGAGCAACGCCCACTTCTGGGTGGCGCTCATCCTGCTCCTGGTGTCCGCGCTGGTCATCGTCCTCGCGCTCATCCCGAACATCACCTGGCTGACGTACTCGACCGCCGGGCTGATCCTGGGCGTGGCGTCGCTCGCCGGGTTGGCCCTGCACGCCGCCACCGCGCTCGCCAACCCGAACAAGAACAAGGACGCCAACCGCGACCGGGCGGACACGATGATCGAACGCGGGGAGCTGGAAAAGGTGGCGGACGAGGACGAAGACCTGGCCGACGGCGAGCCGAAGGCGGTGGGCGGGGCGGTCATCCCGCTGCTGGCCGCCGGCGTGATCGGGGCGCTGCTCGCCCTCACCCCGTTCCTCCTGAAAACGGTGAGCGGGTGGCCGACGGTGGCCGGCACCAAGCCGGAGGTGGTCGGCCCCGGCGACACGGTGACGGTGTGGTTCCCGGACAAGATTCAGGCGGTGAAGGGGTACTGGAGCGGCACCCCGACGGCGACGGTGGTGAACGACGGCGGGGCCGGGCCGGTGAGCGTGAGTGCCACCGCCAAGACCGCCAGCTGGGGGAACACCATCACCGGCAAGAGCGTGAGCAACAGCACCCCCAGCCTGTGGGCGGACGTGAAGCTGCCGAACGACCCGAAGCTGGTGGGCAAGACGATCGAGATCAAGGTGGACATGGCCATCAACTACCCGACCGCCATCGGCCGCGGGTTCGACAACGTGAACGGCAACGTGAGCACCACCCAGAAGCTCACCCTGGCCGGCGGCGGAGCGGGCGGCACCTACTACCTGTCGATGTGGCTGGCAGCGCTCGGGGCGGTGGTGGTGGCGATCAGCGGGTTCGGGCTGATGGCGTCGGCCAACGGGCTGCGGAAGTTCGCCGCCCCGGCCGACATCATCACCATCGAACGGAAGGGGCGGAAGCGGGACCGGGACGAGGACGCGGAGGACGAGGAGGACCGGCCGCGGGGCAAGCGCCGCCGTGATGACGACGAGGACGAGGATCGCCCGCGGGGTAAACGGCGGCGGGATGAGGACGAGGACGAGGATGATAGCCCACGCCGCCGGCGGGACGACGAGGATGACGACGACCGTCGCCGCCGCCGGCGGTACGATGATTGACACCCATTCAACCACCCGAGTCTTCCCATGACCCGATTCCTCTTGTCCGTCGCCTTCGCCCTCACCGCCGCCGTGTGCGTCGCCGACGACAAGCCGGTGTCGGTGAAGGTGAGTGGCCTCACCGCCGTCGCCCCGGCCGGGTGGAAATCCGAGAAGCCGGCGAACCTGCTCCGCTCGTACCAGTTCAAGCTGCCCACCCACGACAAGGACCACGCCGACGCGGAGTTGATTGTGTCGCCGAACTCGCCCGCCGACGTGACCAAGAGCTTCGACACCTGGAAGGCTCAGTACACCCCGGCCGACGGGGTGAAGCCGGAGGACGCCATCAAGACCCGCGAGTTCGAGGTGGGCGGGGCGAAGGTGAGCGTGCTGGACGCCACCGGCACCTGGAAATTCAAGGAGCGACCGCGGGACCCGAAGTCGAAGGAGGAGATCCGCCCCGAGTTCCGCACCGTGTGGGTGATCGTGATCGGCAAGGACGAGACCACCCACCTGCGGCTGAGCGGCCACCAGAGCGTGCTGGAGAAGCAGTACCCGGACTTCGAGAAGTGGGTGAAGAGCCTGAAGTGAGGCTCGGCGGACCCCCCGGTCTCACGACCGGGGCTACGCTATGTCGCCCCCTTCGGGGGCTTGGGTTTTCAGCCCGCGGAGCGGGCGACACAGCGTAGCCCCGGTCGTGAGACCGGGGGCATTTGTGAGCCGCCCATGCCAACCCGCCGTGAACGCCTCGGCGAGTTCACCTGCCCGTCCGGGGCGGTGTTCCTGTTCGACTTCGGGTCCATGGACCTGTGGTGCCACGACCGCCCGCCGGTGGTGCCGGCCGGGATGATGTCGGAGGACGCGACTCGGGCCGCGAACGCCGCCGCCGACTACCGCATCGACGGACCGGATGCCGAGACCGCCGGCCGCAAGTGGGACCGCCAGTGGCACCCGCGGTACTTTTACGACGTGCCCGGCCACGCCCTCGACAAGATTACCGAGTCGTTCGACCAACTCTGTAAAGAACACGGGTTCCGGGCCAAGCTCACCCGCTTGCCGGAACGAGTCCCGCACCGCACCCGCGCCGCCGACGCCCTCGAACACGGCAGGGGGGCCGGCATCGCGTTCCTCTCTGGGATGCACGCGGTGGTCATTTCCGGGCTGCCGACCGACCGGGCGTTGCCGGTGTTCGCCACCCGCATGGGCGGGAGGGACACCGCCGTCCGCGACCGCTGGGAGTGGGTGGACGTGGACATCCGGCCGCGGGCGAAGGTGGCCCGCCGCGAGGAGATCGGCCCGGTGACGGTGGACAAGGCCCGGCTGTTCTTCGCCGACCTGGACGCGGTCGGGGCGTGGGAGCACGAGCGGCCGCTCGACGGGCTGGCCGACTTCCTCATCTGGGGGAAGGACGCCCCGCTCGCCGCCCGCACACTGAACATCCCGAAGTTGGCCAACAACGAGTTCGGCTGGCTGGACGAACCCGTGGGCGAGGTGGCCCGCAAAGGGATCGCGGTGGAGCAGGAGCAGCAGAAGCGCGGGTGGAAGATGGCGACCGACTTCCGCCCGCACTCGCACCACTACCGGCTGATGAAGCCGCTCCGCGAGGAGCCGACGCAGTCCGGGTGCATCGAGGTGGGCGGGGCGACGGTGTGCGGGTTCAGCACCACCTGGGGGGACGGGTTCTTCCCGGTGTTCCGCGAGCTGACCGCGGCCGGCGAGTTGGTGCGAATCCGCATCCGGCTGGGCGACGACAAGCGGGTGGACCTGATACACAACCTGTACCGCAAGTGACCCCCGAACCCGGAGCGACCCCCGTGCGTCTGGCCCACAACGTGTTCTTCAAGCTGACCGAGCCGACCCCGGCGCGGGTGGACGAGCTGGTGGCGGCGTGCAAGAAGTACCTGAACGTGCAGCCGGGCATCGTGTTCTTCGCCGCCGGCCCGCTGTGCGCCGAACTGGATCGCCCGGTGAACGACCGCGACTGGCACGTCGGCCTGCACCTGGTGTTCGACAGCAAGGCCAGCCACGACGCCTACCAGGACGACCCGACGCACAACCAGTTCATCGCCGAGATGAAGCCGCACTGGGCCGGGGTGCGGGTGTTCGACAGCTACGTGTGACGAACAAGGAACAAGTGAAAAGGGACAAGGAGCAAAGGTAGAATCCTGGTGGGGAGAGCGGACGGACCTGGAGGAAACCTCACCCGGTCGTCGCACCCTCTCTTCACTTGTTCCTTGATACTTGCCCCTTGTCCCTTGCTTATTCCCCATGAACCGCCTGACCTTTCAAGACCTGTCCCAGTTCACCCGCCGGTACCGGCTCGCTGGCGCCCGGCTGCGGCGGGTCCGCCTGCTCCACCGCGGCAAGGAAACGGCGGTGGAGGTGGTGCTGTCCGTCTCGCCGGTGGCGAAAGACGCGGGCGAGCCGCCGAAGCCGGTGCGGCTGAAACTGCGGCTGGACGGGGCCGAGGAGTTCCGCTTCCAGAAGCGGCCGAACGCCCCGATCGGCCGGCCGATCGACGTCAAGTTCGGGTACTTCAACGGCCTGTTCTACCTGAACCTGGACACCTGGGCGTTGCAGCCCGGCGAGGTGCCGGCGGTGTACGACTTCCGCGCGTCCGAGGCGTTCGCCGCCGGCCGCGAGCTGAGCTGGGAGGAAGTGGCGAAGCCGGCCGGGTGAGCCGCAGATACCGACCCGCCTCCACCCACGAGATGACTCCCATGCCGTCGCCCGACCCGCTGGCCGGACTGATCGCCGCCGCCCAACTCAGCCCGGACAACCTGCCGCTGCGGACGCACCTGGCCGAGGCGTTCGCCGGCCTGGGCCGGTTCGCCGAGGCCGAGGCCGAATACCGGGCCGTTCTGGCCAAACAGCCGCAGGAGCCGACCGTGCTGCTCGCTCTGGCCCGGCTGTACCACCAGCAGGGGAAGGCGAGTCAGGCGTCGGTGGTGCTGGAAAACCTGGTTCGTGACCCGAACGCCCCGGCCGGGGCGCACGTCCTGTTGGCGAAACTGCTGCTGAACGAGGGCGACGCCGAACGGGCGGTGGCCCGGTACAAACTGGGCGTCGAGACGGACCCGGCCGCCGCCGACCCGGAGTTGGCCGCCCGGCTCGGCATCGACCAGTCGCCGGACGCGAGCGAGGTGTCGGACGGCCGCGTCGCCGTCGGCGACTTCGAGTCGGCCGCGGACGTGTCCGGCCGGCTGGAGCGGCCGAAGATCCGCTTCGCGGACGTGGGCGGGATGGACACCGTCAAGGACGAAATCCGGCTCAAGATCATCCACCCGCTCCAGCACCCGGACCTGTACAAGGCGTACGGCAAGCCGATCGGCGGCGGCATCCTGATGTACGGCCCGCCGGGGTGCGGGAAGACGCACCTGGCCCGCGCCACCGCCGGCGAGGTGCGGGCGGCGTTCATCGCCGTCGGGCTGGAGGACGTGCTCGACATGTGGCTCGGGTCGAGCGAGAAGAACCTGCACGCTCTGTTCGACGAGGCGCGGCGGAACCGCCCGTGCGTGCTGTTCTTCGACGAGGTGGACGCGCTGGCCGCCAGCCGCACCGACCTGCGGCAGAGCGCCGGGCGGATGATCATCAACCAGTTCCTGTCCGAGCTGGACGGGGCGACGGCGTCGAACGACGGGGTGCTGGTGCTGGCCGCCACCAACGCCCCGTGGCACCTGGACGCGGCGTTCCGCCGGCCGGGGCGGTTCGACCGCATCCTGTTCGTCCCCCCGCCGGACGCCCCCGCCCGCGCCGCCATCCTGCGGGTGCTGTCCACCGGCAAGCCGCAACAGGCGCTCGACTTCGACCAGGTGGCGAAGAAGACGGACCAGTTCTCCGGCGCCGACCTGAAGGCGGTGATCGACCTGGCGACCGAGGCGAAGCTGCGGGAGGCGATCGCCAGCGGGGTGCCGAAGCCGCTGACCACCAAGGACCTGCTGGCCGCCGCCGCCCGCGCGAAGCCGTCCACCACCGAGTGGTTCTCCACCGCCCGCAACTACGCCACGTTCGCCAACCAGGGCGGGCAGTACGACGACATCCTGAAATACCTGCGGAAGTGACGCATGCAACCGGATCGGTTCGCCCGCGGCCGGGTTCTGATGGAGCAGAGCCGGTACGATCTCGCCGCCACCGAGATCACGGCCCGCCTCGCCGACGCCCCCGACGACCCGGAGGGGTACATCCTGCTGGCACTCTGCCAGCACTTCGCCAGCCGGCCGGCGGCGCTGGAGACGGCCCGGCGGGCGGTCGAGTTGGCCCCGGATGACAGCCGGGCGCACCTCGCCGTCAGCCTGGCGGAGGCCAAACGGGGCAACCTGGCCGAGGCCGAGGCGGCGGTCCGCCGGGCGATCGAGCTGAACAGTTGGAACGCGGGATACTTCGGCCAGTTGGCGGCGGTTCACATCGCCCAGTACCGCTGGGCCGACGCGCTAGCCGCGGCGGACGAGGGACTGGCCTTCGACCCGGACGACGAGGTGTGCCTGAACAACCGGGCGGTGGCGCTAACCAACCTGGGCCGACGCGACGAAGCCGCCCGCACTCTGGATGGCACGCTGGAGAAACACCCGGAAGATGCGTTCACCCACGCCAACCGCGGCTGGACGCTGTTGCACGAGAACGAACCGAAGCAGGCGGTCGGCCACTTCCGCGAGGCGCTGCGGCTCGACCCGAACTCGGCGTGGGCGAAGCGGGGGATGCTGGAGGCGCTGCGGGCGCGGAGTTGGTTCTACCGGCGGGTGTTGCAGTTCACCCTGTGGATGTCCCGGTTCCCGCCGCGGGTGCAACTCGGCCTGACCCTCGGGCTGATCGCCCTGGTGTGGGTGCTCGACGGCCTCGGCCGGTGGATGCCGGCGGCCGAGCCGGTGTTCACCCTGCTCGTCTTCGGGTACGCCGCGTTCGTGGCCGTGAACTGGTTCGCCAAGCACGTCACCAACGTGCTGCTGCTGTTCGACCGCGACGGGCGGGTGCTGCTAGACCGCACGGAGAAGTGGGTGTCGGTGGTGTGCGTCGGGCTGCTGGCGGCGGTACTGTTGCTGGCTGCCGCCGCGGCGGTCACCCGGTCGCTCCAGGCGGTGGGCGTGGCGGTGTTCGTGTTCCTGGCCGCCGTCCACTTCGCATCCGTTATGAACATCCCGCCGGGCCGGTACCGGTGGTACGGGATGGCGGCGTCGGTGCTAGTGGTCGGCCTGTTCAGCTGGGAGCGGGTGGAGCGGATGGCCCTGCTCGGCGAGTTGGCGGTGTTGGAGAAGATGGCCGACGAGCATGACCAACGGACCAGGATGTTCAACAACTCGGACCCGCACCTGAAGTCGCGGCAGATCGCCCGGAACGCTCAACGGATGATCGACCGGGTGCAGGGGCTGCCGGACCCGCCTGACCCGCCGGACCCGGAACAGGAAGCTCATGACCGCCGCGAGCGGGAATTGCTACGCGAACGGCGGGAACTGGAAGCCGGCTTCCGGCGGCTGAAGTCCCGCGGCGAGGGCGTGAACACACTACAGACCGTGGCCGCGTTCCTGAGCATCGGCGGGCTGGTGCTGCACACGCGGCTGACGGCCCGCGCGCAGCGGGTGCGGTTCGAGTAACGACCGCCCCGCCGGCTCGTACAATTCCGGTATCTCGCGCGCGAACTATTCTCTCCGCCCCGGAGCTTCGCACATGCCCGCCCCCATGACCCTGACCGAGAAGATCCTGGCGAAGGCCGCCGGGCGGGACGCCGTCGCCCCGAACGAGAACATCTGGGTGAACGTGGACGTGCTGATGACGCACGACGTGTGCGGGCCGGGCACCATCGGCATCTTCAAGAAGCACTTCGGGGCGAACGCCAAGGTGTGGGACCGGGAGAATGTGGTGATCATCCCCGACCACTACATCTTCACCAAGGACGCGATGGCCAACCGGAACGTGGACGTGCTGCGGGAGTTCGCGAAGGAACAAGACCTGCCGTACTTCTACGACGTGGGCACCGACCGCTACAAGGGGGTGTGCCACATCGCCCTGCCGGAAGAGGGGCACACCCGCCCCGGCGAAATCCTGCTCGGCACCGACAGCCACACCTGCACGGCCGGGGCGTTCGGCCAGTTCGCCACCGGCATCGGCAACACCGACGCCGGGTTCGTCATGGGCACCGGCAAGACGTGGCTGAAGGTACCGCCGACCATGCGGTTCGTGTTCCACGGGAACCTGCCGCCGTACCTGATGGCGAAGGACCTGATCCTGGCCGTCATCGGCGACATCGGGGTGGACGGGGCCACCTACCGGGCGATGGAGTTCGACGGCGACGGGGTGTTCGCCCTGAACATCGAGGAGCGGATGACCCTGTGCAACATGGCGATCGAGGCCGGCGGGAAGAACGGGCTGATCCCGGCGGACGCCGTCACGCGGAAGTACGTGGACGAGCGGGGGAAGAAGACCGGCAGCAAGCCGTACACGGTGTTCACCCCCGACGCCGGGGCGAAGTACATGTTCGAGAAGGTGTACGACGTGACCAAGCTGGAACCGGTGGTCGCCAAGCCGCACAGCCCGGACAACAAGGCGTTCGTGAGCGAGGTGAAGGGGACGAAACTGGACCGGGCGTACATCGGCAGTTGCACCGGCGGCAAGATGACCGACTTCCGGGCGGCGGCCGGGATCCTGAACGGCAAGGCGGTGAAGATCGACACGTTCGTGGTGCCGGCCACGACCGAGGTGGCGGCCGGGTTGGACACGGAGATGATCGGCGGGAAGAGCCTGCGGAGCATCTTCCTGAACGCCGGGGCGAAGATCGGCGACGCGAGCTGTGCGGCCTGCCTGGGCGGGCCGAGCGACACGTTCGGCCGGCTGAACACGCCCATCAGTTGCATCAGCACCACCAACCGCAACTTCCCCGGCCGGATGGGGCACAAAGAGGCGAAGGTGTTCCTGGCCTCTCCGCTGACGGTGGCCGCGAGTGCCCTCACCGGGGTGATCGAAGACCCGCGGAATCATGTCGGCTGAGGGGTCAAAAATGAAAAAGCCCCCGGAAGAGTCGGGGGCTTTTGCGCTGCATGTTCGCCCGTGTTACCAGACCACCGGCGGCGGGACGATCGGCCCCGGCGGGGGCGGCGGGGGCGGCGGCGGGGGCGGCGGCGGATCACCGTCGTACGGGGTCGGGCCGCTCGGGTTTTCCCGCGTCTCCAGGGCTTCAAGGTTCAGACGCATAGGCTCCTCCGAGAACTTTGCTGGGGCCATTTTTCTGGGAATGCCGCAGCAAGTTGTGGATAATATTGTCGCCCTGCCAAACCTCGTCAACTGAAATCGTGTGGCTCGATCGTAATTTCTGGCCGGGACACAGAAATCGCCCCCGGAATTCGTCTGTGGCGAAAAAATCGTGGGGGAAAATGGAATCGCGGTGTCTTCCCAGTCAGATCATGGGAGAATTCTGAGAAGGGAGCCGAATAACCAGCGTTACGCAAAGCCCCCAAACACCCCGATCTTCAGTCCGGGCCAAAATTGTCATTTCTGGCGAATTTTGTGGACCAACTCATCACTCTTTCCGAGCGCGGTGAGGATTCCGGGCAATACACGTCCGACCGGACACACCCGGTCGCGGAGCTTTCCGGATGCCCACCAGTTCGCTGTCCGAACGGTTGATCGGCCCGCTGCGGCGGATGGCCGCCGCCGGCGACCCCCGCCCGCGGTCGGACGGCGAGTTACTCGCCGCGTTCGTCCGCACCCATGACGCCGCCGCGTTCGAGGCGCTCGTCCGCCGGCACGGGCCGATGGTGTTCGGCGTGTGCCGGCGGGTGGTCCGCCACACGGCCACCGCCGAGGACGCGTTCCAGGCGGTGTTCGTGGTGCTGGCCAGGCGGGCGGCGGCGGTGCGGCCGGGCGAGCAGGTGGCCAACTTCCTGTTCGGGGTGGCGTTCCGCACCGCCGTCAAGGCGAAGGGCCGGCTCGCCCGCCTCCGCTCCCGCGAGAAGCAGGTGGACGCCATGCCCGAACCCGCCGCCCGCCCGGCCGACTGGGACGACCTGCAGCCGATCCTCGACGCCGAACTGGCCGCCCTGCCCGACAAGCTGCGACTGCCGGTGGTGCTGTGCGACCTGGAGGGGCGGACCCAGCGGGAGGTGGCGAAGCAGCTGCACCTGCCGACCACCACCCTGGTGAACCGGCTGGCGGCGGCCCGGCGGCTGTTGGCGAAACGGCTGACCGCGCGGGGCGTGGCCCTGTCCGGCGGGGCGGTGGCGGCGGTGGTGTCGGCGAACGCGGCCCAGGCCGTGCCGCCGCCGCTGCTGGCGTCCGCGGCCACGCTCGGGCTGGCGGCGGTCGGCTGCCGACCGGGTGTGGTGCCGGCGAACGTCCTCGAACTCTCGGAAGGGGTGGTTCGCATGTTCGCGGTCTCCAAGCTGAAGGTGGTGACGGCGGTGGTGGTCGGGGCGGTGCTGCTCGGTGGCACCGGCATCGGACTGGTGAAGGCGGACGACCAGCCGGCGAAGCCGGCGGCGACCAAGCTGCGGCCGGATCTGAGCGACGCCGAATTCCTGAAGCGGGTGTGCGACAGCCTGCGGGGGTCGCCGGCGACGGCGGCCGAGGTCGGCTACTTCGTGGCCGACAAGGACGCGGCCAAGCGGAAGAAGGTGGTGGGGTGGCTGACCGAGGAGCCGCAGAGAACGGCGGTTCTTCTGCTCGACGCGGTGTACGATCTGCGGGCCGCCACGTCGGATGTCTTCGCCCGCCGGCACTCCCTCGACGTTCTGCTGGCCGACGACGTGACCGCCCGCGTCCAACTGGCCAACCCGCCGGCGAAAGAACTCGGCGTCGAACTGAACTGGAAGACGGCCGATGTGGAGTTGCTACTCGAACAGCCCAAGGTGTTCGTGGCGGACCTGGACCAGCCGCAAGCGGAAGCGGCGTTGTTTCTCGGGCTGACCACCAACTACATCGCCGACTTCCAGTCCGAGACGGACGAGGCGTTCCTGAGCCGGGTGATCGAGGCCGCCCGCGGGGGCAAGCCGACCCGCCTGGAGACGGAGTACTTCGCCGCCGACAAGGACGCGAAGAAGCGGGAGAAGCTGCTCGACCTGATCCTGTCCGACCCGGCGGCGCGGAAGAAGCTCGGCCCGGACTGGAAGCAGACGATGCTCAACCCGCCGCAAAAGTACACGTTCGCCTACGTCCTCACCGCCGGCAGCCCGTGGGCGGACAAGCTGATCGACGAACTGCTCGCGGCGAAAAAGGCGGACGACCAGGTGCTCGAAGCGCTCACCCTGGCCGCCGCCGGCCGGCTGCCGACGGACACCGAGAAGAAGCTGGCCGTGGCGATGGTGGCGAAGCAGCCGGACAAGAAGGCGGCGTGGAATGAAGTGGCCGGCACCCTGGCCGGCACCGACGAGGCGAGGAAGCACGCCGACCGGCTGAAACCGAACTCGAACGTGCGGTTCCGCACCCACGTGGCCCCGCTCCACCTCGACGTTCGGCCGACCCAGACGAAACCGGTCGAGCCGAAGAAGTAGCCGAACACCCGGCCGCAATCTCGGTCACAGAGGGTTGCCCATGCTCGCCCGTCGTTTCCGGTGGGTGGTCGCCGCCAGCGTGCTACTCGTCGCGGCCGTCGGCGGCGGTCTGCTCGTTCACCTCGCCACCCGCCCGGCTCCGGGAGAATCGGGCCTGGAGGTCCGGGCGTACTGGGAGCCGTTCGCCGAATCTCGGGGCAAGTTCGCGGACACCTGGGACGAACTCCGCACCCTCAAACCGGCCCACGCGACCAAGACCTACCCCGCCGAGGACTTCCAGGACGTCTTACCCAAGGAGGGGGCCGCGGTGGGCGACGTGTGGGAGCTGGACGGCGAGCGGCTGTTGCCCTTCCTGAAGCAGTTCCACACCGGGGCGACCCTCAAGTTGCACCACGACTTCGTCGCCGCACCGGGCGCGTTCGCCTGCCTGCGGGCACGGGATGATCGGCATGACGAAGTGGTCTTCCGCCTGCACGCGGAGATCGTCCTGAGCGACAAGAGCTTCTACACGCCCGCCCAGTTCGCCGGGCGGGTTCTCTTCGACCGCACCACGAGGCAGGTGAAATACTTCCGCTGCCACCTGCCGCCGCGGAACACCAACGTCGACGTGAACCGCTTCACGCCCCCCAAGGAAGAGGGCGGACCGCCGATGTTGATGGCGGACATCGGCTACGCCCCCCGCATGGAGTTGGTCGGCGGCGACGAGGCGCTGGCGGCGGGGTTCAAGGGGAAAGAGGCGATCCAGCCGCAGGAGGCCGAGCGGAAGCTCGCCCGCCGGTTCTACAAGTTCAGCGAAATCAACTGGCAGCCCTGGGATGAGGCGGTGGCCGAGTCGGCGCGGACGGGCAAGCCGCTGCACGTGGTCGCCCTGTTCGGTGCGCTCGACGACGAGTCGTGTTGAGGGACCGGGAAAACGCTGAGAGTAGGTCTACTCTCCGACCCGAACCTGATCAAAGCCTTGAACGCGGAGTTCGTCAACGCCTGGGTGGTGCTGTCGCAACTGGAGAAACCGGAACAGTATTACTCCACCGAGACCGGGCGGGCGTGGGCGAAAGCGGTGCTGAAGAAGTACGACTACCCGGTGCAGACGCAGTTCCTTTCCCCGCAAGGGGAGTTACTGGCAGAACTGCCGGCCATGGCGAACTTCAGCACGAAACCGGGTGTGCCGGGCGGGCCGGCGGGGCCGTCGCCGTACCGGCGGTGTTTGGACAAGGCGCTCGACGCCGTGAAGAAGAAGTGACACGACCGCGGTTCGCCTGATACACTCCGGCGTGCAATCGCGTGCCGCCACCGTCGCCCTCTTGCTGCTTCCGGCGGTCGTCGCCTCGCTGGGCTTTCACCTCCTGCTCGGCCACCGCCGGGATTACCTCGGGCACTTCGCCGCCGGGTACGGCGGCACGCTCACCCTGATCGCCATCGCGCTGGCGATGATCCCGCCGTGCCGGTACCCGAAATTGGCGGCGTGGGTCGTGGTGCCGTGTACGCTCCTCGGCATCGCGGCCGGCACCGTGACCGAAGCCACCATCTTCAACCTCGCCAAGTTCGACGAGGTGGATTACTGCAACCAGAACCTCGGGGCCGTCCTCGCCGGGCTGGTCGGACTGCATTACGTCCGGACCGCCAAGCCGCCGGACGCCGACTTCCGCTGGGCGCTCCTCACCGGGGTGAGCTTCGTGCTGATCGGGGGTTACTTTGCGCTCACCTAGAACCCTGTCGCTGGTCGCGCTGCTGGCGCTCGCCGGGGCGTTCGCCGGCGGGGACCTGTGGTACACCGCCGCCCGCTCGACCATCCCGCTGGAACTGAACGGCACGATCGTCAGCAAGCAGCGGCGGACGGAGAAGTGGCGGGGGGTGGACGACGTGTACCTACTGGTCCTCGACTCGGGCCGGCGGGTGCAGGTGGACGCGGCCGTGTTCGACGCCGTCGCCGAACGGCAGATGATCCGCAAGCAGCCGTGGGAGCGAACCCTGGAGGCCGACGGGAATACGATCCCGCTCGACTGGTCGGCGGACGTCCGCGGGATGCTGTGGGCCATGCCGCTGACCGTGCTGGTGTGCGCGGCGGTGGGGGTGATGCTTCTTCGCCGCGACTGAAAGAAGCGGGCTGGCCCGCTCCTTTCAGAGACGGTTCCGAAAGCCGATCGCCGGCGGCGATCGGCGGGCCGCCACAGAGGGCGGCCCCTACAGACTGGCCCGTTTGGTAGGGGCCGCCCTCTGTGGCGGCAGTGGTCCGGCTCCGCCGGACCACTGCCGGAACCGTCTCTCAGTCGCGGCGAAGAACTTCCCCTCCCCGGACCGGATCGGGTACACTGCTTGTGCCTCACCTCCGGGGTGCCCCATGCTCTCCCTGTCCGGTCGGCCGTCCGCCCGTCTGTGTTCCGGCCCGTCCCGCCGCGAGTTCCTGCGGGTCGGCGGGCTGAGTGTCGGCGGGCTGGCGCTGCCGGCGCTGTTGGCGGCGGAGCGGAAGCCGAAGGGCCGGGCCAAGTCGTGCCTGCTCATCTTCATGGACGGCGGGCCGAGCCACCTGGAGATGTGGGACCTGAAACCGGACGCGCCGGTGGAAATCCGCGGCGAGTTCGGCCCCATCAAGTCATCCGTGCCTGGGATCACCGTCGGCGAGTTGCTGCCGCAGACAGCCCCGCTCATGCACCACTTCGCCCAGGTGCGGTCGGTCCACCACGGGGTGAACGATCACAACGCCGGCAGCTACTACATGCTCACCGGGCGGTCGCCGGCCGACGGGTCGAAGCTCGTGCAGGCCGACTCGGCCGTCACCTTCCCGCCGTTCGGGGCGGTGATGGCGAAGCTGGCGCCGGCGGCGAAGCCGATCCCGCCGTATGTGCTGCTGCCCGAGTACCAGTGGAACAACGGGGTGGACATCGGCGGGCAGAAGGGCGGGTTCCTCGGGGCGGCGTGCGACCCGTTCGTCGGCGGCGACCCGAGCCTGAAGGGGTACGCGGTGCCGGGGCTGGACCTGTCCGCCGACCTGCCGCTGGACCGGCTGGGGAAGCGGGACGATCTCCGCGGGCAGCTCGACCGGGCGATCGGCAAGCTGGGTGAAAGTCCTTCGACCGACCGCATGGACGTGTTCCGGCGGAAGGCGGTGGAGGTGATCACCTCGCCGGACACGCGGGCGGCGTTCGACCTGAGCCGCGAGCCGCACAAGCTCCGCGAGCGGTACGGCCTGGACCCCGGCACCGACCGCAGCATCGAGGCGCGGAAGTTCGGCGGGCTGCCGCACATCGGCCAGACGTTCCTGCTCGCCCGCCGGCTGATCGAGGCCGGGGTGCGGCTGGTCACCGTCAT
This sequence comes from Fimbriiglobus sp., assembly GCA_022841795.1. Lineage (GTDB taxonomy): Bacteria > Planctomycetota > Planctomycetia > Gemmatales > Gemmataceae > JALHQU01. The sequence goes on from JALHQU010000059.1 coordinate 19,415, forward strand.
GACCGGGCGGCGGATCGACCAGGCGTGGGACACCCACCGCGACCACTTCGGGCTGATGAAAAAGGCGTTGTGCCCGCCGTTCGACCGGGCCTTGTCCGCGCTGATGACCGACCTGGCCGACCGGAAGTTATTGGACGACACCCTGGTGGTGGTGATGGGCGAGTTCGGCCGCACGCCGAAGGTGGGGCAGATCACGAGCAACGCCGGGGCGAACAAGAAGGACGGCCGCGACCACTGGCCGTTCTGCTACACGGTGCTGTTCGCCGGCGGCGGGGTGCCGGGTGGGGCGGTGATCGGCTCGTCGGATTCCACCGCCGCCCGGCCGAAGGAGAACCCGGTGACGCCAGAAGACGTGGCGGCCACCATCTATTCGCTGATGGGTATCGACCCGGCGGCCGAAATCCGCGACGGCCAGGACCGACCGTACACCCTCGCCCCCGGCACGCCGATCAAGGGGTTGATTTCGTAGGGTGGGCCACTGGTCCGGCTTCGCCGAACCAGGAGTTCGACCGAACAACCCCACGCCTCGGTGCGAACAACCGCCCGCCGCAACCCGATCAGCGGCAACGGGTTGTCCATTCGAACACTTTTTCGTCGGATAGACCGAAATGAGTTCGCGCGGGGGTGGCGCACCCCGAACGAAACAAATCCCGGCTTGAACGACCGGCCGGCAGACGGAGTGTGCCTGCTACTATCCAGCCGGTTTGGTGCCCACATACAGCGTGGCGATGCCGAACGTGAGCGGGCGGAACCATACGTCGCCCAACCCGCTGGCTCGCAGCTTCTCCGCCAGCGCCTCGCCGTCCGGGAACGCCAGCACGCTCTCGGGCAGGTACTTGTACGCGCTGTCCTCGTTCTTCGCGAACAGGTTGCCCACCCGCGGCAGCACCCGGCGGAAGTACCCCTGGTACAGCGGGCCGAGGACCGCCCCCCGCGGCTTGCTGAACTCCAGGATGGCGATCCGCCCGCCGGGGGCCGCCACCCGCACCATCTCGGCCAGCCCGCGGGCGGTGTCGGTGATGTTCCGCAGGCCGAACGAACACGTCACCAGGTCGTAGTGGTCGGCGGGGAAGGGCAGCTGCTGGGCGTCCGCCTCGACGAACTCGACGCGGCCGGTCGTCCGCCGCTTCTCCCCCTTCTTGCGGGCCAGCGCCAGCATCTCGGGCGAGAAGTCCGACCCGGTGATCGGGCACCGCTTCCGCGCCGCCCGGTCCAGGGTGAACGCCAGGTCGCCGGTGCCGGTACACAGGTCGAGGACGGGCTTGCCCGGCGTCGGTGGCACCAGCCGGGCCACCGTGTTCCGCCAGTGCGTGTCCACGTTCAGGCTGAGCAGGTGGTTGAGGAAGTCGTACCACGGGGCGATGCGGTCGAACATCCGCCGGATGCGGACTTCCTTCTTGTCGAGCAGGTCGGTGGGCATGGGGCATTCTCCGGCGAGCCGGGAGCGTGAGCGACCGGAGTCTTCAACACCTCCGGTGGCTCACGCGCCCGGCTCGCCCCCAACTCGGCTACCCTATGAAAACCGCCGGCCGGCCGGTGTCCGCAACCGGCGGGGCGAAGTAAACTGCCCCCGCGCCACACCGCCCCCGAGGAGTCGCCCGTGCTCGAAGCCGACAAGTTCATGGTGAAGGAGAAGGTGAAGTTTTTCAAAACCCACCAGACCTACGACATCTTCGACTACGACACGCAGGAGCACCTGGGCACGGCGGAGGAGACGATCAGCGGGCTGGTGAAGACGCTGCGGTGGTTCATCAGCAAGCAGCTGATGCCGACCACGGTGCAGGTGCGGGACCACGACGGCGCGCTGGTGTTCACCATCCGCCGCGGCAGCTTCTTCTTCCGTGCCCGCGTCGAGGTGCTGAACGCCGACGGCGAACTGATCGGGTATTTCAAGAGCAAGATCATCTCCATCGGCGGCGGGTTCTGGGTGTACGACAAGACGGACAAGCAGTTCGCCGAGGTGAAGGGCAACTTCATCGGGTTCAAGTACCGCATCCTCACCCCGGACGGGGCGGAGCTGGGCAAGGTGTCGAAGGAGTGGGGCGGGGCGGTGAAGGAGCTGTTCACGTCCGCCGACACCTACATGGTGGACGTGGCCGACGACCTGACCGACCAGCCGGTGGCGAAGATGCTGGTGCTGGCCGCGGCGCTGTCCATCGACATCATCTTCAAGTCCGAGAGCCGCGGGGTCGGGGACATCTGACCTCGAAAGCCCACCCACGGCCGTGGGTGGGCTTGTTCCGGAGACCGTCATGCTCACCGCCGCCGGCTGCCGCGCCCGCGTGTCCCGCCTGCTCGCCGCCCTGCGGCCGGCCGAGCCGCTGCTGCTCGGCGACCCCCTCCACCTCCGCTACTTCGCCAACTGGTCCGTCGATCCGTTCAGCCTGGGGGCGGACTTCGGTGGGTTCCTGAAGATCGACCCGGACGGCAAGACCACCCTGTACTACGACCACCGCACCTCGAAGTCGGTGGACCTGGCGTTCGCATCCGAGCGGGTGGGGGTGAAGTGGTACGACGGGCAGACGCCGGGGCAGGGGCCGCGGCGGATGATCCTGCGGGACGTGGTGGAACTGGCCGGCACCCGCTGGCACGTCCACGACGCGGTGAACGACGCGGACGCGGCGGTGATTCACCAGATCGTCGGCGAGATGCGGCGGGCGAAAGACCCGGACGAGATCGCGGCGCTGCGGGCGTGCATGAGGGCGACGGACGCCGGGCACGCCTGGGCGCGGGCGAACGTGCAACCCGGCATGACCGAACTGGACGTGTACGCCGGCATCGCCGCCGAATGCACGCGGGCCGCCGGGCACCCGGTGATCGTGTACGGCGACTTCGCCGTGTCGCCGGGGTCGGCCAAGCGGGGTGGCATGGCGACGAACCACGTCATTCAGCCGGGCGAGACGCTCATCCTGGATTTCTCCGTCGTCATCCAGGGGTATCGCAGCGATTTCACGAACACCCTGGTGGTGGGGGCCGAGCCGACCGTCGAGCAGACGAAATTGTTCGACCTGTGTGTGGCGGCGATGGCCGCCGGCGAGGAACAACTCCGGGCCGGGGTTCTGTGCCAGACGGTGTACGACGCGGTGCGGGGGGTGTTCGCGGCGGTCGGGCTGGAGAAGGCGTTCCCGCACCACGCCGGGCACGGGCTGGGGCTGGCCCACCCCGAGCCGCCGTTCTTCGTCGCCCGCAGCGAGGGGGAACTGGTCGCCGGCGACGTGGTGACGCTCGAACCGGGGCTGTACGTGGACGGCGTCGGCGGGGTGCGGATCGAGCACAACTACCTGGTGACGGAGGGCGGGTTCGAGCGGCTGAGCGGGCACGAGATCGCGCTAAGGTGAACCCCGACCGCCAGGTCGGTGGGTGCAAGCCGGTTCACTCACGCACCCACGAGCCTTGCGGCTCGGGTTCACCAAGACCACCGACTCACTTCTTGATCTCGATGTCCTTGAACTCGATCGGTGCGCCCTCGCTCTGCAGCGCGATCCGCCCCTTCTTCAGCTCGCCGTTCTTCCCCTCGTTCATCATCTTCCCGTTCACCGTCAGGGTCATATCCCCGCCCCGGCAGGTGATCTCGTACTGGTTCCACTCGCCGAACGGCTTTTCCACCTTCTCGTCCTTGTTCAGCCGGAAGTAGTGCCGGCCCTCCTTGTTCGCCGCGTCCTTGCGGGCCGGGTCGATGTCCAGCTTCGGCAGCCGCCCGTCCTTGTCGGCGATCAGCCAGATGTCGCCGGCCTGCCACGCCGCCAGCTGCGCCTCCACGCTGTTCGGCCACACCCGGTTCTCGCCGGTCAGGTGCAGCAGCACCCCGCTGTTCCCGCCCTTGCTGTCCTTCGGGAACCGCCACTTCAGCCGCAGGGTGTAGTCGGCGTACTCCTTCTCGGTGGCGATGTACCCGTTCGGCTTGCCGGTACACACCAGCACGCCGTCTGTCACGCTCCAGGTGGCCTTCGGGTCCGGCTTGGCGTCCGGCGTGTCCTTCGGCGGGCGGAGGGTGAACGTCCAGCCGGTGGTGTCCTTGCCGTTGAACAGCGGGGTGAACCCGTCGTCGGCCGGGGTGGAGGTGGCGACAAGAATCACGGCCAGCAGGGGGAGAGAGCGGCACATGGGGGTGTCCCATTCGGGAATCAAAGCCGACGGACCGCTGTCCGTCGGCGTTCAGCAGCCTGTATATTGAACCGCTGTGACTCGCCCCCCAGTTGTGCCACGGTGACGCATGTTCGAAGGGATCACGAAGGGCCTGTCCGACGCGCTGAAGAAGCTCCGCGGGCGGGGCCGGCTGACCGCCGACAACATCCGCGACGGGCTGCGGGAGGTCCGCCGCGCGCTGCTCGAAGCGGACGTGAACCTGAACGTGGTCACCCAGTTCATCGCCAACGTGGAGCAGCGGGCGGTCGGGCAGGACGTGCTGGCGCGGGTGGACCCGTCCGAGCAGATCGTCAAGATCGTGTACGACGAACTGTGCCAGTTGATGGGGCCGGTGGACCACAAGATCCCGCTCAAGTCCGACCGGCCGGTGGTGCTCATGCTGTGCGGGTTGCAGGGGGCCGGGAAGACGACCACCGCGGCCAAGCTCGCGCTCACGCTGAAGGCCCGCGGGCGGAAGCCGTTCCTGGCGGCGGCCGACCTGAAGCGGCCGGGGGCGGTCGAGCAACTGCAAACCCTCGGCACGCAGATCGAGGTGCCGGTTTACTCCGAGCCGACGGACCCGGTGAGCGTGTGCCAGAACGCGGTGAAGGAAGCGAAGAAGCAACTCTGTGATGCCGTCATCCTGGACACCGCCGGGCGGTTGCAGATCGACGACGACCTGATGAACGAGTTGAAGCAGATCGACAAGCTGTGCAAGCCGGACGAGTGCTACCTGGTGGTCGATGCGATGATCGGCCAGGAGGCGGTGAACGTCGCCAAGGCGTTCCACGACGCCCTGGAACTGAACGCCTGCATTCTCACCAAGTTGGACGGCGACGCCCGCGGCGGGGCGGCCCTGAGCATCAAGCAGATCACCGGCGTGCCGATCAAGTTCATCGGCGTCGGGGAGAAACTCGACAAGCTGGAGGAGTTCCACCCGGAGCGGATGGCCCAGCGGATCCTCGGCCAGGGCGACCTGATGGGGGTGGTCGAGAAGATCGCGTCGCTGCAACAGAAGATGACGCAGGAGGAGATGGAGGAGCAGCAGGCGAAACTAACGAAGGGCACGTTCACCCTGTACGACTTCCGCAAGCAGATGGAGATGATCGCCCAGCCGGGGATGATGAAAGACCTGATCGGGCGGATGCCGGGCATGGCGGACATGATCCCCGAGGGGGAGGACCCCGAGGCCGCGCTCAAGCGGGTGCAGGGGATGATCGACAGCATGACCAAGAAGGAGCGGGCGAACCCGGACCTGATCGACACCCCTCGCCGCCGCCGCATCGCCGCCGGCGCCGGCCTGCAGCCGCACGAGGTCCACCAGTTCCTCAAGCAGTTCGACCAGATGCGGACCATCATGAAGCAGATGGCGAGCATGAACATCTTCCAGCGGCTGGGGATGATGCGGAACATGAGCAAGGCCGGGGCGTTCCTGCCCGGCGGGATGGACGCGATTGCGAAGAAGGGCGACACCGGGAAGAAGAAATCAGCCAAGGAGCGGGCCGAGGAGCGGAAGAAGAAGAAAAAGAAGAGGTAGTGGCCAGGGGCCAGGAAGAGCTAACCACAGAGGCACAGGGGCACAGAGAAGGTCGAAGAGGGGAATTTCGGTAGACCTGCCTTCGTCTTCTCTGTGCCCCTGTGCCTCTGTGGTTAGTCCTGTTTTCTGGTCAAGTCCCGTAGCCGTTCGTTCGCCCCGCCGCTAACATTCTCTCTTCTCGAATTTTCGGACTGCGCTGAGGGACCGGAACCGTGGCCGTTCGCATCCGCATGAAACAGATGGGCCGGACGCACCGGCACTACTACCGCATCGTGGCGATCGACCACCGCCAGCCCCGCGACGGCCGGGTGATCGAGGAGTTGGGCAGCTACGACCCGCACCTGGCGGACAAAGAGAAGCGGGTGACGCTCACCCCGTCCCGCATCAAGTACTGGATGAGTGTCGGGGCCAAGCCGTCCGAACACTGCGCCGCCCTGTTCGGCAAGTACATGAAGAAGTTCGAGGATCTGGAAACCCAGGCTGCGGCGGCGAAGGCGGCCGACGCCGCCAAGCCGGCTTAACGTAGCCCGCTCACGCCGTGTGCCGATCTGGGTGAACCGGCGGCGTCAGCCGCCTGGGTTCCGACCACCACCCACGGGTTAACACCCGCGGTTCACCAAGATGATCCGGTTCGACGTTCTGACCCTGTTCCCGGACCTGTTCGCCGGCTACCTGTCGCAGAGCCTGCTCAAGCTGGCGATCCAGGCGGGTCTGGTGCAGGTCCACCTGTGGAACATCCGCGACTGGTCGAAAGACAAGCACCAGCGTGTGGACGACCGGCCGTTCGGCGGCGGACCCGGCATGGTGATGATGGCCGAGCCGGTGGTGGACTGTGTGGAGGCGGTGCGGGCGAAGGCCGAACCCGCCGGTCGCCTGCTGATGATGACCCCGACCGGGCGGCGGCTGGACCAGCGGCTGGTGGAAGAACTGGCGGCCGAACCCCGGCTGCTGCTGCTGTGCGGGCGGTACGAGGGGTTCGACGACCGCATCCGCCAGGTGCTGACCCCGACCGAGGTGTCGATCGGGGATTATGTGTGTAACGGCGGTGAGGTGCCGGCGATGGCGGTGATCGACACCACCATCCGGCTCATCCCCGGCGTCCTCGGCGACGAGGGGTCGGCGGCGGACGACAGCCACAGCGAACCCGGCCGGCTGGAGTACCCGCAGTACACCCGCCCGCGGACGTACCGCGAACTGGACGTGCCGGACGTGCTGCTGGGCGGTAACCACCGGGCCATCGCCGCGTGGCGGCGGGAACAGTCGGCGAAGCGGAGCGAGGAGTCTTCGTAGGGTGGGCACCGCCCACCGCTCGGAACATCGACGCGAACACGGTGGGCGATGCCCACCCTACCGGGGCAACCACCCATGCAATCCAAATTCATGCAGGCGGTCGAAGACAAGCAGACGAAGGGCGACGTGCCCGCCTTCCAGGTGGGGGACACGATCATCGTCCACCAGAAGCTGCTGGACGGGCAGAAGGAGCGGACCCAGGCGTACGAGGGCGACGTGATCGCCCGCAGCGGGAACGGCATCAAGGAGATGATGACCGTCCGCAAGATCGTGCAGGGCGAAGGTGTGGAGCGGATCTTCCTCATCCACTCCCCGCGGATCGCCCGCATCGAGGTGAAGAAGGCCGGGCAGGTGCGGCGGGCGAAGCTGTACTACATCCGCGAGCGGCTGGGCAAGGCGGTGCGGATCAAGGGGGACACCAAGCGGCAGCAGGCGCTGGACGCGGCCAACGCCAAGGCCGCGGCCGAAGCCGCCGCGGTGAAAGCCGCCGCCGCCAAAGAGCAGACCGCGGCCGAGGGTGGCGTCAGCAAGCGGGCGGCCAAGCGGAAGGCCAAGGCCGAAGCGGCCGCGAAGAAGTAAGCCGACCCCGGTTAGCCGCGACCCAACGGGGAGCGCGTCGGACGCGCTCCCCGTTGGGTCGCGGCTAACTGTTTACCTGGGGGTTACTCCATGACCTCCGAGCCGAGCGAGCCGTGGGTTCCGCCGGTGCTGACTGAGCCGTGGGTTTGCCCCTATTTGGAAGGAGCACGGTGTTCGGTGTGTCGCAAGCGGGCGACGCACAAGATCGGCGAGGAGAAGTGCCACGACGACCCGTTCCCGCACCGGCACAACTTCACCAACTACGTTTGCTGCGAACATTTCCGGATGGTGTTGGGTGAGGCGACGGTAGACTACTGCCGGCGCTTGCTTCATCACCAACTCGACCCTGACCAGTGACTACACCCGTGTACTTCCGCCGCTGGCGGTTCTGGAAGCGGTGGTTCGGCCGCCGCTCCGAACGCGCCGCCGCCAAGTACCTCCGCAAACTCGGCTGGCGGATCGTCGGCGCGAACGTGTCCGACCCGCTCGGCGAGATCGACCTGCTGGCCGTGGACGGCGACACGCTGGTGATCGTGGAAGTGCGGAGCACTTCCACCCCCGACCCGCACCTCCCGGCCGCGTCCGTCAACTACCCGAAGCAGAAGAAGCTGACCGAAGCGGCGGTGCGGTTCCTCGGCCGCCGCGGGCTGCTCGGCGTCAACTACCGGTTCGACGTGCTCGCCCTCGCCTGGCCGCCGGGGCAGCGCGAACCCACCGTCCTCCACCTCCGTCAAGCCTTCGAGCCGACCGGCAAATTCCAGATGTTTTCATAAGAAGATGATTCACCGCAGAGGGCGCATGAGGGCGCGGAGAAAGACAGGAATCGTGTGTCTTTCTCCGCGCCCTCATGCGCCCTCTGCGGTGAATCCTGATCCGGGGTTTTGCCATGTTTCGACCCGTCGATGAGCAGTTGTCGATCCTCCTCCGCGGGGCGGCGCAGGTGGAGACGGAGAAGGAACTGCGGGCCAAACTGGACCGCAGCTTCGCCACCAACAAGCCGCTGCGGGTGAAGTACGGCATCGACCCGACGGGGTTCGACGTCCACCTCGGGCACACCGTGCCGCTGCGGAAGCTGCGGCAGTTCCAGGAACTCGGGCACACGGCAGTACTCATCATCGGCACGGCCACGGCGATGGTCGGCGACCCGTCCGGCCGCGACTCGTCCCGCGTCGGCCTCACCCCGGAGCAGATCGGCAAGAACGCCGAGAGCTACCTGACGCAGATCGCCAAGGTGGTGGACACGAGCAAGGCGGAGGTACGGCCGAACGGCGAGTGGTTCGGGAAGTGGGGCTTCGCCGACATGCTGAAACTGCTCGGGCAGGCCACGGTGCAGCAAATCCTGGCCCGCGAGGACTTCAGCAACCGGGTGAAGGCGGGTACCGCCATCTACCTGCACGAGTGCCTGTACCCGCTCATGCAGGGCTGGGACAGCGTCGAAATCCGGGCGGACGTGGAACTCGGCGGGACGGAGCAACTGTTCAACCTGATGGTCGGCCGCGACCTGCAAAAGGGGCAGGGGCAGGAGCCGCAAATCTGCCTCGTGTCGCCGATCCTCCGCGGGCTGGACGGGGTGAAGAAGATGGGCAAGAGCTTGGGCAACTTCATCGGCGTGGGCGAGCCGCCGAAGGAGCAGTTCGGCAAGACCATGCGGATCGCGGACGAGATGATGCGGGAGTGGTTCACCCTGCTGACCGCGCTGCCGGTCGGGGAGATCGACACGATTCTAGCCGGCAGGCCGAACGAGGCGAAGAAGTGCCTCGGGGCGGAGATCGTCCGCTGGCTGCACGGGTCGGACGCTGCGACCCAAGTGCTGGCCGATTGGGCGAAGCAGTTCGAGCAGAAGGTCGATCCGGACGACATGCAAGAGGTGTCGATCCCGGCGGGGGACAAGCCGGTGCTGGACCTGATCGTGGCGGCGAAGCTGGCCGACAGTAAGGGCCAGGCGCGGAAGAAGGTGGAGGAGGGGGCGTTCAACTACGGCCCGGACAAAACCAAACCGGCCGACTGGAAGGCGACGGTGCCGGTGGCGAACGGCCTGGTGCTGCGGCTCGGCCGGAAGGTGGTGCGGGTCAAAAGTTAGCCCGACGCGCGAGCGAGGGGTGGGCGGCTTGGCCCTCGCTCGCGCGTCGGGCTAACAAAATCACTTCTTCCCCATCAAATCCAGCACCGCCAGGGTCATCGTTCGCACGCCCACCTTCAGGCTCGGCTCGGGCAGCGGGGCGTACCCGTCGTTGTGCGTGCTCGGCAGCGGCTTGCCGGTCGGTTTCTTCGACTCGGCGTACCGCTCCGGGTCAATGGTGCCCAGGAAGTACATGCACACCGGCGCGCCGGTGGACGCGAACCGGCTGAAGTCCTCCCCGCCCATCACCGGCGCCCGCGGCTTCACGTTCTCCGCCCCCAGCACCTCGCCGAACAGCCCCATCAGCCGCTTGGTCAGCTTGGCGTCGTTCAGCAGGGCGGGGGTGAACTCCTGCAGGTTCACTTTCATCTCCGGCGGCGGGGCGCGGTGCGCCTCGGCCGTGCCCTTGGCGATACGGTCGATCGCCTTCAGCACGTGATCCCGCACCGAGTCCTTGGTGGACCGCACCGTCAGTTGCAGCTTCACCTCGTTCGGGATGATGTTGTGCTTCGTCCCGCCGTGGATGCTGCCCACCGTCACCACCGCCGGGTCGGTCGGCTCCACCTCGCGGCTGACGATGGTTTGCAAGTCCACGATGATCTTGGCCGACAGCACGATCGGATCGACGGTGGTGTGCGGTGCGGCGCCGTGCCCGCCCTTGCCCTTCACCGTCAGGTCCACCGTGTCCACGTTCGCCATCGCCAGCCCCTCGGTGTAGTAGATCTGGCCGACGGGCAACTCGGAGTTGGCGTGCAGGGCGACGCACACGTCCGGCTTGGGGAACTTCTTGAACAGCCCGTCGTCGATCATCGCCTTCGCCCCGACGCCGATCTCCTCGGCCGGCTGGGCGACCAGCACGAGCGTGCCGGCCCAGGAATCTTTGAGCTTCACCAGCGTGCGGGCCACGCCGACGAAGCAGGTCATGTGAACGTCGTGCCCGCAGGCGTGCATCACCCCGCAGTCGTTCCCGCTGCGGTCCTTCGCCCGCACCTTGCTGGCGTAGGGCAGGCCGGTCTGCTCGGTGACGGGCAGGGCGTCCATGTCGGCGCGGTACCAGACGGTCGGGCCGGCGCCGTTCTTGAACACCCCGACCACCCCGTGCCCGCCGATCTTCGGCGTCACCTCGAACCCGAGCTTCTTCAACTCGTCAGCCATGCGGGCGGCGGACTTCTCTTCCTGGAGGGAAAGTTCGGGGTTGGCGTGCAGGTGCTTGTACAGGGCGAGCAGGTCGGCGATCTCGGCGTCGATGCTCTTGTCGATGGCGGGCAGGTGCTTGACCGCCGGGCTGGGGTCGGCGGCCGACGAGAGAGCAGTGAAGAGCAGGGCGGCGAGGACTGGCAGCGCGGTGAGTCGCATCGGGGGCACTCGGGGTGTTGGAATCCGGAGCGGTCGGATTCTACCCGAGAACAGACGTGACCGGCCAGTGGGGAGGTATCAACTGATGGCGTGAAGATGCGGGCGCTCTTGGACCGCGGCCGTCCCGGCCGCAGCGGGCCGGAGGCCCGCGGTCCAAGTCAGCGGCTCGGCGTCAGCCGACCACCCGGTTGCGGCCGCGGCGCTTGGCCTCGTACAGCCGGTCGTCGGCCGCCTTGAGTAGGTCGGCGGCGGCGCGGTGGGCGTCGTCCAGGGTGGCCACCCCGACGCTCAGGGTGACGTTCACCGTCACCCCGTCGAACGTGAACGGGGCGACCTCCACCAGCTTGCGGATGCGTTCGGCGGTGGCCACCGCCTGGGCGTGGTCGGTCTCCACCAGCACCATGCCGAACTCCTCCCCGCCGTACCGGGCGAACAGGTCCTCGCGGCGGATGGTCGGGCGGACGCGGCCGCTCAGCTCCCGCAGCACGTGGTCCCCGCACAGGTGCCCGTGCTGGTCGTTGATCGCCTTGAACTTGTCCAGGTCGAACAGCAGCACGGACAGCGGGCGGCGGTGCCGCACCGCCCGCGCCACCTCGCGTTCGAGGAACTCCTCCAGGTACCGCCGGTTGTTGATCTGGGTCAGCCCGTCCACGATGGTCAACCGGTAGATCTCCTCGTGGTAGTGCGCCTCCACGTTCCCGCCGGACAGGAACCGGAAGATGGCGTTGCCCACGCGGATGTAGTCGCCGTCGCCGAGCTGGTGCGCGCCCTGCACCGGCGTGTCGTTCACGAACGTGCCGTTCAGGCTCTTCTGGTCGAGGATGAACACCCCGTCGCTGTTCGCCTCGACGATGGCGTGGGTGCGGGAGACGGAGTTGTCCTGAACGCGGATGTCCTGGTCGTCGCCGCGGCCGAGCACCACCCGCCCCGGCCCGAGCACGTGCCGCCGCCCCATGTCCGGGCCGGGCGGGTAAATGTGAACCAGGCACCCGTCCCCGGTCTTGTCGGACGGGATGGCGGGCGGGGTGCCGACCCAGGTGTCGCCGCTGCGTTCGGACATCGCCGTCGTCGGAGGGCAGGGGAACGGTTTAGCACACCATAGGTCAGATTTTCCGACGGAGTGTTGCCCGCGTCGGAATCCGCCCCGCCGGTCTCGGGCGGTGGCGGAAAAATCCGCACCGGGGCGAAAGTGGGCCGAGCGGCCGTCTGGGGTGTGGTCCGCACACGCCGTGTGCGGGTTTCCGACCGCACACGGCGTGTGCGGACCACACTCCGGACCTGGGCTCACCGCCCGGCGGTCGAACTGATGCCCTGAATCCGCGCCTTCGGCTTGGTCAGATCGACCAGCACCGGGTTTGGAGTGACCGCCTCGCTGCGGTTCCCGGCCAGGTCCCAGGCGGTGAACTTCAGGTACACCTTCGGCCCGCCCAGAGTGGCCGGCGGCTGCCACGAGTACGACCCGGCGTTGTCGATGCGGTGCGGCTCCCTTGCCGGCCCGCCGCCCGCCGCCGGCACCACCTCCGGCGCCGTCACCGACTTCCACGGCCCGTTCGGCCCCTCGGCGTACTCGATGGCGACCGGCTCCTTGCCGAAGTTGCGGTCGGTCGCCTCCCAGTGCAGCATCAGGGCGTTGCGGTTGTTCGGGTCGGCGGTCGGCTGGAACACCTTGATCGCCGGCGGGGTGACGTCCACCCGCAGCCGCATCTCCGGGGCGGCGCCGGCGGTCGGCGCCCCGTCGCTCAGCCCGGCCCCGCTCACCGGCACCAGGGCGAACCCGTAGTCCCCCTCCACCTCCTTGTTGAACCGCGTGTCCAGCACCACCTTCAGCGGCGCCTCGCGGCCGTCGTGCTGGCTCCACCGCGTCCAGATGCGGCCGTCGTCGCGGGTGACGTACAGGTCGATGCGGGCCACCCCGGACGGCCCGCCGTCGAGCGTGTAGTTCAGGTCGAACCGCGGCGAGCGGGAGTATTGCACGGTCGGATCGACGGGCGGAGCGGCAGGTGCCGCCGGCGGGGCGCCCATGCCGGTGCCGACGGCGATCGGCCGGCCGGATTCCGCGACCGTGGCCGGCTTGCTGGTATCGGCCAGCGGCGGCGGAGCAGACGGAGCAATTGCGCGTTCCGTCGGGTCGATCGCCTTCGGCGGCGGCAGCGGGGCGGACGCGGCCGGCCCGCCGAACGCCCCGCCGGGC
>JALHQU010000060.1 GCA_022841795.1 Fimbriiglobus sp.
CCGACCTGACCGCCGTGCGGGCGAAGTGGCTGAACGGCGGGTCCGGCCGGGACGCCGACGTGGACGGGTTCCGCAAGTTCCTGGTCCGCGAGAAGCACCTGACCGAGTACCAGGCGGCGCTCATCCAGCGGGGGCGGGCGGACGGGTTCGTGGTCAGCGAGTACGTCATCCTCGACCGCATCGGCAGCGGGCAGTCGGCCGGGGTGTACAAGGCCGTCCACAAGTCCGGGCAGTTGGTGGCGCTCAAGGTGCTGGCCGGGTCGAAGGCCCGCGACCACTACACCCTGAACCGGTTCGAGCGGGAGGGGCGGCTGCTCACCCAGTTGGACCACCCGAACGTGGTGCGGGCGTACCAGGTGGGGCAGGGCGGCGGGGTCCACTTCATCGTCATGGAGCACCTGGAGGGGGAGACGCTGGACGCGGTGCTGGACCGGCGGAAGCGGCTGCCGGCGGGGGAGGCGGTGCGGCTGGTGACGCAGGCGCTGCAAGGACTCCAGCACCTGCACGACAAGCGGATGGTCCATCGCGACCTGAAGCCGGCGAACCTGATGCTGGTGCCGGCGGCCAAGGCGGACACGCTGGCCTGCACGGTGAAGATCCTGGACATCGGCCTGGGCCGCGAGCTGTTCGACGACACCAGCCCGTCCACCAAGGACATGAACCTGACCAGCGAGGGGGCGCTGCTCGGCACCCCGGACTACATCGCCCCGGAGCAGGCCCGCGACGCCCGCCACACGGACATCCGGGCGGACGTGTACAGCCTGGGGTGCGTGCTGTACCACCTGCTCGCCGGCCGCCCGCCGTTCACCGAGAAGAACGTGATGGCCCAGATGGTGAAGCACGCCACCGAGCGGCACGCCCCGGTGAAGCAGGTGGCCCCGGACGTGCCGGCCAAGCTGTCGGCGGCCATCGACCAGTTGCTGGCGAAGAAGGCGGACGACCGCCCGCCGACGCCGGCGGCGGCGGCCGAGGTGCTCAAGCCGTTCCTGCCGCCGAAGGCGAAGCCGGCCGAGGGCACCAACCTGCTGCCGGCGTACCGCCAGTGGCTGGAGTCGGAGTCGGCGTTCGACCTGCCGAACGAGGTGAGGGAGGCGGCGAAACCGGAACCCAAGCCGGAACCCAAAAAGGCGTCGGGGTCGAAGACGGCCCCGCAACGGCCGTTGGCGAAGGCGACCGCGAAGCCGGCCCCGGCGGTGGCGGCGGTCGCCGCGCCCGCGGTCCCGGCGTGGCCTGCCCCGGCGTCGGCGGACGAGATCAACGTCGAACTGGTCGAACTGCCGGACGACGAGGACGACGAGGAGCGGGGGCTGCTCGACCTGGACCGCCGCGACTGGCTGATGCTCGGGGCCGGCGGGTTCCTCATGCTCGGGGCGATCGGCATGGGGTTCGGGCTGACCAAGCTGACCCGGCCGAAAGCCGAAGAGTAGGGCGGGCCTCTGTGCTGGTGTCCGGGCTTTAGCCCGTTCTTCGTCCCACGACAGACGGCCTAAAGGCCGGACACCAACACAGAGGGTTATTCGGCCCACCGCCCGTCCGCCTCCGGCTCGTACCGCCGGTTCCACTGCAGCAGCTCGATCCGGTTGCCGTCCGGGTCGCGGACGAAGAACCGATCCGCCGCCGCGATCGTCACCGTCTCGTCGATGGGTACGCCCTTCGCCCGCAACACCGCCCGTGCCGCCGCCGCATCTGCCACATGCAGGCAGAAGTGCCGCGGGCTGACCGTGTCCGGGTGCGGCTTGAGCAGCAGGTGCAGGTACGTCCCGCCCAGGTCGTACCACACGGCCACGAAGTCGAACTCCTTCGGCGCGGGGATCTCCCGCAACCCCAGCACCCCGCCGTAGAAGGCGCGGGCCTTCGCCACGTCGGTGACGACGACGGAGCAGTGGTCGAGGTGGGTGACGCCGAGCGGGTTCATGCCGTCTGTGTAGTCGGTGCCGTCCCCGGCGTCCGGCCGTAAGACAACCGCAGACCCGGACCTACCCTCCCGCGGACCCTCGACCCTCTATGCCCCCGCCGAACCAGCACCACCTGCTGCCGCACACCCGCGTCCCCGCCCTCCTGTTCCCGAACAGCACCGCCGCCGGCCGGTACGTCGCCCGCGAGATCGACAAGCTGGTCCGCGCCCGCAACGCGGCCGGCAAGCCGACGGTGCTCGGGCTGGCCACCGGCAGCACCCCGGTCGGCCTGTACCGCGAGCTCATCCGCATGCACAAGGAGGAGGGGCTGGACTTCTCGCGGGTCATCACGTTCAACCTGGACGAGTACTTCCCCATCCCGAAGGAGGACCCGCACAGCTACTTCAAGTGGATGCACGACACCCTGTTCAGCCACATCAACGTGAAGTGGGAGAACATCCACATCCCGGACGGCACCCTCGACCCGGACGAGGTGGAGGAGTTCTGCCTGACCTACGAGCGGAAGATCCGCGAGGCCGGCGGCATCGACATCCAGATCCTGGGCATCGGCCGCACCGGGCACATCGGGTTCAACGAGCCGGGCAGCCCGCGGAACAGCCGCACCCGGCTGATCACCCTGGACAGCATCACCCGCCGGGACGCCGCCCCCGGGTTCTTCGGCGAGGAGAACGTGCCCGCCCAGGCGATCACCATGGGCGTCGCCAGCATCCTGGACGCCCGGCGGGTGTTCCTGATGGCGTTCGGCGAGCACAAGGCGCCGACGGTGGTGAAGGCGGTGGAGCAGCCGCCGAGCGAGGCGGTGTCGGCCAGCTTCCTGCAAGACCACCCGGACGCCCTGTTCCTGCTCGACCCGGCGGCGGCGGCCGAGACGACGGCGGTGAAGCGGCCGTGGGAAGTCGGGCCGGTGAACTGGACGCCGGAGCGGACCCGGCAGGCGGTGGTGTGGCTGTCGCTCACGGCGAAGAAGGGGTTGCAGAAGCTGAACGACGACGACTTCCGCGAGCACCACCTGTACGAGCTGCTGCGGGAGCAGGGGCCGGCGGAGAGGATCGGCGAGGCGGTGTTCCACGACCGGCTGGGGACCATCCAGCCGTACCCCGCCGGCAAGCCGAGCCGGGAGCGTGAGCGACCGGAGGTTTCTACCGCTCCGGTCGCTCACGCTCCCGGCTCGCCGAAAACCATCCTGGTCTTCTCCCCGCACCCGGACGACGACGTGATTTCGATGGGCGGGACGATCATCCGGCTGGTGGAGCAGGGGCACCGGGTCCACATCGCGTACATGACCAGCGGGAACATCGCCGTGTTCGACCACGACGCCCGCCGGTTCGTGGACTTCGTGGACGAGTTCCTGAGCGGGTTCGGCGACGCCTCCGAGAAGAGCATCGCCGGCACCATCAAAGAGCGGGTGAACCAGTTCCTCGACGCCAAGAAGCCGGGTCAGCCGGACAGCCCGGAAATCCTGGCGGTGAAGGGCATGATCCGGGCGACCGAGGCCCGCGCGGCGGCCCTGGCGTGCGGCATCCCGGCCGACCAACTGGAGTTCATGGACCTGCGGTTCTACCGCACCGGCACGGTGACGAAGAACCCGATCCAGCCGGAAGACATCGACGACATCGTCGCCCTGTTCGGGCGGCTGAAGCCGGACCAGATCTACGTCGCCGGCGAGCTGAGCGACCCGCACGGCACCCACCGCACGTGCGCCGAGGCGGTGTACGAGGCCGTCCGCCGGACGCGGAAGGCGGACGCCGTTCCGCCGTTCGAGGTGTGGCTGTACAAGGGGGCGTGGGAGGAGTGGGAGCCGCACGAGATCGAGATGGCGGTGCCGCTGTCGCCGGACGTACTCGTCCGCAAGAAGGAGGCCATCTTCCGTCACCAGAGCCAGAAGGACCGGGCGATGTACCCCGGCGGCACCGACCGCCGCGAGTTCTGGCAGCGGGCCGAAGACCGCAACCTGGCGACGGCCAAAACCTACGACGCGCTAGGGTTGCCCGAGTACTTCGCGCTGGAGGCGTTCGTGCGGTGGAAGGAGTAGCCGAAGCCGCTTGCGGCTTAGCCGCCGGCGGCCAGCCCGTACAGCTCATCCGCCCGCTGTTCGATCAGCTCGCGCATCGCCAGCTTCGCCCGCCACTCGGCGGGGATGCCGGCCTCGCCGTAGAACGCCCCGGCGATCTGCCCGTACACCGCCCCGGTGGTGTCCGCGTCGTCGCCCAGGTTCACCGCCAGCAGCGCGCCGGACCGGAAGTCGCTCGTGCGGTGGAACGCCCAAAGCGCCGCCTCCAGCGACTTCACCACATACCCGCTGCCGACGATCTGCGGCGGGTCGTTCAGCTTGAACGACCCGTTGGTAATCGCGTTGATCTTCGGCGTCAGCGGCTGGCGGTCCCACAGTCCCGGCACCGGCGAAAACCCTGCCGACAGCAGTTCCTCCTTCGGCCGCCCCTCCAGCGCCCCGACGATGATCCCGCCCATGTACCCGCAGGCGTCCATACACTCGGTCGCCCCGTGGGTGGTGAGGGACGAGCGGGCCGAGTACTCGACCGCCTGCTCCGGGTTGGCCGAGTACCGCATGGGCACCGGGGCCAGCCGCATGATGCTGCCGTTGCCCGCGCTGTTGTCCGCCGGCCGCGGGGCGAACCGCTTCGCCTCCCGGAACGCCGCCAGCGACGCCCGCGTCTGGTTGCCGATGTCGAAGCACCGCCCCTTCACGCTCAGGTGCCCGTGCTGCCACCACCGGCAGTACGTTTCGAGCTGGTGCGTCTCGTCGAACCCTTTCTCCACCAGGCTCTCGGCCAGGCACAGGGCCATCGACGTGTCGTCCGTCCACTCGCCGGGCTTCAACTGGAACGGCCCGCCGCCGACGATGTCCGACAGCGGGGCGAACGAGCCGGGCGGGGAGAACTCGACGGTGGTGCCGAGCGCGTCCCCGGCGGCCAGCCCGAGCAGACACCCGCGGAAGCGTTGGCGTTCCAGCATGATGAACCTCCGAAGCCCTCACCCCGATCTTCTTCCGTGGCACCGGCGGCCCGCCGGTGATGCCCGAACACCGGCGGGCCGCCGGTGCCACGGAAGTGGGGGTGAGACGCCTCACGCCCTCCGGTACAATTCCCCGGCCCCATCCTATCCGGACCCCGCCATGCGTGCGCTCCGTTTGTCCGCCCCGGTGTTGCTCGTGGTCGCCGCCGTCGGGGTCGCGCTCGCCGACAAGCCGAAGCCGGCGGCGGCCGAGTTCACCGACGACACCAAGCTGCTGGACGACTTCACCAAGAAGCTCGGCGAGCTGGTGAAGGCGGACAAGGGGATGAAGCCGGCCGACCTGAAGGCGGCGGTCGGGGAGAAGAAAACTGCGAAGGTGACGCCGGCAAAGCTGAATGACAAGCCGCTGTCACCGGAAGAGGTGGGCGAGCGGGTGCGGGCGGGCGTGTTCCTGTTCGGGTCGGTGGTCGGGGACAAGGAGAACGGGTTCGACCAGGGGCGGATGGCGACGGCGTGGGCGGCGACGGCGGACGGCGTGCTGGTGACGAACTGGCACGTGTTCGACGCCATCGAGGACGACGAACACTACGGGGCGATGGCGGCGGATGGGACGGTGTACCCGCTGGTCGAGGTGCTGGCGGTGGACAAGGCGGCGGACGTGGCGGTGGTGAAGATCGCGGCGAAGGGGCTGACCCCGCTGCCGCTGGCCGACAAGCCGGCGAAGGTGGGGGCGTGGGTGGGCGTACTCGGACACCCCGGCGATCGGTACTACACGTTCACCCAGGGGCACGTCAGCCGGTACTCGACGTACACCGAGGACGACGACACGGTGACGCGGTGGATGAGCATCACCGCGGATTACGCCTACGGGTCGAGCGGGTCGCCGGTGGTGGACAGGTTCGGGAACGTGGTGGGCATGGCGGCGCTGACCGAGAACATCGACTACCCGGACGACGGCGGGGCGGCGGACAAGGCGGTGCGGAAGCGGATGGTCCGCCGGGCGGTGAAGCTGCGAGACGACGACAAGAAGAAGGAGGCGGCCCCGCCGCCGGTGCCGTCGGCGTTGCAGATGGTGGTGAAGTTGACCGTCCCCGCCGCCGACGTGCGGGCGGTGCTGCAAAGCAAATAGGGCGGGCCGAATCGTGGCGAGCCGGGAGCGTGAGCGACCGGAGGGTGAAAACCTCCGGTCGCTCACGCTCCCGGCTCGCCGCTTCACACCTCTACTCCCCCAGCTTCTCCACCGCTGCGGCGATCCGCCGCCGCTCTTCGGCTGTGAGCCGTTTTTGCGCGTCCGGGTTCGCCAGCAGTTCGGCCAGCGATTCGAGCATCTGCACGGCGGTGGGCAGCAGGGTCGGGCCGGCGTCGAGCGCCGGCACCACCGGCGGCGGGGGCGGTACCGACTCCACCACCGGGTCGGCCCGCTTCTCACCGATCATCTCCCGCACCGCGTCCAGGAACCCGCCGGGGTTCACCGCCGCGAACGCGATCTCGTCCTCCTCCCCGTCGAACACCCCGGCGAACAGCCCCTGCTTCCGCTCCAGCGTCCGCAGCACCTGCTCCTCGATCGTCCCGCGGGTGACCAGGTTGATGACCCGCACCGGCCGCTCCTGCCCCATGCGGTGGACGCGGGCGATCCGCTGCTCCAGCACCGCCGGGTTCCACGGCAGTTCCAGGTTCACCACGGTGTCGGCCATCTGTAAGTTCAGCCCCACCCCGCCGGCGTCGGTGCTCAGGAACACCCGGCACTTCGGGTCGGTCTTGAACCGCTCCAGCGCCGCCTTGCGGTCCTTCCCGCTCAGCCCGCCGTGCAAGAGCGCGTACCCCACCCCCTTCCGCTCCAGGGTGGACGCCGCCAGGTTGAGCATCGTCTCCCACTGGCTGAACACCACCAGCTTGTGCGGCCCGCCGGACAGCAGTTCGGGCAGCAGGTCGCTCAACTCGTCCAGCTTGGGCGAGTGGTGGGTGGTCTTGTCGAACAGGAACGTGCTGTCGCAGATCAGCCGCAGGTTCGACAGGCAGGCCAGGATCCGCTTGCGGTCCAGGTCGGTGAGGAAGTTCTTCGTCAGCAGCCGGGCGAGGGCGGTCCGCTGCTCCTCGTAGGGCTTCCGCTGCTCCTCGCTGAGTTCGACGAACACGGTGTTGTCGGTGCGGGCGGGCAACTCGGTCAGCACCTCGCCGCGGGTGCGGCGGAGGAAGATCGGCTCCAGCCGCTCGCGGATGGTGTCCAGGTTGCGGTAGCCGGTCAGGTTGCCCTTGTCGTCCAGAACCCGGTGGTCGTGCAGGAACTGGAAGGCCGGGCCGAACCGCCGCTCGTCCACGAACTGCACGATGCTGTACAGCTCCTCCAGCTTGTTCTCCAGCGGGGTGCCGGTGAGCACGATGGCGTACCGGCTGACGAGCTTCTTCACCGCCCGGCTGGTCTTCGACTCCCAGTTCTTGATCCGCTGGGCCTCGTCCAGCACGATCAGGTCCGGGTTCCAGGCGTTGATGGCGTCGCGGTCCCGCACCACCTGCTCGTAGTTCACCAGCCGGTAGAAGGTGGGGGCGGCGTACTGGTCCTGGCGGTCGTCCGGCCCGCCCTCGATCACCTGCACCGCCCGCCGGGTGAACTTCCGGATCTCCCCTTCCCACTGGTACTTCACGCTCGCCGGGGCGACCACCAGCACCCGCCCGATGCCCCGCTCGCGGGCCAGCAGTTCCACCGCCGCGAGCGTCTGAATGGTGTTGTGGCACAGCACGTCGGCGGCGACGTAGTTGTGGTGCCCCTCCACCTCGTAGTCGTACACCCACCCGCGGTACTGCTCGTCCGTCACGGATTCGACGCGGGCGTAGAACACGTCGCGTTCGCAGAGTTCGCTGAGTTGATCTCGCGCCCGGACGAGCGCTTCGCGGTCCAGCCGCCGGTACGCCGTCAGCGTGCCGGCCGTCCATTTCGACTTCCGCAGCGTGGCGTAGCTCGTCAGCCGTTCGCCGCTCAGGATGGCGTCGATGGCCGTCGTCACCTTCGCGGTCGTGTCTCGGGACAGGTTCTGGGTGGAGTAGAAGTACTGCGTGCCGACGCCGAAGTGTCGCTGCGGCAACCCCGTCGATTCGGCGAGGGCCGCGACCAGATCGGCCACGGGCACCCCCTCGACGTTCGTGTTCGCCCGCACCGCCGTCACCTCGGCCAGTGCCTGCTGTTTCGCTTCGTCGGCGAACCCGATGAGGTCGCGGAACAGCCGGACGGCGTTCCCGCCGAGCGTGCCGATCTGGTACTCGCGGCGGATGCCCGTGCCGTTCGTCGCCCGCTTCTGCCGCCGCTTCACCCGCAGCCAGATGCCGAACCGCCGCAGCATGGTGCGGAGTTGCAGCATCAGCCACCGCGACGCCGACACGATCTCAACCAGCCGCTGCCTGCGGGACACACCCCCCTCGGCGGCGAAGTAGTGCCGGAGGAACAGCTGCACGGTGGCGTCGTCCGCCGACACGATGCGATCCGGAATCTTCTTCCCGGCCGACTTGTGCCCCCACTCGTACCCGAACGCGGTCAGGAACTCGCGGTACGGCTTGCTGCTGACGGTGATGTAGGCCGCTTTGCCCGCCGGTCGGGAGATGGTCAGGCTGTTCAGCCCCACCCTGTGTCGGTCGCCGAAGCGGATCGCCACCTCCCGCAGCCGTTCGAGCCGCGCCACGTCCGCCTGGGTGATCGTCGCCGTCGCCCGATCGGGTTGCTCGTAACCCTCGGAAATCTGCCAGGCGAGCAACTCGGTCAGGTCGGGATCGACCGGCGTTCCTTGCCAGGCGAGGCGGCGGGGGACGCACGCCACGTCACCCACCTGCAACCGGTTCGTCCACCCGTCCCGGCCGAGCAGCTTGTGCCGGCGGGTGACGGTCAACTCGCTCCCGTCGTCAAGAACCAGCCGGCGGACGGGTTCGTCGATCCGCTGGCGGTACAACCGCACGATCCGGGCCGGGTGGATGCCGCCAGGGCCGATGGCATTGACAACTAACGGGGTGGTCGGTGCGGCCCATTCCCCTTCGCCGTCCGAACTCGGGGTGCCGGCGTACCGCTCCCAGACCCGTTCGGCCGTCTCGATCGCCCCGTTCACAAACACCGGGGTGTCTGCCCCCACGCACTTGCCCAGCCCCATGTCGTCGCCGAGGATTGACCGGCCGCGGCAGGCCAGGAACAGGGCGCCCCGCGTCTGGTAGTCGTACAGCGGCACGCTCAGCAGGTTCAGGTCGAGGGTGCCGGCGGCGAGCTGGGCCAGCCACTCGTCCTCCCGCCGCCGCATGTCGATGCGTTCCAGCTCGCGGTCGAGGAAGTCGAGCGCGTCGGAGTGGACCGTCACCTCCTCCGGCACCTTCTCCACGTCGGCGATCAGGTCCTCGAACCGCCCGCGGCCGGACCACAGCCCCTTGTCGTCGAAATACTTCTTCGCCACCGCCGCCAGCTTGTCGGTGTGCCGCGGGGGCAGGTGGATGCCGAGTTGCAGGGCCTCGCCGTAGTGCAGGTACACCTCCGGCCGCACCACCGCCGCCTTCTTCTTCCGCACGTGCGCCGGGTTGTCGTCCTTCAGCTCCTCCAGCACCGCCTCGATGTGCTTGCAGGTGCCCAGGGTGTTCGCCTTGAAGTCCGGGCAGGTGCAGGTGTTGTCGCCGGTGTCGAACCCGCGGATCGCCACCGCGTACGCCCCGCCGGTCTGCGGGTTCGACACGGCGTAGTCGGAGAACACCCGGTTCTTGCCCAGGTTCTTGATGTGGTACCGCCCGGCCTTCGCCCGCTGCCGGCGGATCTCGATCTGCTCTTCCCGCAGCATGGGTGGGTGGTGCCGTCGGTCGGGTGTGGTTGCAAGGGGGAATTGTATGCCGGAGTCGGGCCGGCCCTGTCCGCTCACCGCACGCTGCGGGCCAGCCAGTCGGCGTACCAGTTCGGCGGACGGCCGCCGAGCGGCGCGAACAGGTCTCGGGTGATCGGGCCGGTCTGCTGCTCAACCAGCCGGAGGGCGGACTCCTGCCAGGCGCGCTCCTCGTCCGCCGCCCCGTCCGTCTGCTCCGGTCGGGGGGTCTCCTGGTTGGCGTGTGCCTCGGCAGACTTGGCCGTGTCGATGGCGGAGTACACGCCCCGGACGGTCGCCCGGACCGCCGCCTCGTCATCCGGTGTCATCGATTGGAGGAGGCGGAGGACGACCGTCACCGTTTGGGCGAGCAGGTCGATCCGCGTCGGCTCCTCGTAGTAGTAGGTGACCAGATCCCGGACGGTGGCGAGTAACTTGGCGTGTTCATCGGGGTCCACCGGCTGCCCGAGGGCGTACTCCCAACCGACCTCGATCGCCCGTCCGACCTCCGGGTGGTAGTCCCCGACCCAGTACTGCTCGTAGACGGGGAACACCCGTCCGGCCGACTCGGCCAGCAACGCGGTGCGGGCGCGGGGGGCGAGCCGCTTCACCCGCTCGGCGGTGTCGTCCAACCCCATACGCCGGCCTCACATCACATACCGCCGCTTCGCCGCCGCCGCCGCGTTGCACTCCCCGCACGTGCCCTTCACCACCAGGTCGTACCCGGCCATCTGGAAGCGGTGGGCGGCGGCCACCGCCTTCACCGCCGCCGCGATGCCCGAGTCGGTGAACTCGATCAGCTTGCCGCACTCCTTGCACACCAGGTGCTCGTGCCACGGGTACCCGTAGTCGTGGTCGTACACCGTCCGCGGGCCGATCTCGATCCGCCGCAAGAGGCCGGCGTCCACCAGCTTGGCGAGGGTGCGGTACACCGTCGCCCGGCTCACCCGCCGGTTCGTCTCCCGCAGCTCGGCCAGCAGTTCGTCGGTGTCGAAGTGCGAGTGCTTGGCGAAGATGTGGCGGACCAGTTCCCGCTGCTGGTCGGTGAACCGCTGCGGCTTCGGCCGGCTGATCAGGTACTCGCGGAACCGCTCCTCGGGGGTTTGCGACACCGCGACGGCGGGGAGCGACAAAGGGGAACTCCGGTGGCGACGGGCCGTGCCTATTTTACCGCCGGTCTTCGGTCCCGCGGAACAACAACTCCTCGGCTAGTGCCCACCGCTCCGGGGTGTCCAGCTTCCCCTGGGCAATCAGCCGCTTCATGCGGTGGACCAATTCCCAGCGGATGCCGTCGTCGCCGGGACACGGCGGGCGGTCGTCCGGGTCGGCGGGCGCATGCAACGGGCGGGTCGGGGTGTCGCTCATAAGGGTGCGGAAGCGGGCCGCTCGCAACCGTTGGTCCGACGGGTTCCGTCGGCCAGACCAGCGGGGGGGACGGGGAGGCATCGGGGTGTCTGTCTAGTCCGGCCGGGCGGGGCGGTCCAGTTCCGTTTCCATCCGCCACCGCTGGGGTCCAGGTGTTCACCCCCAGGGCGGGCCCATTCTACCCCTGTGCATCGTCGGCCGCGGCCGGGCGTGTGAAAGAATTTGGCGGCGATCGACTGGGTAATCTGCACCCGACGGCGCGGCGCAGGGGTTCAATCAGTCGTTCCAGCTTGATGCGGCGCAGGGCCGCCGGGTCGGGTTTGTTTTCCCCATTTTGACACATCGCCTCAAGTCGTGTCCGCGTAGCCGCTAGCGGCTTCGCCTCTCCGCGCCTCGTTCGCCGCCATGTGCGCCAGCCGCGTCGGCACCGGGTGGCGGAATCCGCTCAGCACCCGGCGGACCAGCCCGACCGCCGAATCCACATCACACAGGTGGCCCGGCGAGACGAAGCACGGCCGCACCTCATCGGCCGTCCGCACCACCGCCCCGACCGTTTCGCCACCCAGGGTGAGCGGGGTGGTGTCGCCGGCGGTCGGGCCGACCTCGGCGTGGTCGCCGACCAGCCACGTCTTCGCACACCCGACCACCGGCCGGTCCAGCCACAGGCCGAGGTGGCAAGCCAGCCCGAACCGCCGCGGGTGGGCGATGCCCTGTCCGTCCACCATGAACACGTCGGGTTGAGTCCGCAATGTGGTGATGGCGGATAACAAAGCGGGACACTCCCGGAAAGACAGCAACCCCGGCACATACGGGAACGCCGCGTCAGCGCGGACCACCGCCCGCTCCACTTCGATCAGGTCCGGCAGCCGCACGACCACCACCGCGGCGTGCAGGATGGGGGCGAACGTGTCGTAGGCGATGTCGCACCCGGCGACGGTGCGGACCGGCCCGAGCGGGGCGAGCGCGACGCGGCCGGCCAACTCCGTCTGGAGGGCCACCGCCTCGTCCGGGGTCAATGTCCAGGAATGGAGCATCTGGTAGGGTGGGCACTGCCCACCGTGATTCCGGTCACGCCCGTGCCCTGACGCCGTACACCAGGTTGTACTGTGAGCTGGGGTCGTAGAGGAACACAACCTCAACCATTCGCCCCTGCTTGAACAGCTCGGTCACATGCTCGGTGTAAAAAACGACCGGAATTTCTCGCCCGTCAGGGGTCGTCGCGATGGCCGTGGATAGGTTGCCGAGAATCGGCAATGGGTGAGGTCGCAGGTCATCCTCGATGATGCCCGTGAGCACCGGAGTGTCCCGGAGGTTGGGAACCGCGCGCCAAAAGAGCTGAAACCAGAAATACAGCACGCCCACACCGGGTGCCACGAGTACCCACCACTCGGTGACAACGGCCGCCGCGATCAGCCCGGCGGCCAACGCCCATAAGGCGAGCGTTTTCCAGCCGCGGGCGTCCGCCCACAACAGCCTCCACACGACGTTGGGGCGGGGCGGCTCATGGGAGGTGATGAAGTAAAATTCGTTCGGGTCGCTGACGACCCACCCGTCGGGCGTGACTTTCGGTGCGGGCATCGGGCGATTCCCTTGGTGGCATTTGGTAGGGTGGGCACCGCCCACCGTCTGAATCACGGTGGGCGGTGCCCACCCTACGAAAGTCACTCCGCGGCGAACGCAGCTAATGGATCATCTTTGAGTCGGGCCGCCAGGGTGACGGTGAACGTGCTGCCGCGGCCGGGTTCGCTCTGCAGGGTCACGTCCCCGCCGAGCAGCTTCGCCAGCTCCCGCACGATGCTCAGCCCCAGCCCGCTGCCGCCCTGCTCCCGCGTGAGCGTGCCGGACGTCTGCCGGAACTTCTGGAACACCATCTCCTGGTGTTCCGGGGCGATGCCCACCCCGGTGTCCGTGACGGTGAGCGTGAGGGTGTCGCCGGCCACCTCGCCCTTCAGCGTCACCCGCCCGCCCTCCGGGGTGAACTTGATGGCGTTGGACAGCAGGTTCGACAGGATCTGCCGCACCTTCCCGCCGTCCTGCCGCACGTCCGGGGCGGGGTCCGGCACCTGCACCAGCAGTTCGATTTCCTTCTTCTCCGCCTGCTGGCGGAACAGCCCGGCCGCCGCCTCGCACGCCCCCGCCACGTTCAGCACCTCCGGCTTCACCCGCATCTTGCCGGACTCCAGCCGGGCCAGGTCGAGCACGTCGTTGATGAGCGCCAGCAGGTGCTTGCCGCTCTCGTGGATGTTCGCCGCCCACCGCACCTGCTTGTCGGTCAGGGTGTCGGCGTTCAGCAGCGCCTCGCTGAACCCGATGACGCTGTTCAGCGGGGTGCGGAGTTCGTGCGACACGGTGGACAGGAACTGCGTCTTCATCGCCCCGGACTGGTGCAGCTCCAGGTTGGCGCGGGCCAGTTCGTCCACCTTCCCGTCCAGGTCCGAAATCAGCCCGCGGTTCCGCTCCTGCACCTGCACCAGGTTGGTCAGCATGCGGTTGAACGCCTGCGACAGGTCCTCGAACTCGTCCCCCGTCTGGATGTCGCTCCGCACCGTCAGCTGGCCGGCGGCGATGGCGTCGGCGGTGGTCTTCAGCTCCTTCACCGGCTTGACGACGACGTACCGGATGACCAGGTAGGTGCCGGCCAGGATGAGGGCGGTGGTGCCGACGGCGAACGCGATCAGCCACGCCAGGTTCTGGTGGACGCCGTCGTCGATCAGGTCCGTGTTCAGGTCCACCCGCACCACCGCCATCAGGTCGCCGACGGCCAGGTCCGGGTTCGCCCGCGGGCCGGCGGCCGGCTGGGCGGCGGACCCGGCCAGGAACGCGGCCATCCGCGGCTCGCTGCGGTGGCAGGCGGCGCACGCCTCCCCGGCCCGCACCGCCCCGTAGTACACGAACGTCCGCTTCCGCTCGGCGACGGTGTGCTCGGCCAGGGCCGGGTCGTCGCGGAACCGCTCGAACACCTCGCGGTCGGCGTCCTCGCCGTGGCGGGTCGGGTCGGCCGAGTCGGGCGCGATCAGCCGGCTGCTGTGCCCCTGGAAGCTGGACGGCCAGCGGGCCGCGGCCTGCTTCTGGAACTCGGCCAGCCCGGCCTTCACCTCGCGGTTCTGGCGGACGTGGGCGGCGTCCAGGGCCGGGGCCACCTGGGTGCGGCCGGTGTGGGTGAGCTGGTCGTAGGCCACGCCTTCGGTCAGTTTGGCGAACACCAGGAAGCTGGCGGACATGAGCGCGAGGGTGCCGCACCCGAGCAGCCACCGGCACTTCCGCTCCAGGTTGGTCTCGCCGAGCAGCCGCTTGAACGTGCGGTACGACATGGGGGCAGTGTACGGACGGGCGACCGGCGGATTCTTGTAGGGCGGGCCGCCGTCGAGCGGAGCGAGACCAGCCCCGCCGCGTGGTGTTTGTGATAGCCCGACGCGCGAGCGAGGGCAGACCACGCTTGGCCCTCGCTCGCGCGTCGGGCTAACGAACCCCGGCAACCGTCGTCACGGGTCCAGCGTCACCGCGTCGCCGAAGCGGGCTTGCAGCCGCGCCCGGCACCCGGACGTGATGCGGTCGCACCCGGACAGGTCGAGGCGGACTAGCTGCGTGAGGTGCGGGGAAGTCAGGATCGCGTCGCCCGCGGCGTCGGTCAGCCACGTGTTGCCGGCCAACCCCAGGCCGGTCAGGTTCGCCAGCCGGGGCGAGCCGGCGAGCGCCCGCACGTCGCCGTCCTCCACGGCGGAGTGCGTCAGCCCGAGTGACTGCACCGCGGACAGCTCGA
Organism: Fimbriiglobus sp.; assembly: GCA_022841795.1. Lineage (GTDB taxonomy): Bacteria > Planctomycetota > Planctomycetia > Gemmatales > Gemmataceae > JALHQU01. The sequence continues at coordinate 14,832 of JALHQU010000060.1, forward strand.
AGTCGCTCGCCAGGATTCGCCAGGCAGCCGCCCCAATGTTACACGCCCAGAAGCCGAGCGCGTGCAGCCGGGCCAGGTGCGCCCGGGTGACGATCGCCTCCATGGCGTCCAGCGACACCCCGATCTCGTCGAACTGGAGGGCGGTCAGGTACTCCAGCCGCGGGTGGGCGAGCAGGTCGCGGGCCACCTCCGGCGAGCGGAGGTGGTCGCCGTCGTTGCTCGACACCACCAGCCGGGTGAGGGCCACCAGCGGCGAATCCAGGAACTCGGCCAGCCCGGCCGGCCGCCAGTTGTCGGCGTTCCGCAGGTCCACCTCCTCCACGAACCCGCGGCGGAACTGCACCTTGTGCGGCATCCACCCAACCGGCGCGGCGAGCGGCACCGCCCACCGCTCCCGGTTGTCGGCCAGCAGTGTCTGCTCCCGCTCCTCGGCCGCGGTGCGCTCCGGGGTGTACGGCGGGAGTTTCGCCGTGTCGATCTGGAGGCGGATGAACGCGGCCCGGTCGGGGTCGCCGGACTCGTCCAGGAAGTCGGCGTACACCAGCCGCGGCAGGTCGTCGTCCGGGTTCGTCAGGATCGCCCGGAGGAAGGCGTCGTGCGTGGACATGGCGTCACTCCCGGGGCAATAGCACCAGCGTACCGGATTCGGCCGGTCGGTCCGCGCATTTCGCCCGGCGACCGTTTCTGTAATAATGCCGGGACGTGTTTCGCCCGGAGCCACCGCCATGCCGGCCGACCGCGACGACGACCGCGACGATTTCGACGATCGCCCCCGCCGCCGGCGGGACGATTTCGACGACCGGGACCGCCCGCCGAAGAAGGGCATGTCCACCGGGGTCATCCTGGCCATCGTGGGCGGGGTGCTGGTGGTGGTCGCCGTCCCGTGCGTCGCCATCCTGATCGGCCTGATGCTGCCGGCGGTGCAGAAAGTCCGCGAGGCGGCCAGCCGGCAGCAGTCCAGTAACAACATGCGGCAGGTGGCGCTGGCGTCACACCAGCACGAGATGAACTACGCCCACTTCCCGCCGCCGTTCGTCGTCCCGCCGCCGGGGGCGAGCGTCCCGCCGCCGGACCGGCTGAGCTGGCGGGTGAGCGTCTTGCCGTATGTCGAGCAGGACAACCTGTTCCGCCAGTTCAAGCTGGACCAGCCGTGGAACAGCCCGGCGAACGCTCCCCTCTCCAACACGGTCGTCAAGACCTACGGCGACCCGCTCGACCCGGTGGCGCCGACCACCCGCTACCGCTGCTTCTACGACAACGGGGCGGCGTTCTCCACCGACCCGACGCAGAAGACGGTGCTGGGGAGGATTCCGGACGGCGCGGCGAACGTCATCTTTTACGTTGAGAGCGCCGACACCGTGCCGTGGGCGCGGTTCAACGACTTCATGTTCGACCCGGCCGGCCCGCTGCCGTCGCTGGGCCACCCGCAGCGGACCGCGTTCCTGGTGGCGATGGGCGACGGGTCGGTGAAGTTCGTGAACAAGTCGATCAACCCGGACGTGCTGAAGCGGTGCATCCACGCCGCCGACGGCGCGGGCAAGGGTATTGACCTGGATTGACAATCACCCCACGGGAAGCCGCCATGCCCCGCGACCGCGACGACCGTTACGACGACGAGGACGACGACCGCCCGCGCCGCCGCTCTCGGCGGGATGATTACGACGACGAGGACGACCGGCCGCGGCGATCGCGGTACGATCGCTCGCCACCCAAGTCCGGCGGGGGCGGGAAGACGCTGCTGCTCGTGTTCGGCATCCTGGGGGCGGTGCTGCTGGTGTGCGGCGGCGGGGCGGCGCTGCTGCTGTGGCCGGCGTACCAGAAGGTGCAGGAGGCGAAGGGGCGGTTCGAGGCGTCGAACAACATGAAGGCGGTGGTGATGGGCATGCACCGCTACCACGACGCGCACGACCGCCCGCACGCCCCGTACTTCGAGGACACGCCCGCCCCGCCGCGGCCGGCCGATCTGTCCACCATGCTGAGCTGGCGGGTGCAGCTCATGGGGCACCTGCCCAGCCGCCCGCCCGGCGTGGTCAACCCGCGGGAGCCGTGGGACAGCCCGGCCAACCGTCCGCTGGCGGACGTGGTGGTGAGGGAGTACGCGGACGCCGAAACCCCGACCGACCCGACCACCCGCGTCCGCCTCTTCTACGACAACGGCGCGCTGTTCGACACCGACCGCACCCGGCGGGTGGGGTTCACCGGCGTGACCGACGGCACCTCGAACACCCTCGCCTACGTGGAGAGCGCGGACAAGGTGGGGTGGACGCAGTTCAACGACTTCAAGTTCGACCCGAACGGCCCGCCGCCGCCGCTGGGCAAGCCGAACGCCGGCGTGTTCCTGGCGGCCATGGCCGACGGCAGCGTGCGGCAGGTGCGGAAGACGGTCAGCCCGCAGACGCTGCGGGCGGCCATCACCCGCGCCGGCGGGGAGGTGGTCGGCCCGGACTGGTGATTCGCCGGGCGAATCCCGCCACACCCGTCGCACGCCGTCGCCCGCCGCTCTATGATAGTGTGATTGCCCGGCGGTGTCTTGTTAGCCCGACGCGCGAGCGAGGGGTGTGAGTGAAGACCCTCGCTCGCGCGTCGGGCTAACAAGACACCGCCGATTGCCCGACCCCCGGCCGAGTGCGAACCCCCCGTCGTTATGGGTCAAATCACGTTCGAGGTGCCCCCCGACCTGCCGCCGGACCGGCGGGTCGGGCTGTCGCGGGCGTGGTTCGCCGGCGGGTACGACGGCTCGCCGGTGCCCACCCGCCGATCCGACGCCCCGCACGCGTTCACCCTCCGCCGCCAGGAGGCGGAGAGCGGCTACCTGTGCGTGCCGTGGCGGGGGCCGACCGGCACCGAGCGGGTGGTGTCGTCCGCCACCCTGCGGCTGACCGACACCCCGTACCCGGCCCTGCGGGAACTGGCCCGCGGGGCGGCCAACCGGGTGCGGAACATGCACTTCGCCCTGGCGTCCGCCGGCCTCAAGCTGCCGACCGGGTTCGCCGACGACGTGGCCAAGCTGACCACCGGGTTCGGCCGCATCGTCAGCGGGGCGGACGAGTCCACCGCGTTCGCCGTCGCCCTCATCGACACCGCCACCGACCTGGCCGACCAGGCCGCCGCCGTGCTGGCCGAGTACCGCCTGACCGCCCGCCACCAGCACCTCGGCCCGCTGCCCACCCGCGTCGGCAGCCGCCTGTCCCGCCCGCTCCCGCCCGAGCAGGCCGAGTTGTATCTGGAGACGTTCAACGCCGTCCGCGTGGTGCCGAACTGGCGGGCGCTGGAGCCGCACGAATCCGCGTTCGACTGGACCGCCCTCGACGAGCTGATTTCGTGGGCCGACCACGCCGGCCTGGACATCACCGTCGGCCCGCTCATCGACCTGGCCGACGGCACCCTGCCGGACTGGGTGACCGCCTACGCCGGCGACCTGCCCAACCTGGCCGCCTTCCTGTCCGACTACGCGCACACCCTGCTGTCCCGGTACCGCGACCGGGTGCGGGGGTGGCACACGTTCGCCGGGTTCAACCACGCCGACGTGCTCGGGCTGGTGGAAGACGACCGCCTGCGGCTGGCCGCCCGTGTGCTCGAAACCGCCCAGGAACTGGACCCGAAGGGCGACCGGGTGTTCTCGGTCAGCCAGCCGTGGGGCGACTACCTGACGAACGAGGACCTGACGTACTCCCCGCTGGTGTTCGCCGACACCCTGCTGCGGGCCGGGCTGAAGGCGTCGGCGGTGAAGCTGGAGGTGGTGCCCGGCGCCGCCCGCCGCGGCGGGGAGCGGCGGGACGCCCTCGACCTGGTCCACCTGATCGAGCTGTTCGACACCCTCGGGCTGCCGCTGGAGGCGGCCGTCACCGGCCCCGGCACGGACCTGTTCCTGACCGCCCTGGCCGCGCCGAGCATGAGGGCGGTGTACTGGGACACCTGGTCGGCGGCCGACCCGTGCGGCCGCGTCCCCGCGTTCCCGCTGGTGACCCCGGACGGCACCCCCACCCCCACCCTCACCGACCTCCGCATCCTCCGCCAGCGGTGGCTGGCGTAGGGGCGGCCGGGGAGCGGGGGTTTCGCTGGTGTCCCGCCTTCAGGCGGTCTGTCGGCGTTCGGAAGACCGGCTGAAGCCGGGACACCAACGAAGACCGCTCCCCAGGGCCGTTCCGTTGTGACGCGGGGGGTGACGGTCGCGGGCGGAGTCGTTCTCAACATTGCCAAACCGACCCCGCCGGCGGGCGGGCGACGGGTACGAACTGGGGTTTTTGAGCCGTTTTCGCGTCCCCCCGGCCGGGGGATGGGACCGCGAGTTGGCAATGTTGGCAATGTTGAGAACGACGACGGCCGTGGAGCGAGAATCGAACGGCCCTGCCGCGGTCCCCGCCGGGGCGCGGCTGCGGGGTGCCGCTCGGGTCGCACTTCGTATCATTCAGCTAGTTTGCGCCGACCCGATCCCCGAACCCCGAGACTCATGCCCCCCGCCCCCGCCAAGCTCGCCCTCGAAGACGGCACCGTGTACACCGGCCGCGCGTTCGGCGCCGCCGCCGAGGCGGTCGGCGAGGTGGTGTTCAACACCTCCCTCACCGGCTACCAGGAGGTGCTCACCGACCCCAGCTACCGCGGGCAGATCGTCACCATGACGTACCCACTCATCGGCAACTACGGCACCACCGCCGCCGACCAGGAGAGCCTGGGCGTGCAGGTGGCCGGGTTCGTGGTGCGGGAACTCACCCGCGTGCCGAGCAACTACCGCAGCCACCGCGACCTGGACACCTACCTGCAGGCCAGCGGGGTGACCGGCATCGAGGGCATCGACACCCGCGCGCTCGTCCGCCGGCTCCGCACCCGCGGGGCGATGGGCGGGTGCCTGTCAGCGATCGACCTGGACGACACCAGCCTGGTGGCCAAGGCGAAGGCGTGCGGCGGCATGGCCGGCAAGGACATGGTGAAGGAGGTGGTGCCGGACCGGCCGTTCACCTGGGACAAGGGGTTCGACTCGCTCAGCCGGCACGTCATCCCGGAGCGGCCGGCGACGAAGAACGTGGTCGCCATCGACTACGGGATGAAGTGGAACATCCTGCGGTGCCTGAAGCAGGTGGGGTGTAACGTGACGGTGGTGCCCGGCACGTACACCGCCGAGCAGGTGCTGGCGTACAAACCGGACGGCGTGTTCCTCAGCAACGGCCCCGGCGACCCGGCCACCCTGGACTACGCGGTGGACACGGTGAAGGGATTGATCGGCAAGAAGCCGATCTTCGGCATCTGCCTCGGGCACCAACTGCTGGGCCGGGCGTTCGGGGCGGATACGTTCAAGCTGAAGTTCGGCCACCGCGGGGCGAACCAGCCGGTGCTGAACCGGGACACCGGGGCGGTGGAGATCACCACCCAGAACCACGGGTTCGCGGTCAACCCGGACACCCTGCCGCCGGACGTGACGGTCACGCACGTGAACCTGAACGACGGCACGTGCGAGGGGCTGCGGTGCCAGAGCCTGCCGGTGTTCGGGGTGCAGTACCACCCCGAAGCCGCCGCCGGCCCGCACGACTCGACGTACCTGTTCGAGCAGTTCTACAAGCTGATGTGATCGGCCGGGGCGGCCGCACCCCGCCGGCGGCGGACGACCCACCCGCCGCCGAGGGCCACCCCCGCCACCACCAGGACGGTGGCCGGCTCGGGGATGGGCACGAAGCTGACGGTCAGCCCGTAGAACTGGGTGTCCAGCAGGATGGCGTCGGCGTTGTTCACCCCGGTGATGCGGATGTAGTAGGTGCCGCTGGCCAGGTCGAGCACCAGCGTCTCGTTCCCGCCCAGCCCGGTGCCGTTCGACGTGCCCAGCACGGTGGTGCCGTCGGACGCCAGCAGGGTGAGGGTCAGGTCGTTCCGCGCGCGGGTGTCGAACGTCACCGACGTGCCGCCCTGGGTGCCGGCGTTGTACACGAACCCGAGCGCGTCCAGCTGCACCGTCACCCGCCCGAACTCGCCGGTGCCGAACGTGTAGAAGTCGGTGTCCGTCTGCGAGTCGATGCTGACGAAGTCGGTGGCGGTGCTGGCCACCACCACGGTGCGGGCGCTGTTCCCGATGGACACCGGGGCGGCGGCGGTGACGGTGCCGAGCGGGTTGGCGCGGGCGGCGGTGTCGTTCCCCAGCCCGGCGTTCGACTTCTCCCGGAAGTCGCCGTACATGTGGTGGGCGGCCAGGATGTCGTGGTACTGCGGGCCGTTGAACGACACGTCGATGAACGGCTCCATCAGGAAGGCGTGGGTGGTGGAGGTGACGTGCGGCATGCCCAGCCCGTGCCCGTGCTCGTGCGACACCACGTTCCGCAGGCCGATGGACCCGTTCGCCAGGTTGGTGAAGAAGCTGTCGTTGGTGTCGATGATCATCTCGGAGGTGTTCGGGAAGTAGTTGTACGCCAGCACCCCGCTGTTCCCGTCGATGTTCTTCCCGCCGATCCGCACGTCCGCCCGCGTGCCCACCACCCCGGAGGGGAAGGTGCCGGTGTTGATCGCTGCCCCGTCGTCCGTCGCCTCGAACTGGTAGCTCAGCCCGCTCACCGCCGACCAGCGGTCGAACACGCTCTGGAACAGCGGCTGCCACACCGCCTGCCCGCCGGAGTAGATGACGTTCAGCCGCGTCTGGAGGTCGTTGTTCCCGTTCGGCCGCCCGCCGTTGTGCGCGCTGTCGTTAATCGGCGTGCCCAGCGCCATGAACCCCCAGGTGATGGTGAGCGGGGTGCCCTGGTTGAAGTTCCCCTGGGTGGGGGCGATGGCCGTGCCCCCGGACCAGCGGCCGTACGTCGGCACCTGGGCGGCGGCCAGCCCGGGGGCCACCAGCGCAACTAGAAGGGACAACCGCAGATAATTCTCACGGCGCATAGCGGGTTCCTGCGGGGATGAGTGGGGGAACTAGGCAAAGAACGACGGCTATACCAGCTTAACCGGCAAGGGTCAATATGCCACCCGCCGGGGGGCATTCACCCCCCGCGGGTGTCGTGATTCCGGACGGGTGATTCCGGTTGCTAGCATTACACCGCTGCCGCTCACACCGGCTACCCTATTCCCACCCACCGCCGGGGGCCACGTTCGCCCGTCGCACGAGCGAGGGCCAATCGCCACCGACCCTCGCTCGCGCGTCGGGCTAACCGAACCGTCACCCACCGCCGGGGGCACCGCCGATGCGGGTTTTCCTCACCCTGTTCTTCCTCATCTGGGGCGGGGTCGTCGCGGTGGTTGACGCCGCCGTCGCCTACGGCGTTCGCACCGCCATCCGCTCGGCCGACTGGACCCCGACCGACGGCGTCGTCACCCGCAGCGAGCTGAAGTTCGGGCGGAAGAACGCGGTGTCCCTCGACCTGGCGTACTCGTACACGGCGGACGGGCAGCGGCTGACCGGCCGCGAGTACCAGCCCGGCCCGCACCTGTTCCCGAGTGAGAAGTGGCGGGCGGTTCACGCCGAGTTGCCGGTCGGCACCCGCGTCACTGTCTACTACAACCCGGCCGACCCGGCCGAGGCGGTGCTGGTGCCCGGCCTGAAACCGGACGTGCTGCTGGTGCTGCTCGGCCTCGCCCCGTTCAACGTCATCGCCGTCGGCCTGGGGTGGGCGTGGTGGGCAGCCATCACCCGCCGTCGGGCGTTCGACCCGGCCCGCGACGTGCGGCCGACGGCCGACGGGTACGCCGCCCGGCTGAACGGGTTCGGCCCGGCCGCGGTGTTCGGGGCCGCCCTGCTGGCGCTGTCGTTCGCCGGCGTGTTCGTGGTTCTGTTCCTGGTCCACGACGCGGGCGGGGTGCCGGTGTCGTGGGCGGTGGACGGCGGCATCTGGGCGGTCATCCTGGCGGTGTGCGGGCTGCTCGCGTGGACGCACCGGCGCCCGCGGGCGGTGGTCGAAGGGCTGGACACGCTCACCGTGCCCACCACCCCGACCGGGCGGACGACGACGACCGTGCCGCGATCGGCGGTGCGGGAGATCGACGTGCGGTCGGCCACCCGGCTGGTGAAGCGGTCCGCCCGGCAGGTGTTCGTGCCCACGCTGGTGCTCGACCCGGCCCAGCCCGGCTTGACCGAGATCCCGTTCGCCGAGTACCCCGAACAGGCCGACGCCGAGGCGGTCGCCGGGTGGGTGCGGGAGCGGTTGGGGGTGTAATTCTGTCCGTGGCACCGGCGGCCCGCCGGTGTGAACACAGCGGGTGATGGGTTCGAGGCCCGAAGGGCCGTCCTCCCTCAGCCCAGGTCGGAGCGAGCCGAAGGCGAGCGCAGGCCTGGGAAACGAATACGAATCGGAACAAGCCCCGAAGGGGCGGGCTACCGGAGACCGCCCCTTCGGGGCTTGGGCGTTTGATTCGCCAACCCAGGGTGGCGTTCGCCTTCGGCTCACTTGCCCTGGGCTGAGGGAGGACGGCCCTTCGGGCCTGAAGACCGAACCCACCCCGCTCCCGGTGGTCGCGGCTAAGAGGGGTATTCCCACAAATTCCGCCCCATCTCGCCTGCCGACGTTCGCGCAGGGGGGGGCGAATCGCTAAACTCCCTCAACCACCTCCCGTCACCTACGGTCTCATCCGCACACGAGGTTCGCCGATGGCGAAGCTGCCCGCCAAGAAGCCGGCCCCGAAGAAACCCGCCGCCAAACCCGCCGCGAAGACGCCACCCGCCAAGAAGCCGGCCGCCAAGTCGGCGGCCAAGAAGGCGGTGGCGAAGACCCCCGCCACCCGCACCCCGGTCGCCCCGAAGGTGAAGCTGGTGTCCGCCGCCGCCCTGCCCGCCCCGCAGGGGCGGTCCAAGTTCACCCTGTTCAACCTGCTCGGCGAGCCGCGGGCGTACTACGTCGTCGATCGGGTGGAACTGGAGCGGGGCAAGCCGGACCCGAAGGCCAAGACCATCGCCCACAGCATCATCGTGGTGGACCGCTCGGGCAGCATGTACGGGCAGATGCGGGAGGTGCGGGACACCCTGCTCAAGCTGCTCACCCTGGACGAGTACAAGCGGTTCAGCCTGGTGGTGACGCTCATCTCGTACAGCAGCGTGGGCGACGTGACGTGCCACTTCCAGCGGGTGCCGATCACCGACATCATGAAGACGGGCAGCCCGGAGCAGCAGCAGATCAAGCGGCTGGACGCGACGTGTCTGACGTGCATCTCCGGCGGGCTGCGGCTGGCCGAGAGCCTGGTGCGGGCGGGCGAGCTGACCAGCATCACCCTGCACAGCGACGGGTACGCGAACGACCCGTCGAGCAACGCCGAGACGACCAGCCTGATGGCGATCACCAAGTCGCTCCAGGGCAAGGACGTGTTCGTGAACACCATCGCGTACACCGACTACTCCGACTTCCGCCTGCTGTCGCGGGTGGCGAACGGGGTGGGCGGGGCGTGCGTGAAGGCGGGCAACATCCAGATCATGTACGACACGCTGTACGAGAACACGAAAACCCTCGGGTCGTCGCTCGTCCCGCCGGTGGAGGTGCCGCTGCCCAAGGGGTGCGAGTTCCAGGTGTTCGTGAGTCACGCCGCCGGGCGGGTGAACGGGGCGGCCGGCGGGCTGAAGGTGATGGGCATCAAGCCGGAGTTCGACGCCGCCGTGTACCAGTACCGCCGGGTGGACGCGAAGGAGTACAAGGCGCTGAGGGACGTGCCGGAGGTGCAGACGAGCGAGGCGGTGTACGCGTTCGCCAAGGGGCAACTGGCCGAGGGGAACATCAACACCGCCAAGTACGCCGTCGCCAGCGCGTTCGACGCCACCATGGTGATGGCCCACGGCAAGGCGCTCACCAACCTGCAATGTGCGGCGCTGGCCACCGACCTGGATAAGCTGCTGAGCGACCCGAGTGAACTCGGCAGCCACCAGATCCTCAGCCAGGTGCCGGTGAACAAGCGGATGCCGTTCGTGAACGTGGTGAAGCTGCTGGAGGAACACGCCGACGACTACCTGGTGAACCTGCCGTACCTGCAAGAGAACTACAACCGCCGCGGGGTGAAGCGGCTGCAGGGCACCCGCGACGAGAACGGCAACCTGACCGAGCCGTGGCTGAAGACCGAGTACGTGGACACGGACGAGTACGTCCGCGTCAGCAGCTTCGACGTGAACCGCAACGCGGCGACGATGAACATGCTCATCTCCCGGCGGGTGAAGCTGGTGAAGGTGAAGGGCGGGGAGGTGATCACACAGGTGGCCGGGGTGAACCTGGACCAGCTTCGCACGTTCAACAACTACACGCTGGTGGGCGATGGTGAACTCAACGTGCGGCAACTGAAGGTGCGGATCAGCGGGAAGAAGCTGTTCGACGCGCTCTCGAAGGAGGGCATCCTGGAGAACGCCGACGGCACGCCGGCCGGCAAGCACGACCCGAAGGCCGACTACCTGCTGCGGCTGGACGTGCTGCCGCTCGTCCCGCCGTTCACCGGCACCCCCGACTTCACCGGCGTGTTCGACCACCTGTGCGGGCTGAAGATCCTGGCGAGCCTGTGCGGCGCGCACCTGAAGGAAGCCGCCGAGGACTTCACCCCGGAGCAGGTGGAGGACCTGAAGAAGCACTACCTGAGCAAGAGTCTGTTCCTCAACTTCCCGACCACCGTGCCGTACACCGACCGGCTGACCGCGCTCAGCAACGGCACCCTGGACACCCGCACCAGCTACAAGATCGACATCGGCAACCGGCACATCCTGACGCTCGGCAAGCTGCACTCCGCGAACAAGTTCCTGGAGCGGATGTACGAGGTGAAGGCGAACGGCGCGGCGGTGGAGAAGCCGAAGTTCGAGGACGCGCTGGGCGGCAACTGGCAGTACGGGTTCAAGACGCTGTCGGCGCGGGTGAAGGTGACGAAGGTGGACGAGCTGATGAAGGACTACTTCGACGAGTTCCTCGGGCTGAAGCCGACCGGCGTGACGGTGCAGTTGCTGGAGGAGGTGGGGGCGAAGGATCTGGCGAAGATCGTGCAGGCGCGACTACGGGGCACCCAGCCGGACAAGAAGGCGTTCGTGGCCGCGCTCACCGACGCGCGGAAGAAGCTGGAGGCGCAGCAGGAGGCGCTGTTCCGCGACCGGCTGAGCGCGCTGGTGTTCTACATCGGCAGCACCGGCCTGCTGCCGGACGAGCTGGACGTGAAGGCGCAGACGGCCGACCAGATCTCGGCCAAGTACCCGGACCTGGCGCTGAGCAAGGACGAACGCGAGGGCACGTTCTTCGAGGTCGGCGACACCCTGCTGACGGTGTACGCCAAGACCGAGGACTTCACCCGCGAACCGGGGAAGTGAGGAAGAGATTTCACCGCCGAGGGCACAAGAGGGCACATGAGAAAGACGGGAAGAGAGTTCCGGAAAACCGCCCCGTGATTGACTCTCTTCTTCTCATGTGCCCTCACGTGCCCTCGGCGGTGAATCCTGTTTTCGGAGCTTCCCCCATGACCGTCCTCCTTGCCATCGACCAGGGCACCACCTCGTCCCGCGCCGTGGTGTTCGACCCCGGCACGTTCGCCGTCCTCGGCGTCGCCCAGCAGGAGATCGAACAGCACTACCCGAAGGACGGGTGGGTGGAACACGAGCCCGAGGACATCTGGTACTCGGTCGCCCGCACGGTGCGGGAGGCGCTGGCGAACGCCGGCAAATCCGGAAGTGATGTCGCCGCGATCGGCATCACCAACCAGCGGGAGACGGTGGTGGTGTGGGATCGCGCCACCGGCCGGCCCGTCGGCCGGGCGGTCGTGTGGCAGGACCGCCGCACCACCGACTTCTGCCGCGAACGCGCCGCCGACCAACCGTGGCTCACGGCCAAGACCGGGCTGGTACTCGACCCGTATTTCAGCGGCACCAAACTGCGGTGGATACTGGAAGACAAGCCGGCGGTGAAGTCGGCTGCGGAGCGGGGCGAGTTGGCGGCGGGGACGATCGACTCGTTCCTCGTCTGGCGGCTGACCGGCGGGACGACCCACGCGACGGACACGACGAACGCCAGCCGCACCCTGCTGTTCAACATCCACACCCTGAGTTGGGACGACGATCTGCTGCGGTACTTCGACGTGCCGCGGTCACTTCTGCCGGAGGTGAAACCATCCGCCGCCGTGTTCGGCACCACGAAGGGGCTGGATTTCCTGCCCGACGGCATCCCCATCCGCGGGGTGGCCGGGGACCAGCAGGCGGCGCTGTTCGGCCAGGGGGCGTTCGCCCCCGGCGAGGGGAAATGCACCTACGGCACCGGCGCGTTCTACCTGCTGCACACGGGTGACACCCCGGTGTCATCGGCCAGTCGGCTGCTCACCACCGTGGCGGCGATGGCCGACGCGAAGCCGCAGTACGCCCTGGAAGGGGCGGTGTTCGTCGCCGGCGCCGCGGTGCAGTGGCTCCGCGACGGCCTGCACCTGTTCACGTCGGCGGCGGAGTCCGAGCGGCTGGCGAAGGAGTCGAACCCGGCCGAGCCGGTGCTGTTCGTGCCCGGGTTCGTCGGGCTGGGCGCCCCGCACTGGGTGCCGGAAGCCCGCGGGGCGATCTTCGGACTGACGCGAGCGACCACGGCGGCCGACCTGGCGCGGGCTGCCCTGGAGGGCGTGGCGTACCAGGTGGCGGACCTGGTGGACTGTAGCCGCGAGCCAACGGCGAGCGCTAGGGTGGCCGACTCCCTACGGGTGTCGGAACCCGCTCTCGGAGAGAGCGGGCCACCCTTGCGCGTGGACGGCGGCATGGCCCGCAACGACTGGTTCCTGCAATTCCAGGCGGACGTACTCGGCCGGCCGGTCGTCCGCGCCGCCCAGAGCGAATCCACCGCCCTCGGGGCGGCGTTCCTGGCCGGCATCGGGGCCGGGCTGACCGACGAGGCGAAACTGCGGTCGCTGCTCGCGGCGGGCCAGCGGTTCGAGCCGGCGATGCCCGCCGCCGACCGCGACCGCAAACTGACCACATGGCGGAAGGCGGTGCGGGCGGTGATCGGGTTCGCCCAATAGGGTGGCCGACCGTCTCCGACGGTCGGAACCGACTCCCGGAGGGAGTCGGCCACCCGAAATCCTACCGCCCTTCCCACCCCCGCCCCCGGCCGGGTACAGTTCTTCACACGCCCTTCACCCCCCGGCCTCGTTTCATGACCGACCGGCTCACGGTGCTCGCCAGCGGCAGTTCCGGCAACGCCACCCTCCTCCAGGCCGGCGGGGTGGGCGTGCTGCTCGACTGCGGGGTCGGCCCGCAAGACCTGTCCGCCCGGTTGCAGGCGGTCGGGGCGAGCTGGCAGCAGGTGAACGCCGTCGCCCTCACCCACACGCACACCGACCACTGGAACAGGTACACGTTCGAGCAGCTCCGCCGGCTGAACATCCCGGTGTACGCCCACCGCCGGCACCACGACGCGCTGGCCGTCGTGCCGCAGTACGAGCCGCTCGCCCGCGCCGGGCTGGTGCGGGAATACACGGCTGACACACCACTGTCACTGGCCCCCGGCGTCACCCTGCGGGCGGTGGAGGTGCCGCACGACAGTTCCCCGACGTTCGCCCTGCGGGTGGACGCCGGGGACTTAAAATTCCCCGCGTGGAGTATCGGGCTGGCGTCCGACCTGGGGCGGGTGCCGGACGAACTGTTCGCCCTGTTCGCCGGGGTGGACGTGCTGGCCGTCGAGTTCAACCACGACGTGACGCTGGAGCGGGCCAGCCGCCGCCCGCGGCACCTGGTGGAGCGGGTGCTGAGCGACTACGGGCACCTGTCGAACAAGCAGGCGGCGGACGCGGTGACGGCACTCGTTGAGGCGGACGAACCCGGCGGGCTGACGGCGGTGGTGCAACTGCACCTGAGCCGCGACTGCAACACGCCGGAGCTGGCCGCCGCCGCCGGGCGGGCGGCGCTGGCGGAGGTGGGGTCGAACGCGGTGGTCGTCACCGCCTCGCAGCACCGGCCGGCGGCGAGCGTGCCGCTCGTCGATCGCACCGGCCGCCCGCGGGCCACCCGAGCGGTCCGGAAGGTCGCCCGAGCGGTGCAACGCCCCCTGCCGGGGATGGAGTGACCGATGTTTTGTAAGTAGTAGGCACACTCCGTGTGCCGTCCGCGGACGGCACACGGAGTGTGCCTGCTACCTTCCCTTCGCCGCTTTCGTCAGCGCATCGTCCGCCGGACCCTTCGCCCACTCGGCTATCACCTTCTTCGCCGCCTCCGTGCCCGCCAACTGCATCGCCTCCACCGCCCGCTCGGCCCGCCGCACGTCCGGACTTGTCGTCGCCGCCAGCAGTCGCTCGGCTCGCGCCCGTAGTTCCTCGGGCGGGTTGTCGGTCAACGCCTTCTTCAGCGCCGGGAAGGCGGCGAACCCGAGTTCCCGCAACTCCTTCGTGGCCCGCTCGCGGGTCGAGTAGTCGCGGTCGTCGAGCTGTGTCACCAGCGCGGCGACGGCCTCGGCCGTCGGCGATTTCCGCTCGGCGAACCGCCGCGTCAGCTCCGCCGCCCCGTCGTCCGGGTGCAGGGCGAACAGCCGCGCCGCCCGGAACCCCGCCTCCGCCCCGTCCCCGCCGAGCGCCGCCCACGCCGCCTGCCACCCGGCCGCGTCCGGCTTCGCCGGCTTGGTCAGGTCGCCCCGCACGTCCCACAGCAGGAGCGGGCCGTCCACGCTCTCGGCCGCCAGGGACCGCCCGTCCGGGCTGAACGCCACCACCTGCACCGGCCGCGTCTGCTCGCGGAACCGATGCCGCAGCTTGCCGGTGCTCGCCTCGTACAGCCGCAGCCCGTCGCTCGACCCGACCGCCACCGTGTCGCCGACCAGAGACATCGCGCAGCACCGCACGTCGCCGTCGAGCCGCGTCACCCGCTTCTGCTCGGTGGCCGGGTCGAGGTGGATCAGGTCGAACCGGGGTTCCGAATCGCGGTCGCCGCCGATGAACGGATGGCCATAATGTGTGCAATCAGCCAGGACCACCACACCGGACGGGGACCACGCCACGAGTTTTGCGAACCCCTCCCCGGCGAACTCCTTGACGGTTTTCGCGGACGGCAGGTCGTACACGCCCACCCGCCAACTGGCCGGGCCGATCGCGAACTGCCCGCGGCCCTGCCGCCCGTTGAACTCCAGCGCCGCGACCTGCTTGCTGTCCCGGCGGACGAAGAGTTCGGAACCGAAGTTTGAGAGCTTTTCCTCATCCCACGCCTGGAATTTGGCCTCAACCGGATCGCCCCCTTTGGTCACGTCCCAGATGCCGAGACAGTTCTGTTTGCTGAATCCGAGCAGGCACTTGCCGTCGGGGGTGAACTGCAACTCGGAGAACGGGTCCGGGTGTCCCTTGTAGTCGATGGTCAAGACGACTGGTGGGTCGTTCGGCCGCCCGGTGTCCGTGACCACCAGCCGCCAGTCCTGATCCTTGTTCACTGCCACCGCCTTCTTCGCCCCGTCCGGGGACGTGACACTTCGCGGCGCGTCCCGGTCCGGATCCTTCCATTCGGTTCGTCTCACCTCCCGGCCAGTGGCAACGGACCACTCGACCTCGGGGTCGCCGTAGCCGCCGGTGCGGATCATCCGCTCGCCCGTGGGTGTGAACCGGAGTTCGGGGTGGGAATCGGTCGGCAAAAATCCCGGCGGGTTCGGACTGAGCCGCTTGCCCGTCTCGGCGTCGTGGATGACGATGTGCCGGCCGGACGGGGCGACGTGAGCGCGGCCGTCCGCACTGAAGACGGCGTGTTTGAGGAGCCGGATCTTCGTGTCCGCCGTCTTCCAGGTGGCCGCGTCGATGGCGACCGTGCGATCCTCGTTGTCGAGCAGGTACACCGTCTTGCCGCCCGGGTGGAAGTGGATTCGTCCCTCCAGCGCGATCTCGTGCCCGAATCCCCCGACGCTGTCCAGATCGGGGACGTTGAGCGCGGCCAGTTCCTTCCCGGTGTCGGCGTCCCACCGGCGGGCGGCGGCGGGGGCGTTCTCGATGCCTCGGGCCTGGGTGACGACGACGAACGACTTCCCGTCCGGCGACACGCACCACCCGCGCGGCGCGTCCGTCGGCTTGGTCCAGAGTTGCTTGGCCGCGGTGACATCCAGCACGGTAACGCAGGCACCCTTGAACTCGTCTACCCAGGTGACCACGAACAGCCGATCCGCCTTCGGCGACCAGACCACCCCGTAGTCGCGGCCTTCTTTCGCCGGCCGGAAGTCTCGAATGTCCGAGGTTGTCCCGTCCCGATCCGTCAGCCGGATCGACATCGTAGACGGTCCCATGTCCTCATCCGATCTCCAGATGGGACAGGCGGTCAACCCGGTCGGGTGAAGGGCGATCGTCTCGTAGCTTGAGGCGAACACCGGCGTTCGCGCCAACTCCTTCCCGTCGGTCGCCGCGTACCGGACCCGCTCTTCCCAACTGGTCTCAAAATCACCCTTCGGCTTGTACCGCTCGATCACCCACACTCCTTTGCCGTCCGGGTCGGCGGCCACTTGCTCGAACCGGCGATCGGCGCCCGCCTGCCACAGTTTCTTGCCGGTCGGCACCTCCCAGGCGATCAGGCCGGGGCTGGAGTGGGCGATGCGGTCGTCGTATGCGTCCTCGTCACTGATCGTGTACACCGTCTTGCCGTCCGGGCTGAAGGCGGCGGCCTTCAGATTGTTCACCAGGAACCGCTGCGAGCCGAACCGCTGCACCGCCTCGGCGGGCAGCGGCAGGCCGTCCGGGTCGAGGCGGGGTTTCGGGTCGGCGGCGGGGGTGAGCGCGAGAACGAGCACGCAGGGGGCGAGCATGGCGGGGGTCCCTCCGGTGCTCGGATAAACGGCGGAATGCGGCGGGCGTTGGTGTTGTAGCCGCGACCCAGCGGGCTAACGCCCGCCGCTCGCCGTGAGCTGTCGGATTCGCCGTAAGTCGTTGGCGGGGGAGGGGTGTTCCAAAAATGAGCAATGGTCCACGGTGGGGTGTGTGCAAACTGGCTGGACCACGAGTGGACCCACAAGCAGGTAATCTGGCGAATCTGTGCCGGTTGTTCTGCCCCGCAGATCAGCTTATCCGCCCCGGTCACGCCTCCTCCGCCGGTTGTGCCAGTTGTCCGGTCGATGCAACCCCCACAGACTCACTCCCGGAAATGGCACGGAGGCCACCGTGAAACGCTTCCTCGCGGTCGGTGTCGGCATGGCGGTGTCGGTGGCGGTGGCAGGGGCGGGCGAGCCGGTGTCGGTCCATCCGCCGGCGTCCAGCCTGAGCCGGCCGCTGCCGAGCGTGGTGCAGGAGGCGTCGTCGGCCCCCGCCCCGGCGGCGGTGATGACCAGCACCCCGACGCGGTGGAGCATGTCGGACGCGGTGTACCCGTCGAGCAGCTCCATCCCGACGCACTACGGCCCGACCAGCTTCACCCCGCCGGCCGGGTGTGCCGACTGCGGGCCGACGACCCGCCCGCACTTCAACCTGCTGTCGCCGGGGCTGCTGCCGCGGGCGGCCGGGTGCGGGCCGCGGGGGTCGCTGCTCGACCGGCTGAAGACGTGGCTCGGGTTCCAGCCGTGCCCGACCGGGGTGCCGATGTGTTCCCCGCGGCCGCTCTACGCCCCGCTGCGGTGGTACACGCCATACACCAGTTACGGGATCAACGGCTGCGGCACCGGCGGGTGTGCGACCGGGGGTTGCCCGCAGCCGGCAGGCGGGCGGATCACCGAGCGCGGCCGGCTGTTCGCCGGGCGGCCGACGTGCGACGTGAGCATCCCGTACACCCCGGCGCCGGCCGACTGCGGCGACGGTCCGAACTGCCGCCCGCGGGTGCAGTACGTGCCGGTGGGGGCGGGTGCGGCGGCGTGCGGC
>JALHQU010000061.1:0-2267 GCA_022841795.1 Fimbriiglobus sp.
GAGCAGGCCGGCGGCCATCAGCGGCCGCAAGAGCGACTTCAGCATGGGATTCCGTTCCCGGAGTGGGGGGATCGCCCCGGACGGGGCGGCCTCGATTCGGCGGGTGGGGATATACCGTGGCCGCCGAATCGGGCAAGGAAAAAACCGAAATTGCTCAAGTGCTGGTCGGGTCGCGAAGCCGCAAGCGGCTTCACACCACCGGCCGCAAGCGGCTTCAGCGAGAGCCGCTTGCGGCTTCGCGCCCGCCGTCACGCGCTGATCTTCTCGGGCTTCTCCGGCTTCCACATCTGCAGCGGCACCTTCTTTCGCACCACGTCGGCCGTCACGACGTGCTTGCCCTTCCGCTCCATCTCCGGCAGGTCGAACATCACGTCCAGCATGATGTCCTCGACGATGCTCCGCAGCCCGCGGGCGCCGGTGTCCCGCTGCTTCGCCAGCCGGGCGATCTCCTTCAGCGCGTCCGGCTCGAACTCCAACTCCGCCCCCTCCATGTCGAACAGCTTCTGGTACTGCCGCACCAGCGCGTTCTTCGGCTGGCACAGGATGGTGACCAGTGCCTCCTCGTCCAGCGGTTCGAGCGGGGCGAGCACCGGCAGCCGGCCGATGAACTCGGGGATGAGGCCGAACTGGATCAGGTCGTCGGCCGTCGCGTGCGGTAGCACCTCGCCGGCCGCCTTCTCCAGCCCGCCGCCGGCGGCGATCGCCCCGAACCCGATGGTCTTCTTCCCCACCCGCTTCTTCACCACGTCCTCCAGCCCGACGAACGTGCCGCCGACGATGAACAGGATGTTGGTGGTGTCCAGCTGGATGTACTGCTGCTCCGGGTGCTTCCGCCCGCCCTGCGGGGGCACGTTCGACACGGTGCCCTCGAGCATCTTGAGCAGCGACTGCTGCACGCCTTCCCCGCTCACGTCGCGGGTGATGCTCACGTTGTTCCCGGTCTTGGCGATCTTGTCGATCTCGTCGATGTAGATGATGCCCCGCTGGGCGGCCTCGATGTCGAAGTCGGCGGCGTGCAGCAGCTTGAGCAGCAGGTTCTCCACGTCCTCGCCGACGTACCCGGCCTCGGTCAGGGTGGTGGCGTCGCCGATGGCGAACGGCACGTCCAGGATGCGGGCCAGGGTGCGGGCGAGCAGCGTCTTCCCGCTGCCGGTCGGGCCGATGAGC
Organism: Fimbriiglobus sp.; assembly: GCA_022841795.1. Classification (GTDB taxonomy): domain Bacteria; phylum Planctomycetota; class Planctomycetia; order Gemmatales; family Gemmataceae; genus JALHQU01. The sequence continues at coordinate 1,168 of JALHQU010000061.1, forward strand.
AGGATGTTGCTCTTCTCGATCTCCACGTCCGACCGCCCGCCCTCGCCGTGCTGGAGCCGCTTGTAGTGGTTGTGGACGGCCACCGACAGCACCTTCTTCGCCCGGTGCTGGCCGATCACGTACTGGTCCAGTTGGTCCTTGATCGACCGCGGGGACGGGATGGCCGGGGAGGTGGCCGAGCCGGCCTTGCCGCCGCCCCGCCGCTTCCGCTCCTGCTCGATGATCGACTGGCACAGGTCGATGCACTCGCCGCAGATGTACACGTCGCTCGGCCCCTCCACCAGCGGGCCGACGTCGCGGTGGCTGCGGCGGCAGAACGAGCAGTACGCGTTCCGGTTGCGGCCCGCGCCCGTGGGTTTCCGCCCGCCGCCCTCGCCGTTGCTCCGGTCCGCCATTTCCCGCTCCCCGACGTTGGTGGTGGTTTGACCGTCCGACCCGTTCACCGCGCCGACTGCACTATACCTTCAACAATTCCGCCGTCGTGGGACAAACTGGTGGGCCGGGAACGCTTTCCGGGAGAGACCGGGCGGAACTGCCGGATGTGCAGGGCGGGCAGGTCAGCGAGCCGGCGGGGGCTGGGTCATCCGGGGTTGGGCGGTTGTGGCCCGCTTTCCTCAGGAGGTGGCGGGGGTGGGGGAGTTGGCGGAGCCGGGGCCGGGGTGCCCTTGATCTTCGACGCCATCTTCTCCTTCAGCCGCTGGTACTCGCCCTCGGTGATCTCGCCGTTCTCGTACATCTCGCGGAACGACGACAAGCTCAGGCCGGCCTCGCGGTCGGCTTCCCCCTTCGGGTTCGCCCGCCGCCACCGCTCCAGGAAGTAGAACACCACGGCCGCGGCCAGCAGCACCCCGACCAGGATGAGCGAGTAGATGACGAAGTCGTCGTTCTGGGAGATGCGGCGGACCTTCTCCGCTTCGGTCAGGGCGGACGTCGGGGTGGGCGCCTGCGCGAACATCCTGTCACCCTCAACACCGGGGGACTACGGCCGAGACGGACCGCGGGTGATTATAGACCGGACCGCGGCGGGTGTGCGAGACCGGCTGTGAAATCACCGGCGGGCCGCCGGTGCCACGAAGACAAAAGACCACCGGCGGGGTTTT
>JALHQU010000061.1:2277-32080 GCA_022841795.1 Fimbriiglobus sp.
ACCACCACACACCCCCCCGGGGGGGTTTTTATTCGGGGGCCCGGGCGCCCCGCCGGTGGGTATTCCACCCTACTTCGCCTCCACCGGCGGCTTTTCGAGCACCGCCTTCAGCAGTACAGCGGGCAGCACATACGTCTTGCCGTTCGCCTTCACGAAGTAACCGCCGCGGGCCTTGTCCTCCCCGCCGACGATCATCTGCACCGCCGCCTTGTCGTCCAGTTCGGCGATGATGGACAGAGGGTGGTCGCCGAACCCCTGCTCCGGCGGGGTGGGGGCGCCGGCCTCGGCGGACACCACCGCGATCGCCTTCGGCGCCTCCAGCGCGGTCAGGATGGCGTTCACGCGGGGCGTGTCCACTGCCGCCCCGGCCGGCTCCTTCGCCACCCACACCCCGTTCTCCAGTTCCAGGGTGGCGTCGAGCGCCTTGCCGCCCTTGGTCACGTTCTTCCACCCGGACAGGTACAGCTTCCGCACCCGCTTCGGGTCGGTTCGGAAGATCGTCTTATCGGACAGGTCGGCCCCGGTGAGGCGGGCGAGGGTGGACTTGTCCGCCAGCAGCACGAACGGCCGGCCGATCTGCCGGTAGTACACCGCCGTCTTGTCGTCCGTCTCAATTCCGAAGTGGTACTCCCGCTCCTTGTCCTTATCCGTCGTCGTCAGCGTCGCCTTGGCCGACAGCTTCGGGGCGGCCGGGTCCAGGCCGAACTTCTTGAGCTCGTCCGCCCCGCCCTCGGCGACCACGCGGTTGGTGGGCACCGCCGACAGTGCTTGCAGCACGTCGAACACGGCCTCGCCGTCCGCCGGCTTGCCCTTGTCCGCCTCGGGGGTGACGAAGCTCCACTTGCCGGTGCGGAACGACTGGTCGGGGCCGGACTCCCGCTTCACCTCCGTCCGCACCCCGTTGCGGAACAGGACCAACTCGCCCGCCCCGGACGGCACGAACGACTGGATCTTTGGGTCGATGTACGTCAGCCGCCCCTTCGACAGCACGAGGAACAGGTCGGTCGGGATCTTGAAGTCGGTCGCCTTCCCGCCGTCGGTGCGGCGGACGAACACCGCGTTCCCCTCGATCTTGCCGAACACGAACGTGGTCGGCTCGCCGGCCGGTTTCGGCTCGGGCGGCAGTTTGCCGTCCTTCACCGCCACACCCTTCTCCACCCCGTCGAGCCACACCTTCAGCTCGCCCTTCACCTCGGGCTGGGCGAACGCGGCGTCGGCCGGGTCGAGCAGCACGTCGGTGGCGGCGCGGGGGCGGGCGAGGGTGTCGATCAGCCCGATGACCGCCGACCGCAGCGCGTCGGCCGGCTCGGACCCGCCGTACACCGCCCACACCTGTTCGCTCTGACCGGCCACCCGCCGCAACCTGAACCCGCCGCCGAACGTGCCGTCGATGGCGTCGATGCGGCCCTTGTTGGTGTCCGCGATCAGGTCGCGGCTCCGCAGCGGCTGCGGGTCCGCAATCGTGTTCACCACCGCCTCCAGCCGGTCGATGGGCACGGCGGCGACGGCCGAGTCGCCCTCCACCCGCGCGTACACTTTCGGCGGCATCACCGGCTTGCCGTCCTTGTCCACCCGCTTGCCAAGGAACAGCACCTCCGGCGGGCGGTCCTTCGCCTTCAGTTCGACGCGGATGGCGGCCGGGTCGTCGGCGGCGAGGCCGTACTTCGGGTAGTCCGCCGGATTTACGTTCTCGATGAAGTCTTGCACCCCGCCGGCCTGCATGTTCACCAGCGAGCCGAGCAGCGGGCGGACGCCGGTGAACTGGGTGGCGTTGGCGGCGGGGTCGCCGGTGGCGTCGGCCACCCCGTAGTTCGGCGGGGACACGAACCGCCACTCGTCGCCGGTGCGGGCGAGTTCGAGCGTCTTCCCGCCGCGGGTGACGGCGAACGACGCCAGGTCCCCGCCGGGGTTGGCGGCGTCGGCGGACAGCAGCCGCTTCGAGCGGAAGTCGGTCAGCCACTTGCCGATGGTCTGGGCGTCCCCGCCCTGGTCGCGGTCGGTGTCGCGGAACAGGCTGCGGACCTCGGCGGTGCGGACAGCCAGCGGGGTGCCGGCGCGGTCGCCGGCGGACACGAACGTGACCGCCCGCTCGCGGCCGGTCAGGGTGACGCCGACGTTCACCGTGGCCGTCTTGTCCCCCTTCTTTAGGGTGACGGTGTACGCCGGGGTGGCCAGCCCGAGGGTGGACGGGCTGTCTTGCAGCGACGGGTGGCCGACCGGCTTGGCGGCGAACAGCTCGCGGACCACGCTCTCGATTGCGAACGAGTCCACCAGCGCCGGCACCGGCTCGGTCAGCGCCCAGCGGCCGTCCGTCTTCACGAACACCAGCTTCTGCATCTGCTGGTCGGCGTGCGTGCGGGTGAGTTCCACCCGGTCCACCTCGTCCGCCTTCACCCCGGCGGTGGCGAGCGGGTCCACCAGCCCGCCGGCCGCCGCCCCGGCGGGGTCCGGCAGGAGGGAGTACACGAGCAGGCCGGCGACCAGGGCGATCACCACCGCGAACAGGACGGCCGTGGTGCGGAAGTTCATGGTGCGAAGTCCGGGTCGATTTGGGTGAACCGGCGGCGTCAGCCGCCTGGGTGGGGTCACACCCGACGGGCTGACGCCCGCGGTTCGCCCCGAACGGCACACGGGGTGTGCCTACTACTTTGAAGTCACTTCCGGCGGTACGCCCACACGCCCAGGCCGAGGGCGAGGGTGGTGATCAGGCTGCCGATCACCGGCACGTACAGCCCGTTCGTCTCGGTCAGCTCGCGGCTGGGCTTGTACTCGCCTGCCTCCTTGCCGGTGATGTTGGCGGCGGACGGCCGCTCGCGGAGCCAGTTCACTGACACGGCCACCAGGTCGGCGTTGGCGGCCAGCTTCTCGCCCGTCCGCTGGGTCGGATCGACGAACGCCGCCCCGCTGCCGAACACCACCAGCTGCCCGACCTTGCCGTCCGTTTTCGCCACAGCCAGCGGGCGGGCGTTGCGGCTCGCCCGCTTCTGCTGAACCAGTTCGGCCGTCGCCTGCCGGTCTGCGGTGGAGGTGAGCGCCCGCCACGCCGCACCGGGGTCGGCCGTCTTGTCCTGCTCCTGCCAACTGCCGCGGCCGCGGGCGGTAGCGAACAGGTACTCCGCCTTCCCCGCCTGCTGCGGGTCCATCCGCACCTCGCGGACGTCCGGGAAGATCAACTGGCGGTCGTAGAACTGGACGGTGATCGGGTGCAGGTCGTCCCCGGCGGTCGCCGGCACCGCGTCCGTCTCGGCGGCGTCCCGGCCGGCGCCCGGCTCGAAGTACAGGAACCCGCCGCCGAGCGACACGCCGTACTCGACCAGCAGGGCCTCCAGCCCGGTGATGGCGATCCCCTTGCCGCCGGGGTTCGGGTGCGGGCTGCTCAGCACCACCAGCTTGCCCTTCTTCCCGTTCTTGCGGGGGGTGTTCAGGTAGGTGCGGATCGCGGCGATCTGCTCCGGGGGGATGAGGGCGGTCGGGTCGGCGATCACCAGCACGGCGGCGTCGTCCGGCACCTCCGGCTTGGTCAGGTCGAGCGCCAGCGGCCGGACGGCCATCTCCATCTTCTCCAGCGCCGTCGCCAGGCGGCTGCCGCTGCGGGTGCGGCCGACCTCGTCCGGCCCGGCCGGGCGGGTGGAGATCTCCCCGTGCCCGGCCAGGAAGTACACCGTCTGGTCCTTGTCCTCGGTGATGGTGAGCAGGGCGCTCACCAGCTTCGACTCGCCGACGAACACCGGCTTGCGGGACTGCTGGTTGAAGTCGGCCAGGTCGGTCATGGAGATGAACTTGCCCGGCTTGCCCTCGGGCACCACCAGCACGCCCAGCTCGGGGCGGTTGAACTCGGGGTGGTCGGCCCGCAGTTTGACGAACTCGGACTTGTTCAGGGTGGGCGACAGCATGCGGAACTCGAACCGCCGCGGGTTCGCCGCCCGCGCCTTCTCCAGCAGCAGCTTCAGCTCGACGGCCAGTTTCCGCACCTCCCCGCTCTGCCGCGACTCGTCGGTGGCCAGGAAGTCCTCGTTGAACGACACGTAGGCGGTCACGTTGGTCGGCAGGTCGGCGAGCAGCTTCGCGGTGTCCGGGTGCAGGGTGTGGAACCCGCTGGCGGTGGTGTCCAGGCGGGCGGGCAGCTTGATGGCCACCAGCACGTTCACCGCCACCAGCCCGATGACCAGCAGGACGACGGCCAGGGCGGTGTTGGTGCCGAACGCGATCCGCCGCAGCAGCTGGTTGTTCCGCTCGTCCACCCGCAGCAGTTGCACCGCCGCGAACGCCACCCCGCCGCCGACCAGGAACACCAGCAGGGCTGTTACCACCTTCCACGCGGCGGCGGTCGTGCCCTTGTTCACCCACTCGGCCAGGGTGCCGAACCACAGCACGAACAGGCCGAGGCCGAGCAGCATGAGCGCCACCCCGATCGCCCCGCCGGCGGCGGTCGCCACCACCCGCTCGTCCGACTGCCCGCCGATCTGCTTCGGCATCCGCCCGAGCAGGTACCCGCCGCCGCCCAGCCCGGCCAGCGCCACGATCACCCCGGCCACCCCGCCGACCAGGTACTCGGGGCGGTTCGGGTTCAGCCCGGTGTCCTTCGCGCTGCCCGGGTTGAGCGGGTCCGCCTCGGCCGGCGTGTCCGTCTTCGGGGCCGTGTCGGTGAACGCCTGCTTGAAGCAGTACCCGCCGGCCAGCAGGCTGACGAACCCGACGACGACGAGCACCCAGGCGATCGGCTGGCGGAACGCGGCCAGCGCGCCGCCGAGGCGTTCGAGGTCGGAACCCGGGTTGTCCGGGGTGGGGGTGGTCATGGGGTCAGCTCCACTTCCGCGCTTCGAGCAGTTTGGCGGTGAGTACCAGCCAGAACACGGCCATCGACAGACTGACCACCACCGCCGGCAGTTCGAGCTGGCCGTCCAGGGCGGTCTCCCACGTTTGCAGGAACGCGAACCGCTGTAGGAACGCGGCCAGCCCCTGGGCCGCCTCGGGTGACAGCCCCTGGAACGTGTCGTCCCGCTGCACCACGAACCGCACCATGAACAGGCCGACCATGCCGGCGAAGGTGAGCACCGCCGCCACCACCTGGTTGCGGGTGAGGCCGCTGAAGAACAGGCCCATCGCGATGAACGCACACCCGGCGGCGAACACCGCCAGGTAGTAGCTGAGCAGCGGCCGCACGTCGTACGGCTTGCCGATCACGTACAGCACGATCAGGAACACGGCCTGGGGCAGCCAGGTGAGCATGTACACGAACAGGGTGGCGGCGAACTTGCTCAGCAGGATCGCCCACTCGTTCACCGGGGCGGTGAGCAGCACCTCCAGGGTGCCCGTCCGCCGCTCCTCGCTCAGCGCCCGCATGGTCAGGGCGGGGACGACGAACAGCACGATGATGCCGGCCAGGATGCCCAGCCCGGGGTGGAACACCAGCACCGGCTCGGGCAGGGTGTTCCGCATCACGTACTGCAGGAACATGCGGTGCCCCAGCCCGGCCGCCACCGCCGACCCGAACAGCACGATGTACACGATCGGCGAGTAGAAGAACGCGGCCAGCTCCCGGCGGGTGAGGACCACCAGCGGGGCGTCGGACGTGACCCCCACCCCGACCGCCGCGAACGACAGCCCGAGCAGCGTCAGCACCACCCCGCCGGGCACCAGGAACGGCGTCGGGGCGGTGGACAGCACGGTCGTCTTCGTTCCGGCCAGGGAGTTCATCACCGCCAGTAGCAACGGTGCGAACATCACGGTCGCAAGCCCGAACCCGACCAGAGGCAGTCCGTAGCGCAGGTAGCCGGGCAGAGTTTTCGATCGCAGTGCGAGCAGTCCGGACAGGCCGAGCAAACCCATCGCCAAGTACCCGCTCACCTTCCAGATGTCGTACTGCTGGTTCGGTTTCTTCAACGCGGCGACGCTATCGAACAGCACGGTCGGCGCGATCGTCCTTCCGACGGCATACACCACCGTCGCCATCCCCAGCACGCCCAGCCCGGTGGCTGCCCAGTACGGGAAGTCCTCGGACGTGTCCGCCACCGAGAAGTACCCGCACAGGAACGCCACCCCGAGCAGCCCGAGGATCATCGTCGCGGCCACCAGCCCGGCCGGGTTCACCAGCCCGCACAGCACCGCCCCGGCGCACAGCAGCCCGCCGGTGCCGAGCAAAACGAAGTGCGCCCACGAGCGGTACGGCTCGGCCGTCTCGTTGCGGGCGAACGGCACCAGGAACAGCAAGCTGACGAACCCGAACAGGGCGCCCCACGGCAGGAGCAGTTGGCCGGCCACTGGGGCCGCCGCCCCGTCCGGCTTGGCCGGGTACACGCCGACCCCGACGGCCAGCAGCAGGAACAGCACCCCGGCCAACCCGTACACCCGCCGCACCTCCGGGTCGGTGTCGCGGACGGAGTGGACGAACAGCAGCCCCAGCCCGACGAACGCGGACAGGTACCCCCAGTTCGCCCCGAGCAGGCCGTACTCGTACCGGGCGGCGATGACCGACGCCACCCCGAGGGTGAACAGGAACAGCCCGCCGAACCCGCACACCACGCGGGTGAGGAACAGCGTCTCGGCCCGCGTCTCGGACGGGGCGAGTTCGCCCGCCCCCCCGCGCTCCCCGCTCAGTTGGCTCATGTCGTTCTCCGACACCTCGGTGGTGTCTCCGTTTCGGCGTCTTGTTAGCCCGACGCGCGAGCGAGGGCCAAGCCACCCGGCCCTCGCTCGCGCGTCGGGCTAACAAAACACCGCCGACCCTATCCCCGTTGGTACGCCACCCGCATGAACGTGTCTTCCAGCTTCTCCCGCCGCAGGTCCAACTGCCGCACCGCCCACCCCTTCTCGAACGCCTTCCGGGCCACCACCTCGCGGAGGTCCTTGTCGTGGGCCATGTGGACGTCCAGCTTCGCCCACCCGTCGCCAGCGGGGGTGGCCGTCACGCTGCTCACCCCGTCGATCTGCCGGAACAGCTTGGCCGCGTCATCCGCGTTCGCCTTCACCTCGATGAGCACGTGCGGGGCGCGGCGGGCGATGGCGGTCAGCCGGTCGTCGAACTCGATCCGCCCGCGGTGGATGACGATCACCCGGTCGCAGATCTTCTCCACGTCGCCCAGTTGGTGGCTGCTGAACAGCACCGTGTGCTGGCCGCTCAGGTCGCGGATGGTGGCGAGCGTCTCCTCCTGCTGCACCGGGTCCAGGCCGGACAACGGCTCGTCCAGGATCAGCACCTTCGGGTCGGACAGCAGGGCGTCGGCCAGCCCGACCCGCTGGCGGTACCCCTTGCTGAGCGTGCCGATCAGCCGCTGGCGGACGGTCTTGATGCGGCAGCGGTCCAGGCAGTAGTCGAGGCGGGCGGGGCGGGCGGTGCGGTCCACCCGCTTCAGCTTGGCGCGGGCGGTCAGGTACTCGTCCACCCGCATCTCGGGGTACAGGGGCACGCTCTCCGGCAGGTACCCGAGGTGCCGCCGCACGTCCATCGACTGGTACATGACGTCGTACCCGGCCACCCACGCGTACCCGCTGCTGGCCGGCATGAACGTGGTCAGGATCCGCATGGTGGTGGTCTTGCCGGCCCCGTTCAGCCCGAGGAACCCGACCAACTCGCCGGCCGGGATCTCGAACCGGACGTGATCGACGGCGGCCACCGACCCGTAGGTCTTGCACAGGTCGTGGACGCGGATCGCGGGTGACGACATCGGCGGCTCACGCGGCGGTACGACGAACTCTCATCGTAGGGCGGCGGGTCGGGGCGGAAAGTGGCGGGCACTCTTCGCGGCAAACGCCGTCTCTGGTGAACCGGCGGCGTCAGCCGCCTGGGTGTGTTTCCCACCCGACGGGCTGACGCCCGCGGTTCACCTAGAGTTCCGCCGTCACCCGCGGGAACACCTCCCGCGCTTCGTCCAGCAGCACCTCGTACCGCCCGGCGTACCGCTGGCTGAAGTGGATGAGTACCAGTTGCTCCACCTTCGCCGCCTTCGCCAGCTCCGCCGCCTGGTGGGCCATCATGTGCCGGTGCTGGGCGGCGCTCTTCGCCTCCTTGCGGGCGTAGAAGCTGTCGCAGTACAGCCGCCACGCCCCCTTCGCCAGCTTTACCAACTGCGGCCGCAGGGCGTCGGTGAACAGGGTGTCGGTGATGTACGTCACCCGCGCCCCCGGCGAGTGGGCGAAGTACGCATCGGCGAGCGCGGCCAGCCGGAACCGCCCGCCCTGGATGTCCAACTCCGTGGACGGGTCGGCGTTGGCCCGCAACAGCCGCAACGCCTCGGCCACCCACCCGCCGGGGCGGAGGGTGCCGGCGGCCAGCCGGTCCGGGTCCGGGTGGTATCCCGGCTTCTCGGCCAGGGCGAAAGCCAGGCACGGCACGGTGTGATCGACCGGCACCGCCTCCACACACAGGCTGTCGGTCTCGTAGCACACCCGCCCGGTCCACTTCTCTTCCAGCACCGGCCCCGGTTCGAACCGTTTGCCACACGCCAGCACCGTCGTCCGTCGCGTGCCGGCATCCAGTTCGTGGATGGCGATGGCCAGTTTCTGGAACGGGAAGAACGGGTACTCGTAGCTGCGGACGCGGTCGGACACCCGCCGAATGGTGTGGACCGGACCGTAGACGTGGAGCGTCTTGTCGCGGTCGATGTTCGCCCGGATGATGCGGTCCAGGCCGATGAAATGATCGACGTGGTGGTGGGTGACGAACACCGCCTCCAGGTCGGCCAGCTGCTGCGTCGTCAGCGCGTGGTTCTCCCCGCCGTCGAACAGCAGGGCGTTATCCGCGCCAGGGTAGTCGAGGTACAGCACCGGGTCGCCGGTGGACCCGTTCACCAGTCGGACGGTGGAGAACGCGCGGGCGGGCATGGGCGTGTTTCGGGAGTGTGGTCCGCACACGCCGTGTGCGGTCTTGAACCGCCGCACACGGCGTGTGCGGACCACACTCCGGGCACCGGGCGGTTCACTCGGTCACCACCAGCAGGTCCGGGATTTTGTACGTCGTCTCGCCGAGGGTGATCTTCTTGTACGGCCAGTCCTCCGGCGGGGTGAGCGGCTCGGCCCCGCCCGGCGACACCACCACCGTGTCCACCACCGCCGCCGGCCCCAGCCGCGACTGCCACACCAGCGGCTGCCTGTCCACGAAGTGTTCGTCCACCCCCGCCCGCCGCAGCTCGTCCGCCGCGAACCAGCCGGTGGCGTACGCCGGCGGGTTCAGCCGCCAGTCGTGCTCGAACGGGGTGCCCTTGAGCACGCTCTGGCCGATGTCCACCGCCGTCGTCTGCGTCTGCTCTGGGCGGCTGACCGACCGGCAGATGACGGCCACCTTGCACGCCAGGTCGAACGCGGTGCGGAACTCGTCCGGCGGCGGGCCGAAGCTGACGGTGCGGCTGGCGGTGGCGTGCAGCCCGTTCCGCACGGCCGTCAGTTGCAGGGTGCAGGTCCGCTCGACGCGGGCGGCGGTGAACCCGGTGCGGCGGAGCACCCGCCCGCGGTCGTCGGCGGTCACGCTGAGCGAATGCACGTCCGCCCCACGGTGGACGGTGCGGTGCGCCAACTGGCCGGCGACTTCCTGCTCCGTGTCCCCGCGGTTCACCGAGCGGGCGGTGGCTTCCAGGGCGTGCGCCACGTCCTGACCCAATTCGGTGAGGCGGATGCGGTCGCACGGGAACAGCGGCCGCAGTTCCTGCCGCATCCGATCGACCACCAGCGGCATGTTCGGGAACGGGCGGTCGGTGGCCACCTTCTTGCCGCTCACCAGGTCGCCGAGCAGTTGCGGCCGGCCGGTCGCCCACGGCCACTCCTTGAGCATGAACCCGAGGCCGTCCAGCTCCTCGTCGAACAGCCGCTGGGTGTCGGCGTTCCCGCACACCAGCCAGCGGGTGCGGCCGTTGGTGAACGCCCCCGGCCGCTCGCCCTCGGCGAACAGCCCGCGGAGGTTCAGCCCGCCGGTGTACCAGTTCAGGTGCGCCGGCACGAGCAGCAGCAGCCCCTCGCACCCGACCTCGGCCAGCACCTTCGCCAGCACCGCCTGCTTGGCGTCGATGTCCGCCCGCCGCTGTTCGATGGTCGGCTCGCTCATCCGAAGTCCCCGTTCAGGTAGCGTTCGGCCAGCGCCCGGTAGCGGCGGCAGTTGGCCCGCGTCCGTTCGACCTCTTCCTCGGTCACGGCTCGCACTACTTTGCCGGGCACGCCCATGACCAGGCTCCGCGGCGGGATGACGGCGTTCGGCGGCACCACCGCCCCGGCCGCGATCACGCACCCCTCGCCGATGTCCGTGCCGGCCAGCAGCTTCGCCCCGATGCCGACGAGCGTGTCCCGCCCCACCCGCCGGCCGTGCAGCACCGCCGCGTGCCCGGCCACCACCCCGGCCTCGACCACCTGCGGCACGTCGTAGTCGCAGTGGACGACCACGCCGTCTTGCAGGTTCACGCCTTCGCCCAGGGTGATGGGGGCCACGTCGCCGCGGACGATCGCCGAGAACCACACATTCACTCCGGATGACACCACGATGTCACCGACGAACGTGGCGGTGTTCGCCACGAGCGCGCCGGTCGGGTGGCGGGTGAACAGCGGAGCCATGATCGCGCTCAGAGACAGCCGAATGCCGATCGCCAGAGGCGATCGGCGGGCCGCCACAGCGGGCGCCCCCAACAAACCAACACCTCGTAGGGGCCGCCCTCTGTGGCGGCCCGTGGTCCGGCCGTGCCGGACCACTCCGAAACAGGCTCACTTCCCGTCCAGCGCCTCCGCCACCGCCTTCGCCCACAGTTTGTACCCGGCGGCGGACACGTGCAGCTCGTCCTTCTCGTAGAGTTCCGGCCGCGGTTTGCCGTCCTTGCCGAGCAGCGGCGTCACCACGTCGATCACGCCCACCGCTTTTTGCTCGTTGGCCCACGCCCGCACCAGATCGTTCGCCTTCGTCTGCGTGTCGAACTGCGCCCACCGCTTCGGGCTGGGTTTCACCGTCAGGAAGAGTACACGGCAGTCGGGCAGGGGCTTGCGGACGGCGGCCACGAATGCGGCGAAGTCGTCCCGCACCTGCTCGGCGGTGCGGCCGTTGGCGATGTCGTTGTCGCCGGCGTAGAAGACGATGGTCTTCGGCTTGTGCGGGGCGACCAGCCGCGGGATGAAATGCGTGCAGTCGCGGACCTCCGACCCGCCGAACCCGACGTTCGCCGACGCCAGGTCCGGGAACGCCTTCGCCGTGTCCCACAGGCGGATGCTGGAACTGCCGACGAACAGCACCCCGCCGGCAGCCGGCGGGTTCTTCGCCAGTCGGGTCTCGATCCCCTTCACCTCCTTCTCCCACTTGGCGAACTCCTTGTCCGGCTGCTGAAGGCCGAGGAGCGTGGACGCGACCAGAACGGCGGTGAACATGGGGGCCTCGTCTGGTAGGGTGGGCACTGCCCACCGTCTTCCGAATCACGGTGGGCAGTGCCCACCCTACGAAGAAAAACGGTTCGCTCGGAACAACCCGATCGGGTGCTTCGTCGTGCCGGTCAGCGCCAGGTCGGCGAGGATCTCCCCGACCACCGGGCTGAACTTGAACCCGTGCCCGCTGAACCCGCACGCCACGCTCACCCGCGGGTGGTACGGGTGCCGGTCGATGACGAAGTGCCGGTCCGGGCTGAGCGTGTACATGCACACGGAATCTTGTATCCGTGGGCCGTCGGCGGTCGGTAGATGCCGGCGGAGGAACTCTCTGACCGGAACTTCGTCTGCGACGGTCACGTCCCACGACACGTTTTCGGGGCCTGGAAGTTCGGGAGCGCCGTAGTGCCGCGCACACTTCAGCCCGAATTTCTCCACCGCGGGCAAGCCGTAGAACGCCCCGAGATCGGATTCGAGCATGAAAATGGGGAACCGCTTTGGTCGGAACTGCAATGACACCGGGGCCGGTGTGAACCACAGTTGCACCTGCCGCATCACCGTCAGCGGCACGCCGATGTCCGCGAGCAGACGGGTGGCCCACGCCCCGGCCGTCACCACCAGCCGCGCCGCCGAGTACACCCCTTTCGTGGTCGTCACCTCGACGCTATCACTGTCCTGCTTCACCCCGACCACGGGTGCCTCGGCGTGCAACTCCGCGCCGCACTCGGCGGCGGCGGCCAAGTGGGCATGCACGCACTCTTCCACCCGCAGGAAGCCGGCGGCGTGTTCCAGCACCCCGACGTGCGACTCGTCTGGCACGAACTGCGGGTACCGCTCCACGATGCCGCGGTGATCGAGTTCTTCCACAACCAACCCGTGTTCGCTCGCCGCCCGCTTCACGCCGGCGATCAGGTCGCTGCCCGCCGATCCGATGCTCAGGCACGGGCACGGGGTGAGCAGCGGGCGGCCACTCCGTTGCTCCAGTTCGTGCCACAGTGCGAACGACCGCCGGACGAGCGGGACGTAATCCGGGTGTTCGTAGTACGCGGTGCGGATGATGCGGGTGTGGCCGTGCGAACTGCCGCGGCGGTGGACGAGGGGGAATTGCTCCAGGCCGAGGACGCGGGCGCCGCGGGCGGCCAGGTGGTACGCCGCCGCCGACCCCATCCCGCCCAGCCCGAGGACGATCGCGTCGTAGGTCATGGTGCCCGCCAGCCGGTTTCAATCAGGGTAGCCGCCCGGCCCCTTCGTGGCCGGTTCGATTTTTTTGCGTGAGGATTGACCACATCCGGTGTAGGTATTACATTGAATAACCATCATCGACTCCGTCCGGGGTGCGTTATGCTCACTCGAAAACCAGCCGCAGTGCGATCGGCGTTCACGCTGATCGAGCTGCTGGTCGTCATCGCCATCATCGCCATCCTCATCGGCCTGCTGCTCCCCGCTGTGCAGAAGGTGCGGGACTCGGCGGCGCGGCTGAAGTGCAGCAACAACCTGAAGCAGATCGGGCTGGCGATGCACAATTACGAGAGCGCCTACGGCAAGCTGCCGCCGGGGTACACCAGCCGCGCCGCGGCGGTGAACGGCGACGGCCTCGGGCCGGGGTGGGGGTGGGCGGCCCACATCCTGCCGCAGATGGAACAGGAGAACCTGTACCGCCAGATCAACCCGGACGTGGACATCCTGCACTCGATGCACGCCGCCGTTCGAATCACCTCCATCCCCATGTACCGCTGCCCGTCGGACACGCCGAAGAACGGCGACACGTTCGAGGCGGTGGGCGATTCCGGGCCGCTCGGCCGGGTAGCGTTCGCCAGCTACGTGGCCGTCGGCGGCACGTTCGAAGTGAGCGGCAACCCGGATGTGAACACCGGCACATTCCTGAGGAACAGCGGGTTCCGCATCGTGGACGTGACCGACGGGTCGAGCAACACCCTGTTCGTCACCGAGCGGCAGTCGCGGCTGTCGCCGATGACCACATGGGTGGGAGCGCTCACCGGGTCGCACAACCCGCCGCTCAACCCCGGCCTGGAAGAAGAAGGCCCGCCGACGCTCATCCTGACGCAGACCGGCGAGGCGGACGAGGCCCGCACCCCGAACAACCCGCTCGGCCACGTCGAGGACGCGAGCAGCAACCACATGGGCGGGGTGCTCGGGCTGTTCGGCGACGGGTCGGTGCGGTTCATCCGCAACTCGATCGACCCGGTCACCTGGGTGGGCATGGGCACCCGCACCGGCGGCGAAGTGCTCGGGGACTTCTAACCGATGACCCCCGTTCGCATCGCAATCGCACTCGTCGCCATCGCCGCGCTGGCGTTCGGCGGGTGGTGGCTGGCATCCAGCGGAAACGAGATCGCCACCCTCCGCGGGCACACCGCCGTGGTGCGAGCGGTGGCGTTTTCACCCGGCGGCACGCGGCTCGCCTCCGCCGGCGACGACGGCACCGTGCGGCTGTGGGATGTGAACACCCGGCAGCTCGCCCGCACCTGGGACGCGCACACCGGCAAGGTGCGGGCGGTGGTGTTCGACCCAGCCGGGAAGTGGCTGGCGTCGGCCGGGTCGGACGGCAAGGTGAAGGTGTGGGATCCGGACGCCGACGCCCCCACCGCTACCTGGGACGCTTCGCCGAAGGCGGTCGAGTGCCTGGCCGTCAGCCCGGATGGGGCGTACCTGGCCGCCGCCGGCGTGGACAAGAAAGTGTACATTTGGAGTGTGAAGGAGCGGACCGCGGTGCGCGCGCTGGCCGGGCACGTCCACCACGTCCACGGGCTGAGCTTCAGCGGCGACGGCAAGCGGTTGGCGTCGGGCAGCGAGGACGGCACCATCCACGTCTGGGACTGGCAGAGTTCGGTGACAATCAAGGTGCTGTCCACCGGCAAGCGGCACGTCCACGGGCTGTTCCGCACGGCCGACGGCAAGGAACTGGTGGCGTGCGTCGGCGGCAGCGGGTTACAACTGTGGGACTGGGCGACGCTCGCCCCGCGGGACGCGCACTTCCAGCAGGCCGGGCTGGCGATGGCCGGCGCGACGACGCCCGACGGCCGCACCTTCGTTACCGTTCACGAAGACCTGGCCGTCCGCTTCTGGGACCCCGTCGGCGGGGAGAAGTTGAAGGCGTTTCGCGGCCACCGCGAGTTGCCGCTGTGCGTGGCCGTCAGTCCGGACGGGACAACGGTGGCGACCGGGGCGGTGGACAAGACGGTGAAACTGTGGGCCACCCCCGCCCGGTAGGGGGTGCAGGTTTCGGGTTTGTTAGCCCGACGCGCGAGCGAGGGTCGGGTGGTTCACCCTCGCTCGCGCGTCGGGCTAACATAAGACCCCGCCCGCTGAACTTGCCCGCCCGTCCGCCGGCCGGTAATGTGAACCGGCCCAGGCCAAGTGGCGGAATGGCAGACGCACTCGACTCAAAATCGAGCGTAGCAATACGTGTGGGTTCGAGTCCCACCTTGGCCACCTGAACGATACCTCGGCCGACACGTCGGACCACATCACCCTTTGTTTTCCATTAACCTCTGGCAAGTCGGCGGGGCGGGTGGTACTCTGCCGCCTTCGACCCCACGAGGTCGTCTCATGTCCGACCTGTACCGCTCGAGCTTCCAGGGCAACCCGCCGGCCCGCCCGCCGCTGATGGTGGCCACACTCGTGATCGCGGTCTCCGTCGTCACAACCGTCGCCGCCGGGGCGGTGCTGTGGCGGGCACTCGACCGCCCGCCACCGGCCAAGCAGGTGCCTGCCCCGATTCCCGACCCTGGCACCAGTCGGCGATGACCGTTACGGCTTGCCGAACACCCCGTCATCCAGTTTCTCCGACAGCTGCACGTCCGACACCTCGGCGTCCATGTACGGCTTGCCGTCCCGCTTGGTGGACATCTTCACCGCCTGCTTCAGCCCCGAGAACTCTTTGAACTCGGTGTACACCGTCTCTTCCAGCACCTCCTGTCCGCTGCCCTCGTCCTTCACCGTGTGCGCGTACTTGACGAGCAGGCCGGTGTCCTTGTCGAAGTACAGGTCCACGTCCCGCTTGCCCTTCGCCGACACCTTCACCCCCACCGCCTTCTTCGCCCCCACCTCGTGTTCGCCGGTGGTGGCCAGCGTGTACCCCTTGCCGTCCACCAGCGGGGCGAGCGACGCCACCCACCCGGCGTGCTGGTTCTCGCCCGCCTCCTTCACCGCGTCCTTGTCCAGTTCGGTGACGGCGTCGCCCAGCTTCGTCCACCCCTTGTCCGCGTTCACCACGTTGACGATCTTCAGCGTCTGGCCGCCGGCGTCGATCTGGATGTTCACCTTCACCTTGGTCGCCCCGCACACGGAGATCTCGCCGGTGATCGGGATCTCCATCCCCATCCCGGAGAATGTGCCCTTGAACGTGGACACCGATCCCTGGTACTTTTTCAGCCCGTCCCCGCCGCCGTGCGCCTTGATCGCCTTGTCCACGATCGCCCGGGCCGCCTTGGCGTCGTCCGCCCTCACCGGGGCAACCGCCGCTACCAACCCGACCGTCAGGGCGGCACACAGAAGTCCTCGCATCGTTCGCCTCGCAACCAGTAAAGAGAAAGGCCCGGCCGGGCCGGCGCCTGCGGGTGGATTCGCCGGTGCGGTCGGCGGATTAAGCGGCGGGGAACTTTTCGGCCCTGGTATCGATCTCACCGAGGTGTTACGGCTGGATGATTTGGGAACCTGAGTTCCGAGAAATGCGCAGATCTATGCTCATTTACGTGGGAACCGACACAATCGCCCGGAGCTGGAGCCTGAACTGACCAGACAAATAGGCCGAAATGCGGCTGAAAAAAAGCGACCGGCCGCGTCCCCTTCTTCTGTCGCCCATTCAGAGAAGGAGTATCGCGGCCGGTCTGGAAGTAATATTGCACTCACCGTGCCAAACAACGGTGAACTTCCTGGTGGCAATTCGGGTTTGTGGTTGCCAACACTACCCCCGCCGCCGGACAATCCGTGTCATGAGCCGAGAGAAACAACTCGCCCGCGTGTTGGAGTGTGGCATCGTAGCCGTGGTGCGGGCGGCCACTCCGACGAATCTCGTAGATGTGATCGCCGCCATCGCCGAAGGTGGGGTGAACGTGGCCGAGGTGACGTTCACCGTGCCGAACGCGGTGGACGTGATCCGGGCTGCGAAGGAGCAGTTGGGCGACCGGGTGCTGCTCGGTGCGGGCACGGTGCTGGACGCGGAGACGGCGCGGGCGGCGATCCTGGCCGGGGCCGAGTTCGTGGTGTCGCCGACGCTCAACCTGGACGTCATCAAGCTGTGCCGGCGGTACGACCGGCTGGTGTTCCCCGGCGCGTTCACCCCGACCGAAATCCTGACCGCGTGGGAGGCCGGCGCCGACGTGGTGAAGGTGTTCCCGGCGGACGTGGTCGGGCCGGGGTTCTTCCGAGCGATGCGCGGGCCGCTGCCGCAGGTGCGGCTGATGCCCACCGGCGGGGTGGACCTGAACACCGCCAGCGAGTACCTGCGGGCCGGGGCGAGTTGCCTGGGCGTGGGGTCGCAGTTGGTGGACCCGAAGGCGGTCGCCCGGCAGGACTACGAGTACCTCCGCGGGCTGGCGTGGCAGTACACCCAAGCGGTACGAATGGGCCGGGTGGAGTGACCGATGCCCGACGTCATCTGTTTCGGCGAAGCGATGGTCCGCCTCGCCCCACCACACTTCCAGCGGATCGAGCAGGCCCGCACGTTCGACGTGGAGGTGGGCGGGGCGGAGTTGAACACCGCCGTCGGGCTGGTGCGGCTCGGCCGCGAGGCGGCGTGGGTGTCGGCGGTGCCGGACAACCCGCTCGGCCGGCTGGTGGTGAACCGGGTGCGGGAAACGGGCGTGAGCGCCGAGTTCGTGCGGCTCACCGAAGACGGCCGCTGCGGGCTGTACTTCCTGGAGTTCGGCGCGTCCCCGCGGGCCAGCTCCATTCTGTACGACCGCAAGGAGTCCAGCATCTCGCAGGCCGAGCCGGGCGGGACCAGCTTCTGGGCCGGGTGGAAGCCGGGCACGTTCGACTGGCCGACCGTCTTCGACGGGGCGAAGTGGCTGCACGTGACCGGCATCACGGCGGCGATCCTCGAACACCGCGAGGTGCTACCAGAGGCGCTAACGAAAGCCCGCGAGGCCGGTCTGAAGGTGAGCATAGACCTGAACTACCGCAGCAAGCTGTGGACACCGGGCGAGGCCGGGCGGGTGATGAGCGGGCTGCTGAAGCAGTGCGACCTGCTCATCGCCAGCGAGCCGGACGCCGAGCAACTGTTCGGCATCAACGGCGCCGACTTCGCCGACGTGGCCGAGCAGTTGTGCCGACGGTTCGGGCTGAGATACGTCGCCGGCGTGCGGCGGACGACCCCGCTGGTGTGGCGGAACACGTTCGCCGCCGTCGGGTACGACGCCAAGGGGTCGCTGTACGAGACCGCCAGCTACGAGGTGGAGATCGTGGACCGGCTGGGGGCCGGCGACGCGCTGGCTGCCGGGCTGATCCACGGGCTGCTGGACGGCGACTTCGAGACCGGGCTGGACTACGGGGCGGCGATGGGGGCGATCAAGCACACCATCCCCGGCGACCTGCCGTGGATCAATAAGGACGAGGTGGAGGCGGTGTTGAGCGGCCAGGGGCTGAGGATCAAGCGGTAGGACGCGGGCCGCCACAGAGGGCGGCCCCTACGAATCACACTCTTGTAGGGACCGCCCTCTGTGGCGGCCCGGTGTCAGCCATGTTCACCCTCACCCGCTCCCAGGTCCGCGACCTCGACCGCCGCGCCGTGCAGGAGTACGGCCTGCCTGGGGTTGTGCTGATGGAGAATGCCGGCCGCGGGTGTGCTGAACTGCTGATGCGGCTGAATCCGGAGAAGAATTTGACGCTGATCCTGTGCGGCCCCGGCAACAACGGCGGCGACGGGTTCGTGATGGCCCGGCACCTGGACAACCACGGCTGGCCGGTGACGATCGTGTTCGCCGCCGATCGCACCCCGACCCGCGGCGACGCAGCTCCAAACTACACGGCGGCCTCCCGATCGCAGTTAATCCTGTCGTCCGGCGAGAACGATTTCATCCCGGACCCGTGCGGTAACCGCGTGTTCGAACTGTGCTTCCCTGAAAAGCCGTGGATCGTCGACGCCCTGTTCGGCACCGGACTCACCCGCGAACTGACCGGCCCCTACCGATCGGTCGTGGAGGAGGTGAACGACTCGAAGCTGCCCGTCCTCGCCGTCGATCTGCCGTCCGGCCTGGACTGCGACACCGGCGAGCCGCTCGGCCCGACTGTGCGGGCCACGCACACCGGCACGTTCGTCGCCCCGAAGCGGGGGTTCCTGAACCCGAAGTCGCGGGAGTGGACCGGGCAGGTTCACGTCATTGACATCGGGGCGCCGAAGAAACTGGTGGAGGAGTATCGAGTTGGCGAGCCGGGAGCGTGAGCGACCGGAGAATTTCAAACCTTCGGGTGCTCACGCTCCCGGCTCGCCAGGAACGACTATGGACGCCCTCGCCTTCCTCGATTCCGTCGCCAAGGCCAAGCGGCTGCCGGTGTACGCCCTCGTCGGCGACGAGGACTTCCTCAAGCGCCGCTGCCGCGACGCCGTCATCAAGCTCGCCATCGGTGACGGCGACCCGGACTTCGCCGTGTCCGCGTACCCCGGCGACAAGCTCGACTTCAGCACCGTCCGCAACGACCTGGACACCCTCGCGTTCCTCGCCCCGGCCCGGGTGGTGATCGTCGAGCAGGCCGACCCGTTCGTCACCGAACACCGCGAGGCGCTCGAGCGGTACGCCGCGGCCCCGAGCAAGGTGGGCGTGCTGATCCTCGACGTGAAGACGTTCCCGGAGACGACCAAGCTGGCGAAGGCGTTGCCGGACGCGGCCAAGCTGGTGTGCAGAACCCCGCCACAGGGGGTGCTGCCGGGCTGGTGCGTGAAGTGGGCGAAGGCCGGGCACGGCAAGAAGCTGGGCGGCGACGCGGCCGAACTGCTGGTCGAGTTGGTCGGCCCGGCGATGGGGCTGCTTGATCAGGAGCTGGCGAAGCTGGCGGTGGCGGTCGGGGCGAACGCCGAGATCACCGCCGACGACGTCGGCCGGCTGGTCGGCCGCACCCGCGGGGCGAACGTGTTCCACATCCTGGACGCGGTTGGCGACGGTCGGCCGGACGTGGCCCTCGGCATCCTGCGGCGGCTGTTCGACGAGGGGGAAGACCCGCTGGCGGTGCTCGGCCCGCTGACGCACCAGTTGCGGAAGCTGGCGACGGTCGGCCGGCTGACGGCCCAGGGGCAGAGCCTCGGCCCGGCGATGGACGCGGCCGGGGTGCCGAAGTGGCCGCAGGCCCGGCAGAGTACCGAACGTCAGTTGAAGCACCTGGGCCGGGCAAGGCTGGGTCAGCTCACCGATTGGCTGGTGGAGATCAACCTGGGGCTGAAGGGCGGCAGCCAACTCCCGCCAAAGATGCAAGTCGAGCGCCTGGTGGTGAAATTAGCCCGACCACGATGAAGACGGCATCAACTCCTCCCGTCGCGTCAACCACTCCGCCGGTATGCCCTCCGGTCCGGTCGCCAGCGCCACCACCCCGCCGACGATGGCCGAGTTCGTGTCCATGTCCCCGCCGACGCGGATCGTTTCCCACACCGCCCGCTCGTAATTGGTGAAGAATGCGGCGATCGCCCACAGGCAGAACGGCACCGTGTCCGGGCACGTCACCTTCGTGCCGTTGCCCAGCCAGCCGGCGGCGGACCGCGGGTTGGCGGTCAGTTCGATTCCCCGCGCCTTTTCGATCCCGTCGCGGGTGTCGCCGGGCGGGGTCAGGTCGAGGACCGTGTCGAACAGCTTTCGTCGCTCGGCCGGGTCGGTCAGTCGCTCCCGGTTCTGCACCGCGAACGCGGCGGCCACGGCGATTGCTACCCCGCCGGCGATCCCCTCCGGGTGCCGGTGCGTCACCTCGGCGGACCGGCTGGCCTCCCGAACGACTGCGGCGTAGTCGTCGGCAAAATACGCCCCGACCGGCGCCACCCGCATCGCCGACCCGTTGCCGAACGACCCGTTCCCGCTGAACAGCAGCTTCGACTCCCGCCGCCAGTCCGCGCCGATTGCCAGCGCCGACAGCAGCCGGTACGCCCCCGGTCCGTACCCGCGGCGGGGTTCGATCTTCCACCGCCGGCCGAACGTGCGGGCCAGATCGTCCTGATCGATCCGCCCGTGCCGGTCCAGCACTTCGAGGATGCCGAGAGCCATCTCGGTGTCGTCGGTGTACAGCCACGAGCCGGGTGGTACGCTCGACAGGTCGGCGAACAGCCGGTGCCGGTTGGGCGGAATGAAGAACTGCTCGCCGAGAGCATCGCCGACGGACAGGCCGTCGAGTGCGAGCCGCGCACGGGCCATGCGGAGGTCGTGGTCGGGCGGCAGGGGGGTGCTACTCATGCGATCTGGACACCGGGTGCGGAAAGTGGGTTCATGACTCCATCGGACCTTGAACCCCGGCCGTCTCGCCGGTCACACGTCGTACATCCACTCGCCGCCGTGGAGCGGGTTGCCCATCAGCCGCTGGCCCTTCATGTCGATCACCCAGTCCATGATCTCAAGCGGGATTTGCCCGATCAGAGCGGGGCTGCCTTCGGCGATCTCCGTCACCTCCACCTTGCAGTCCCGCCCTTGCACGGTCATGTGAACCATGTCGTACACCCCGACCGTCGCCGATCCGGTGGCCGACCGGATTCGCTTCTCGTGGACCTTCTTCAGCCCGAGCTGCCCGATCAGGCTCGGCGGGAGCGACAACTGACTCGCCCCGCTGTCCACCAGGGCATCCGGCACAACCACCGACCGCACCTGATCGGGCGGACGCATTCCCCGCTCGGCCTCCCACAGGTCGTTCAGGTTCTCGATCTTCGCCTCCACCAGCACGCGGCCCATGGTTGCGGTCTCCATGCTACGCCCTCCGGGGTGATGCCGTCATTATAACTCGCCGCTGTTCGCCCCGCCCGCCGTCGCTTATCATCCCCGCATCCCGCCTGGCTCGCTCTTCTGCCGAGGTTCGGCCATGACCCGCCTCTCCCGGTGCGTTGCCCTGTTCGCGTTCACCGCCGGTGCCGTCATCCTGCTCTCCCAGGCGCCGGCCCCGCTCGTCGCCCAGCAGAAGGGGGCACCGGCTGTGCCGGCAACGTACCCGACGCTCACCACGCTGGCGAACGTCGGCGGCAAACCGGGCGGCACGGTGGACCTCACCCTCACCGGCACCAACCTGACCGACGCCACCGGCGTGTGGACGACGTTCGGCGGGAAGGTGACCATCCCGGACGGGCAGAAGGACGCGGCCAAGCTGAACGTGAAAGTGGAGGTGCCGGCCGACGCCCCGATCGGGCTGCACACCATGCGGGTGGCGACAAAAGCCGGGGTGAGCAACCTGCGGCCGTTCGTCATCGACGAGTTGCCGGAGGTGGCGGAGAAGGAGAACAACAAGAAGGCCGCCCCGCAGGTGCTGCCGACGCCGTGCGTGGTTCTCGGGGTCGCCACCGCCGAAGTGAGCGATTACTACAAGGTGCCGGTGAAGGGCGGGGAGCCGGTCACGTTCGAGGTGCTGGGCCGGCGGATCGGCTCGCCGATGGACCCGGTGCTGATCCTGTACGATGGCACCGGCAAGGAACTCACCAGCCTGTACGCCGACGACACGCCGGGGCTTCAAGGGGACTGCCGGCTGACGCACACGTTCCCGGCGGCCGGGGAGGTGATCGTGGAAGTGCGGGACACCACCTTCCGCGGCGGGGCGGACTTCGCCTACCGGCTGCGGGTGGGCAACTTCCCCGGCGCGACGACCGCGTTCCCGCTGGCGGTGGAACGGGGCAAGTCGGCCGAGGTGGGGTTCGCCGGTCCGAACCTGGGCGGGGTGAAGCCGGTGCCGGTGAAGGGCGAGGGGGAGGTGGTGAGCATCGCCCCCCGGCGAGCCGAGCGGCGTGAGCCGCCGGTTGCCGAGCCGAGCGGGTGGCCGGTGCCGGTGCGGATTAGCGACCACACGGAACTGGTGGAGCAGGAGCCGAACAACACGCCGGCGCAGGCGAACTCGCTGCCCGTGCCCGGCGGCATCTCCGCCCGCTTCGGGGAGAAGAACGACCTGGACCACTTCAAGTTCGCGGCGAAGAAGGGACAGAAACTGGCGGTCACGGCGCTCACGTTCGAGGTGAACGCGCCGACCGAGGTGTACCTGCGAGTCCTGGACGGGAAGGGGGCGGAGCTAGCCAAGTCGAACCCGCAGCAGATCGGCACGCGGGTGGAGTTCACCCCGCCGGCCGATGGCGAGTTCGTCGTCGCCTGCGAACACACCAATTACCTGAGCGGGCCGAACGAGGTGTACCACCTGGGCGTGTCGCATGTGCTGCCCGACTTCGCGGTGACACTGCCGTTCGACCGGATCGACGTGCCGGCCGGCGGGGTCGGGCTGCTGCCGGTCACGGGGTTGGCGAAGTTGAACGGGTTCAACGCCGAAGTGACGGTGGAGGTGGTGGCCGACGGTATCAGCGGCAAGCTGGTCATTCCGCCGGCCGCCAACCCCCAGCCGGCCACTCCGCTGTTCCTGCCGCTGACGGCGAAGGCAGATGCCAAGCCGGGGCTGATCGCCGGCAAAGTGACGGCGACTACCAAGATCGACGGCAAGGACGTGACGCGGACGGTCGATCTGCTGGAGGTGGTGAAGGGGAACCTGGCGGCCATGCCCACCCCGCCGCGGGAGGTGCGGTCGGCGTTCGCCGTGGCGGTCGTCCCGCCCCCGCCGTTCGCCTTGGAACTGAAGCTGGAGAAACCGGAGGTGGCGAAGGGCGGCGTGCTGAAGGGGAAGATCGTGGCGAAGCGGACGGACAAGTTCGACGCCGAGATCGCGGTGGCGGCGGTGAGCGTGCCGGCGAACGTCGCCCCGAAGCTGGTGCCGATCAAAAAGGGCGAGGCCGAAGCGGTAGTCGAACTGAGCGTGCCGGCGACGGTGGCGGCCGGACCGGGCGTGGTCATCCTGAAGGGCACGGCGAAGGTGAACAACAAGGACGTGGTGAGCGTGGCTGTGCCGGTGACGATCACCGTCACGGAACCGGCGAAGAAGGAGGAACCCAAGAAAGAGGAGCTGAAGAAGGAAGAGAAGAAGAAGTGAGGGTGGCTGTGGTCATCGGGTCGGGTACGGCAAGAATTCCAGCTTGTCCGCCCACTCCGCGTGTTCGGTGATCGAGTCGATCAGGAGGATGTCGTCGATGCACCGCCCGACCGAGGCGTGGTCGTCCACGACAAACAATCCGGGCATCGGCAGCCCGGCGGCGATCCGCTGGTTGGCGTAGCCGGTCATGGTGTTCCGGTCGTGGGTGAGAACGATCCGGTGGTCGCCGGCCGCCCATTCCAACACGCCCGGATCATCCACGCCGTCCAACCCGACTTCCTGCACCCGCACGAGTTCGATCTCCGGGCGGCGGTGGAGCAGTCCGGCGGTGACGCGGCCGTCGAAGTTCTCGTCGGCCAGCAGGCGGATCACGTCGAATCCCCTTCGGCCCGCCGGGCGAGGAGGCGTTGCCGCAACTCGGCCATCGCCGGCCCCTGGCGGGCCTCGATCTTGGCTCGCAATTCGACGGCCTCACGATCCCGTCGCGTCAGGTACTCATCGACCGTGCGGCGGTTCCGTAGGTAATATGTGATTGCTCCGTACACGTCCTCCAGCTTCAGCGTGTCGTAGGCCTCAACGATTTGTTCCGGCGAGTCGCCGCGCTGGAAGGCGTGAACGACCAGATCGAACAGCACCCGCGTGTTGCCGACGCGGATCGCCCCCCCCTCGTCCACCCGCAGAGGTGGGGCTTCGGGTTGTATGACCACGCTCATCGATCATCCTCAAACGGTTTCACCCCCCCATACAATACCGCCGTTTTCCCCCTCCCACCAGTGACCCGACCATGTCTGAATACCGCCTCGAAGCCGACACGATGGGCAAGATCCGGGTGCCGGCCGACCGCTACTACGGCGCCCAGACGGCCCGCAGCCTGACGCACTTCGCCATCGGTGCCGACACCATGCCGCGGGCGGTCATCCGGGCGTTCGGCGTGCTGAAGAAGGCGGCGTGCCAGGTGAACCGCGACCTCGGCTTGTTCAAGAAGAAGGCGAAGGACAAGGTGGCGGTGGAGGCGAAGGTGAAGGCGATCGTGGCGGCGTGCGACGAGGTGATCGCGGGGAAACTGGACGACCACTTCCCGCTGCGGGTGTGGCAGACCGGCAGCGGCACCCAGACGAACATGAACGCCAACGAGGTGATCGCCAACCGCGCCGCCGAGATGGCCGGCGCCGCTCGCGGGGACAAGGACGGCGTCCACCCGAACGACGACGTGAACATGTCGCAGTCGTCGAACGACACGTTCCCCACGGCCATGCACATCGCCGCCGCGGAGGAGGTGGTCCACCGGCTGATCCCGAGTGTGACCGCCCTGCGGGACACGTTCGCGGCCAAGGCGAAGGAGTTCGAGTCGATCGTGAAGATCGGCCGCACGCACCTGATGGATGCGGTGCCGCTAACTCTCGGGCAGGAGTTCGGCGGGTACGTGTCGCAACTCGACTACGGGCTGGCGGCGGTGAAGCAGACGCTGCCGATGGTGTACGAGTTGGCCCTCGGCGGCACGGCCGTGGGCACCGGGCTGAACGCCCACCCGCAGTTCGCCGAGCGGAGCGCGAAGGCCATCGCCGACCTGACCGGCCTGCCGTTCGTCACCGCCCCGAACAAGTTCCAGGCGCTGGCCGGGCACGAGCCGCTGACGTTCGCGTCCGGCGCCCTGAAGACGCTGGCGGTGGGGCTGATGAAGATCGCCAACGACATCCGCTGGCTGGCGAGCGGCCCGCGGTGCGGGCTGGGCGAACTGACCATCCCGGAGAACGAGCCGGGGTCGTCGATCATGCCGGGGAAGGTGAACCCGACGCAGAGCGAGGCGATGACGATGGTGTGCGTGCAGGTGATGGCGAACGACGTGGCGGTCGGGCTGGCGGCCAGCCAGGGGAACTTCGAGCTGAACGTGTTCAAGCCGGTCCTCATCCACAACTTCCTGCACAGCGTGCGGCTGCTCACCGACGCCTGCCGCAGCTACCGCGAGCACTGTGCCGCCGACATGCCGGAGAACGATTACGAGGCGCTGGAGTACGACACCAGCCCGGAGACGGGGATGGTGGAAGTCGATCAGTCGAAGCTGAAGCCGAAGGCCGGCGGGAAGACGCGGAAGGGGATCGACGCCAACAAGAAGCAGATCGACGGGCTGCTGCACACGTCGCTCATGCTGGTGACGGCGCTCAACCGGCACATCGGGTACGACGCCGCCGCGCTCATCGCCAAGACCGCCCACAAGAATGGCACCACCCTGCGGGAGGAGGCGATCAAGCTCGCCCCCAAACTGCTGAAGGAGGACGGGGTGCTGACGGGAGAGAAGTTCGACCAGGTCGTCCGCCCGGAGACGATGACCGGCCCGTCGGCCGAGGGGTGAGAGCTGGCGAGCCGGGAGCGACCGGAGAAAAAAATCCTCCGGTCGCTCACGCTCCCGGCTCACCTCAACTCAAATCCCGCTGCCGTCCTGGTGTTCGACGACGTGCAGGCCGCACTCCTTCTTCTTCTTGCCCGCCCAGCGGCCGCTCCGCTCGTCCTCGCCGGCTGCCACCGGGCGGGTACACGGCCAGCAGCCGATGCTGGGGAAATCGCGGTCGTGTAGCTCGTTGTACGGCACCTCGTTCTTCACGATGTACCCCCACACCTCCTTCTTCGACCAGTTCAGTAGCGGGTTCAGCTTCACCAGTTGGAACTTCTTGTCCCACTGCACCACGTTCGCCACCCCGCGGTCGGCGGTCTGGTCTTTTCGGATGGCGCTGACCCAGGCGAGCGGGGCGATGCGGGTCAGGGCGTTTCGCAGCGGAAGCACCTTGCGGTCGTGGCAGCACTGGTCCGGGCGGTGTTCGTACAGCGGCCCGCCGTGTTCGGCCTCGTACTCGGCCACGCTGGTGTCGGGGTAGATGTACTCGACAGTCATCCCGTACTTTTCCCGGATCGCCTCCCGCAGGGCGAGCGTCTCCGGGAACTGGTAGCCGGTCTCCAGGTTGATGAGGGTGACGGTCGGTTCGATCTGACTCAGCATGTGGATGAGGCAGCAACCCTCGGCCCCGAACGCCGTCGCCATGAGCAGCCGCGGGTGGAACTGCTTCACCGCCCACGCCAGGATTTCCTGTGGCGGGGCGGCGCCGAGCAGGTCGTTCGCCGCCGCAATGTCGGCGTCGTCCAGAACGCGGGCCGTCATGTGCCTTCCACCCTCCGATCGGTGTGTGCAAGTATCTTTGTCGGCATTCTAAGGATTCGGACAAGAGGCGATCCCACCGGGTCGGCTTGACCAATCTGCCGATACCATCGACATTAACGCCGTCGCACCGCCGTTCCCCTCCGAGACGACCCGATGTCGGACGACCTGATTGCGAACCTGACCCCGGTGACGCCGGCCGTCCCGACCGTTCCGCCGGTGCCGGCCGCCCCGACCGGCGGGGGCGGGGGCAACAGTTACGACGAGGTGCCCTACGACAGCAACCCGTTCCAGCAGACGCACCCGTCCCGGCTGTTCACCGTCGGCACGCTGTTCGGGCTGCGGCCGGCGCCGGTGCAGCGGTGCCGGGTGCTGGAGCTGGCGTGCGCCGGCGGCGGCAACCTGATGCCGATGGCCGATTACCTGCCGGACAGCGAGTTCGTCGGCATCGACCTGTCGGCCAATCAGATTCGGGACGGGCAGGCGATCGCGTCGCAGCTCGGGCTGAAGAACCTGACCCTGAAGCAGGCGAACATCCTGGACGTGGACGCCAGCTACGGCACGTTCGACTACGTCATCGCGCATGGGGTGTTCTCGTGGGTGCCGGGGGTGGTGCGGCAGAAGATCCTGGAGATCTGCTCGCAGCGGCTGAACCCGAACGGCATCGCGTACATCTCGTTCAACACCTTCCCCGGCTGGCACATGCGGGGGATGATCCGCGACATGATGCGGTACCACTCCGGGCGGTTCAACCAGCCGCAGGAGCGGGTGCGGCAGGCGCGGGCGCTGCTCGACTTCCTCGCCCAGTCGGTGAAGCAGGACGGGCCGTACTCGCAGATGCTGAAGATGGAGCTGGAGACCCTGCGGCACCAGGCCGACCACTACCTGTACCACGAGCACCTGGAGGAGGTGAACGACCCGCTGTACTTCCACCAGTTCGCCGACATGGCGAAGGCGAAGGGGCTGAAGTACCTGGGCGAGGCCCGCGTCGGCACCATGGTGACGGGCAACTTCGGGCCGGACATCGAGAAGACGCTGCGGATGCTCGCGTCCGACCAGATCCAGGCCGAGCAGTACATGGACTTCCTGCGGAACCGTACGTTCCGCGAGACGCTGCTGTGCAAAGAGTCGGCCGCCCCGAACTGGACGGTGCAGCCGGACGCGGTGCGGGTGCTGCACGTCGCGTCCGGGTCGAAGCCGGTGCCGCCGGCGGAAGGGCAGCCGGCCCCTAACCTGCTGGACGAGTCGCCGGTGTCGTACCGCACCCCGTCCGGCATGAACATCACCACCAACCGCGCCCTGCTGAAGTGCGCGATGGCGGTGCTGCAAGACACGTTCCCCGGCACCCTGCCGTTCGACGCCCTGCGGCGGCAGGCCCGCGAGCGTCTGGGTGGGGTGGAGGCGGGCAACCCGCGGCAGGCGGCCGAGGACGCCAACCTGATCGCGCTCGGGCTGCTGAACACCTACCTGAGTTCGGACCTGATCGAGCTGCACGGCATGCCGATCAACTTCGTCCGCACCGCCGGAGAGAAGCCGGTGGCCCTGCCGCTCGCCCGCGTCATGGCGGCCAAGACCGGGGTCATCCCGAACCGCCGGCACGAGGTGGTGCGGCTGAGCGAGTTGGACAAGCACCTGATCCCGCTTCTCGACGGCACGAACGACCGGCCGGCGCTGGTCGAGAAGCTGACGCAGGTGGCGCTGACCGGGGTGGTGACGGTGCGGAAGGAGGAGGGGGTGCTGACCGAGCCGGCCCAGATCAAGGAGGCGCTCGGGTCGATCATCGACCAGGTGCTGGGCAACGTGTCCCGCATGGCGGTGCTGGTGGGGTGAGGTGGGGGCAAGCCCACGGCCGGCCGGAGTGTGGTAGGGTGGGCACCGCCCACCGTCTGGAATCACGGTGGGCGGTGCCCACCCTACCGCACTCTGTATCGTGCTATTCGCACTTTTTCCGGATTTCCAGATGGGCGGTCACATGGTCTGTTCCAGTTATTCGAGCAGACCAGACTTTCTGAGCTAGATCCGAAGGAACGTCATCCATCGCCGCGAGCAAACCGGATTTCGGGACACCGCAAAAGACGACGAGCTTACCGCAGACTTCGCAGTTACGGATACGCATGTCATCTGTCTTTGCCATTGATGTCCAGACTCGCGGGCAGTGTTGGTTTGGAGCAACAGATTGCCGCTGCTGACTCCCAAACATTGCAGATATCACCCCATGCGCAACTTGAGATTGCGAACGGGTGTCGCAGTTGGTTACAGCAATAGTACAGACGGTCATAGCCCACTCTCTTGGCACATGTCCAAGTAGGTCGGACAGCTTACTCCTGTACCAAGCATGTGCCTTCGGATCGGCCTGTACTTCACTTGTTCTAATCGAGCAATACGCTCTTAAGAATGACGACTTGCGGCTTGCCTCATCGCTCCCCTGCTCGTCCAGCCAGTCGGCGTACACCAGCCGGGTCAGGTCGTCGGCCGGGTTCGCCAGGATCGCGTTCAGGAAACCGCCCTCGTCGGCCATGTGAGCCTCCTGTCCGCGGATCGTAGAATGATGCTATCACAACCCCGACGCAACCGGCAACAGGTTCGACGATGCCCCGCGATTTGTACGACGTGCTCGGCGTCTCCCGCTCCGCCTCGGACGAGGAGATCAAGAAGGCGTACCGCCGCCTGGCGAACAAGTACCACCCGGACCGCAACCCCGGCGACAAGGAGTCCGAGGCCAAGTACAAGGAGCTGACCAACGCGCACGACGTGCTGTCCGACCCGGAGAAGCGGAAGCAGTACGACATGTTCGGCAGCACCACCGGGGCGGGCGGGTTCCCCGGCGGCGGGGCAGGGGGTTTCCCCGGCGGATTCCAGGGGAACGTCGATCCGCAGGCGGCGGAGGAGCTGTTCCGCAACCTGTTCGGCGGGGCGGCGCCCGGCGGCGGAGTTGATTTCTCCAGCATGTTCGGCGGCGGGAAGAAGGGTGGCAAGACCCGCGGCGGTGGCCGGCAACGCCCGCCGATGGAGGATGTGGAGGCGGACGTGACCGTGCCGTTCCTGACGGCGGCCGTCGGCGGGACGGTGAGCATCGCCGTCGGCGGGCGGACGATCGACGTGAAGGTGCCGGCCGGCATCGAGGAGGGGAAGCGGCTGCGGGTGCCGGCGTCGGCCACCGGGTCGGCCGACGTGTACCTGAAGGTCCACATCGAACCACACCCGTACTTCAAGCGGGACGGGAACGACGTG
>JALHQU010000062.1 GCA_022841795.1 Fimbriiglobus sp.
CGCCACAGAGGGCGGCCCCTACAAAACACGATGATTTGTAGGGGCCGCCCTCTGTGGCGGCCCGTGGTCCGGCACCGCCGGACCACTTCCGGAACCGTCTCTCAGTCGCGGCGAAGGCCATTTCACCCGAGGTTCCCGTGAACCGCCGCCAACTGCTCGCCGCCTCCGCCCTCGGGTTGGGGGTGGTGTCCACTTCCCGCGCCGCCGACGGCAAGAAGCCGGTCGTCCGCGCCGCCCACATCACCGACGTTCACATCACCCACGACCGCGACTCGCCGAAGGGGGTGGCGGCGCTGTTCGCCCACATGTTCGGCCAGAAGGACTGGAAGCCGGACGTGGTGCTGAACACCGGGGACGCGGTGATGGCCCTGGACGGCAAGGTGACGGGCGAACGCGCCGCCCAGCAGATCGAGTTGTGGAAGGCGGCGGTGAAGGACTGCCCGGTGCCCATTCATTCGTGCCTGGGCAACCACGACGTGTGGGACGGGGTGGAGCCGACCGAGGCGGTGCCGGCGGCGAAGAAGGGGTTCGCCCTGATGACCGAGGTGCTGGGCCTGCCCGCCCCGTACTACAGCTTCGACCGCGGCGGGTGGCACTTCATCGCCCTGAACAGCGTGTGCAGTTGGCCGAACTACGGGGCACTCACGCCCGAACACTTCGCCTGGCTGAAGGACGACCTGAAGAAGACCAAGCCGACGACGCCGGTGTGCGTACTCAGCCACCTGCCGATCGTCGGCGTCACGTCGAGTTTGTACGGCGACGGGCAGAAGAAGGCGGACGGGGTGCTGGTGCCGAAGACGTGGCAGCACGCCGACTGCTGGGAGATCAGCGAGGTGTTCCGCCGCCACTCGAACGTCAAGCTGTGCCTGAGCGGGCACATGCACACCGTCGATCGGTGCGAGTACCGCGGGGTGTGGTACATCTGTGGCGGGGCGGCCAGCGGGGCGTGGTGGGAGGGGTCGGAGTACGGGTTCCCGCCGTGCTACGGGGCGATCGACCTGTTCGCCGACGGCACGTTCGAGTACCGCTTCGTGGACTACGGGTGGAAGGTGCGGGGGTGGAAGGGGAAGGAGCTGAAGGTCTAAGGCCGGTCTTGTTAGCCCGACGCGCCAGCGAGGGGAACCACATTCGGCCCTCCGGGGTTTGTTAGCCCGACGCGCCAGCGAGGGCCAGCACGCACCCCTCGCTGGCGCGTCGGGCTAACAAGACCGGCCCGTCAGCCGAGCAACTCCTTGACGACGTGCCCGTGAACGTCCGTCAGGCGGCGGTCGATGCCGTTGTGCCGCACCGTCAGCTTCGTGTGGTCGATGCCGAGCAGGTGCAGAACGGTGGCGTGGACGTCGTACACCTCGGTCGGGTTCTGGCGGTCGGCCGGCTTGTACCCGAACTCGTCGCTCGGGCCGACCGTCACCCCGCCCTTCACCCCGCCGCCGCACAGCCAGTTGGTGAAGCAGTACGGGTTGTGGTCGCGGCCCTTCCCGCCCTGCGAACTGGGCATCCGCCCGAACTCGGTCGTCCACAGCACGATGGTGTCGTCCAGCAGGCCCGTCCGCTTCAAATCTTGAATCAGCGCCGCCGCGCCGCGGGCCATGCCGGCCGCCAGCGGGCCGTGGTCCCGCTTCACGTCCTCGTGGCTGTCCCAGTTGCGGCGGGGGAATCCGTTGTCGTTCCCGCTCCAGATTTGCACGAACCGCACCCCGCGTTCGAGCAGCCGGCGGGCGACCAGGCACTTGCGGGCGAAGTAGTCCGTCTCCTCCACCGGGTTGATCTCCTTGTCGAACGTGCCCTTCCCGTGGTCCAGCCCGTACAGCTTGAGCGTCTCCTTCGTCTCCTTCGAGATGTCGAGTGCCTCCGGTGCGGCGAGCTGCATCTTCGCGGCCAGCTCGTAGCTCTTGATGCGGGCGTCGAGTCGTTCGTCGCCGCGGGCGGCGGCGTGTTCGCGGTTCAGCTTCGCCAGCGCGTCGATGGTCGCCCGGTCCGACTCGCGGGTGACGAACTTCGCCCGCTCGTCCGGGAACAGGTCCTCGATCGGGTTCTTGGTGCCGGGGTAAATCGCGGTGCCTTGGTGGTGGGCGGGGAGGAACGCCGCGTCCCAGTTCTTGGTGCCGTTCGACGCCAGCCCGCGGTGGTCGGGCAGCACCACGAACGCCGGCAGGTTCTCGTTCAACGTGCCCAGGCCGTAGCTCACCCAGCAGCCCATGCCGGGGAAGCCGGGGCGGTTGAACCCGGTGGTTTGCAGCAGCGTGCCCTGCGAATGCACGCCGGTCTTGCCGACCCTGTTGTGAACGAACGCCAGGTGATCGACGACCTCGCCGAGCGGGGCGACCACCTCCGAAAGCGGCTTCCCGCTCCGGCCGTAGGGTTTGAACTCCCACAGCGGTTTGAGCCACGGGCCGAGGCCGTCCTGGAACGCCTCGACTTTTTCGCCGAAGTTCGCCGGCTGGCCGTGCCGTTTCACCAGCTCCGGCTTGAAGTCGAACAGGTCGAGGTGACTCGCCCCGCCGGCCATGAACAGCTGCACCACCCGCTTGGCTTTGGGGGCGTGGTGCGTCTTGGCGTCGGCGGCGAGCAGCCGGTCGCGGCCGAGCAGGGCGGCGAGGGCGATGCCGCCCAGCCCGCCGCCGGACTGCCAGAGGAAATCCCGACGGGTCATGGTGATTCTCGGCAAGATTAACCACAGAGGCACAGGGACACAGAGAAGACGGAAGAGATGCAACCGATCCGTTTCTTCCGTCTTCTCTGTGTCCCTGTGCCTCTGTGGTTAGTTCCCCGTTTCAATCCACGAACGCGAACTCGTTCAGGTTCAGCACCAGCCGGCAGGCGCTGGCGAGGCCGTGGTCGGCGGCGTGTTGTGTTAGCACCGCGGCTTCGCTGGCCGTCGGCTCGCGGCCGACGGCCAGCCGGAACGCCGCGCTCACCCGGCCGGCGTCGTCCGCCGCCAGCGCCTCCACCCGTTTCGCGAAGTGCGCCGCCATCGCCAGCGTCAGCCGGTTGTTCAGCAGCGCCAGCGCCTGCTGCGGGGTGATCGTCTCGTTCCGCTTGTCCACCGCCAGGCTCGGGTCGGCGCAGTCGAACGCGGCCAGGAACGGCTGCGGCTTCGACCGCACCACGAACCTGTACACCGCCCGCCGGTGCGTCTTCGCGTCCTCCGGGTCGGCCAGGTGGTACTGGTAGTGCGGGGAGTGTTCCGGCTTCTCGACGACGAAGTCCTGGAAGCTCGGCCCGCCGGCCGTCAGGTCGAGCATGCCGGACACCGCCAGGATGGAATCCCGCACCGCCTCGGCCTCCAGCTTCCGCCGGTTCTGCCGCCACAGGTAGCGGTTGTCGGCGTCGGTCTTCGTGTTCGCCGGGTTCGCCGCCGACGACTGCCGGTAGGTGTTGCTCGTCACAATCAGTTTGTGCAGCTTCTTCAGCGACCCGCCGCCGTCGCGGAACTCGGCGGCCAGGAAATCCAGCAGTTCGGGGTGCGTCGGCTGTTGGCCCATGCGACCGAAGTCGTTCGGCGTGTCCACGAGGCCGCGGCCGAAGTGGTACTGCCACACGCGGTTGACGATGCTCCGCCAGAGCAGCGGGTTGTCCGTGTGCGTCAGCCACTTCGCCAGCGCCGCCCGGCGGTCGGCCTCGGTCGCGTCCGGCGGCAGCTCGAACTTCACCGGGATGGCGGCGAGGACGCCCGGCCCGACCGCCGACCCCGGCTTGGTCACGTCGCCCCGCGGCAGCAGGTGGATCGGCCGCGGTTTCCCGCCGGTGCCGGCGAAGTTGCCGCTGCCGGTGAACGCGGTGCCGATGTACGCCGTCCGCGAAGGCGGGAGTGCGGCCAGCGAGCGGCGGTGCGGTTCGGCGGCGGGCGGTCCGAGGACTGCCGCACCGCCGGCATACTGGCTCCGCAACTCCGCCCGCTTCGCCGTGAGTTTCGGGTCCGGGTCGTAGCTCCGGTTGGTGCGGTCGATGGCGGCGAACACCGCCTGCAACCCGTAATACTCCCGCTGCGAGATCGGGTCGAACTTGTGGTCGTGGCACTGGGCGCAGTGGGCGGTCAGGCTGAGGAACGTGCCGACGGTGTTGCTCACGAAGTCGTCGCGGTCCAGGTGTCGGGCCACCTTGCCGTCGATCTTCGACTCGGGCAGTTCGGCGTGACCGATGAAGTCCCACGGGCCGGCCGAGAGGAACCCGAGCGCCTCGATGCCGTCCGCGGTGCCGGGGAACAGCACGTCGCCGGCGATCTGCTCCTGCACGAACCGGGTGTACGGTTTGTCCTCGTTGAGCGCGCGGATGACGTAGTCGCGGTACGGCCAGGCGTTCGGCCGCGGCTGGTCCTTGTCGTACCCGTGCGTCTCCCCGTAGTGGACGACGTCCAGCCAGTGACGCGCCCACCGCTCGCCGTACCGCGGACTCGCCAGCAACTCATCCACCAGCCGCTCGTAGGCATCGGGCCGGGTGTCCTTCTCGAACGCGGCGATCTGCTCGGGCGTCGGCGGCAGGCCGATCAGGTCGAAGTACAGGCGGCGGATGAGGGTGCGGCGGTCGGCCGGGGCACTCGGCGACAGGCCTTCCTTCACCAAGCGAGTGAGAACGAACGCATCCACCGAATTTGAAATTTGAAATTTGAAATTTGAAATTGCGGGAACCGAAGGTTTCCGCAGTGGCTGGAACGCCCACCAGTCCTTCGCTTCGGGGCGGGTGCGGATGGGGTCGGTGCCCCACGCCGCCCCGCCGTCGATCCACGCCTTCAGCGTCGCCTTCTCGTCGGCGGTCAGCGGCTTCTTCGGCGGCATCTCGTCCGCGTCCACACGCTTCCACACGTCGGCCGGCACCACGTTCGCCTTGCGGGTGATGTCGAAATCGCCCTTCGGCTTCTCCCCGCTGTGGCAGCCGGCGCACCGCTGCACGAGCAGCGGCGCGACGGTGCGGTCGAAGTCCGGCGGGGCGGCGGACAGCGGGGCGAGGACGGCGAGGATGGCGAACGCGGATCCGGCGAGACGGCCCATGCCGTGACCCCTGGAACGGGGAGGGGGGAAGAGAAGTGTACCAGATGATGGGAGCCAGGGGGTCAAAGGTTTTGAAGACCTCACCCCCCGGCCCCCTCTCCAAAGTGGAGAGGGGGTGTTCAACGGCCGGACGTGGTGCGTGTCGTCGCCGCGAGCCTGCGAGCGGAGCCAGCCACCCCGCTCGCAGGCTCGCGGCGACGACGAGGCCACTTCTCTCCGCCGGTCCAATGGGGTAGCCTTGAGGAAAATGTGCCGCTCGGCTCGCGGCACCTACCCGGAGTTCCCCATGTCCTCTCCCAACCTCTCCCGCCGCTCGTTCGTCGCCGCCGGCGTGACCGCCGCCGCGTCCGCGTCCCTCATCGGGGCCGACCCGCCGAAGAAGGTGAAGGTGGGCGTCATCGGCTGCGGCAGCGTGTCCACCCAGTACCTGCCGCACCTGATGAAGTGCCCGTTCGCCGAGGTGGTGAGCGCGTGCGACATCAAGCCGGAGCGGGCGAAGCGGCTGGCCGAGAAGTACAAGGTGCCGAACCAGTACCCGAACATCGGCGACATGCTCGCCGGGGCCGCGTTCGATCTGCTCGTCAACCTGACCGACATGCAGGAGCACGAGAAGTTGAACAAGCAGGCGATCGAGGCGGGGAAACATGTGTGGAGCGAGAAGCCGCTGGCGAACACGCTGGCCGCGGGGCAGGGGCTGCTACGGCTGGCGACCGAGAAGAAGGTGCGGCTGTGGGGTGCCCCGTGTGTGGTGGTGTCCCCGCAGTTCCGGTACATGGCCGAGGCGATCAACGCCGGCAAGCTCGGCCGCGTCGCCGCCGCCCACGCCGACTACGGGCACGAGGGACCGAACTGGTCGGCGTTCTTCTACGAGAAGGGCGGCGGGAGTTTGCCGGATCTGGCCGTGTACCAGCTCACCACCCTCACCGGGCTGCTCGGGCCGGCGAAGTCGGTGTCGGCCATGACCAGCGTGGTGACGCCGACGCGGAAGGTGGGCGACAAGGGCGACATCAAGGTGGTGGCCGAGGACAACGCGATGGTGCTGATGGACCACGGGAACGGCGTCATCTCGCACGTGCAGAGCGGGTTCAACTACTTCAACCCGCACGGGCACGACGGGAAGAACGAGCAGCGGCACACCCTCAGCGTGGTCGGCAGCACCGGCTACCTGGGCATGGTCGGGTACGACTGGATGCCGCTGGGCGTCGAGATCGCCACGCACAAGCAGCCGAAGCTGAAGCGGGAATCGACCGAGAAGGGCGACTACGTGTGGCAGATGGGGGCGTCGCTCGCCGCCGAGTGCCTGGCGACCGGGAAGGACTTCCTGGTGTCGCCGGAACACGCCCTGCACGTGCTGGAGGTGATCCAGGCCACCCGCGAGTCGCAGGACACCGGCAAGCGGGTGACGCTCACGTCCACCTTCAAGCGGCCGATCGGGTAGTGTTCTATGCTCCCGCAGGTGAAGTTCGCCGCCGCGGGAGTCTCCGTCCGTGTCGTCCCCCGTCGATGTCGTCACGCCACCGCCCAAGTCGGCGGATGCCGGGCGAATGCTGCTGTTCGGCTACGCCGCCACGTTCCTGTCGGTACTCATCGCCGGGTACTGGGGGATGCGCGTTGCTATCCCCGAGAATCACCACGAAGACCTGTGGATCTACGCCGCCGCGTGCGACCTGGCGTGGCACGGCACTTCCCCCTACGACACCGCCCGCATCCACGCGAAGGTGGCCGAGCAGTTCCCGGACGACCCGGACTTCATCGAAAACAGCGGGTTCATGTACCCGCCGTCTGCGCTGCTGGTGTTCGCCCCCCTCGCGGTGGTGCCGTGGGCGGCGGCGAAGGTGCTGTGGTGCGTGGCGGCGATGGTCTGCGGGGCGGCGACCGGGTGGACGCTGACGCGGTTCAGCGACCGCAAGTTGCCCGGCTGGTTCGCCGGGGCGGCGGTGGCCGGGGTGCTGCTCAACCCGCTCAGCATGTTCACCCTGATCGTCGGCCAGACCCCGCTGTTCTTCGTGGCGGCGGTGGCGGTCGGGCAGTGGGCGGAGGTCACGGGCCGGCGGCGGCTCGGCCGGCTGCTGTGGGCGGTGGCGTTCATCAAGCCGCACATCGCCCTGCCGCTGCTGCCGCTGGCGTGGTACCTGAGCGGGTGGCGGCGGGCGGCGGAGATCGCCGTTTGGGCCGGGGCGATGAACATCGCCGCCGGGCTGCTGACGGTCGGCAACCCGCTGCTGGTGTTCGACTACCTGACGTACATCCAGCACGGGCACCAGTCGGTGCTGTTCAACCGGGTGGGGGTGAACCCGCAGATCACCGGCTGGAACCGGCTGGTGGTGGCGAACGGCGGGCCGGCGATCGAACTCGGCATGAAGGGCACGCTCGCCGGGTACGCGGTGTTCGCCGTCATCGTTGGTGTTCGATCGTGGGTGAACCGCGGGCGTCAGCCCGTCGGGTGTGATCCCACCCAGGCGGCTCACGCCGCCGGTTCACCCAGACCGCCTGAAGGCGGGACACCAGCGCAGGCCGCGTGGCTCACCGCGGTGGCCGGGTGTGCGTCGCTGGCGTGCTGCCAACTGCTGCCGTATGAATTGCCGCTGCTCGCGCTGATCCTGCCGTACCTGGGCGAACTGCTGACCTCGGACCGGCGGGCGGACCGGCTGATGGCGGTGGCGATCCTGCTCGCGGCGGCTTACGCCATGCTGCCGGGCGGGGACCACTCGGACTACTACCGGACGGTCCGCACGGTGTTCCCGCCGATCGACGCGACCCTGTCCGCGTGGCTCGACCGGCCGGTCGGGCTGACCGACGTGTTCCTGTCGCACCGCTGCATCGGGGTGCTGCTGGTCACCGCCGGGGTGGTCGGGTGGGGGCCAAAAAAAGGGATCTCACCCCCCGGCCCCCTCTCCAAAGTGGAGAGGGGGAGATCCTTCGCCGCGACTGAGAGACGGTTCCAAAAGCCGATCGCCGGTGGCGATCGGCGGGCCGCCCCAGCGGGCGGCCCCTACATATCAGCCGCCTTTGTAGGGGCCGCCCTCTGTGGCGGCCCGTGGTCCGGCTGAGCCGGACCACTTCTGGAACAGACTCTGAAAGGAGCGGGGGATGCTCACCCGCTCCTTTCAGTCGCGGCGATGACCTCACTTCCGCCGCGGCGTCCGCCGCCTAGCCGGCTTCTTCGCCGTGCCGTTCGTCGCGGTAGTCGCCTCGGCCGGCTCCGCCTCCACCTCGGCTGGCACGTCGGCCGGGTCGCCCTTCGCCTTCTTCAGCTTGTTCTTCTCGTCCACGAACACCACCGTCGGCTGGTACTTCCGCGCGTCCTTCGTCCGCAGCTCGGTGAACGTGGCGATGATGACCACGTTCCCCTTGTGGATGAGGTGTGCCCCGGCCCCGTTCACGCACACCTCCCCGCTCCCCCGCTCGGCCGCCAGCGCGTACGTCACCAGCCGGGTGCCGTTGGTCACGTCCCACACGTGGATCTGCTCGTTCGGCAGGATGTCGGCCGCGTCCAGCAGGTCCGCGTCGATGCTCAGGCTGCCCTCGTAGTTCAGGTTCCCGTCCGTCACCGTCGCCCGGTGAATCTTCGATTTGAACACGGTCCGCCGCATGGCTGGCTCCGGGGTGGGGGGTGGGGTGATGAGGGAATTGTATCGGTTCAGAAAGCGCCCTCACCCGGCTCGCTCCGCTCGCCACCCTCTCCCACGCGCCTCGACGACTCGGCGGAGGAGAGGGTTGAAGAGCGCCCGTCTTCCTCCCCCTCTCCCCAGCCCGGAGCGCAGCTCCGACCGCCCGTGGGAGAGGGGGCCGGGGGGTGAGGGCGGTTCTCGGCGGAATCCCGCCCGCCGCGGTTGCTTCGGTCAATTCGCGGCAATAAGGTCATCCCAACGGCGAATACCGAACATCCCGCCACGCGGTCGGCGGCTCATCCGGACGGGGAGGGCACCGTGTCGGTGATCGAAACGAACAGCCTGCGGAAGCACTACGGCAGGATCGAGGCGCTCAAGGGCGTGTCGTTGAAGGTGGAGCCGGGGCAAATCTACGGCCTGCTCGGGCAGAACGGGGCGGGCAAATCGACGATGGTGAAGATCCTGCTCGGCATCGTCAAGAAGACGGACGGCGACGCCTACCTGCTGGGCGAGCCGGCCGGCACCACGAACGTCCGCCGGCGGGTCGGGTACCTGCCCGAAGACCACCAGTTCCCCGGCTACCACACCGGCCGCAGCCTGCTGCACTTCTACGGCGAGCTGTACGGGCTGAGCCGGGACGAGCGGACGCGGCGGATGAACGAGGCGCTGGACATCGTCGGGCTGAAGAAGCGGGCGGACAGCAAGATCAAGACGTACTCGAAGGGGATGAAGCAGCGGCTGGGCATCGCCCAGTCGTTCTTCCACGACCCGGAGGTGATCTTCCTGGACGAGCCGACGGACGGGGTGGACCCGGTCGGCCGGAAGGAGATCCGCGACCTGCTGGGCGAGCTGAAAAAAGAGGGGCGGACGGTGTTCGTCAACTCCCACCTGCTCGGCGAAGTCGAGATGATCTCCGACCGGGTGGCCATCATCCACCAGGGGGAGATGGTGCGGGAGGGGACGGTGGCCGATCTGACCCGGCAGGCGAACAGGTTCAGCATCGGGCTGGCCGACGGGCAGGAGTTCCCGGCTGCGGAGCTGAAGGAGAAGGGGTTCCGGGTGGAGACGGCGAACGGCAAGGCGGAGGTGGAGCTGCCGGACGGCCAGAGCATCGACCCGGTGCTGGAGCTGCTGTGGGCGAAGGGGCTGAAGCTGCGGCACCTGGTGGAGCAGAAGCAGACCCTGGAGAGCGTGTTCATGCAGATGGTGGACAAGGCGACGGACGACACCGACCGCCGGGCGGTCCGCAAGGCCCGCCCCGTCACCGCCCGGAGGGTCGATTAATGCGGAACTTCGTGGCCGTGATGAAGGACTCGTACCGCGAGGCGGTGGACGGGTTCGTCATCTATGTGATGCTCGGGCTGGCGGTCATCACCATCCTGGCCGTCGCGCTCATCTCGTTCGAGCCGAACCCGGCGGACAAGGCGTTCCCCAGCCTGGTGAGCAACTTCCAGCAGGTGTTCCGCAACCGCGGGGCGGATATCGAGGAGGTGGGCACCAAGGTGAAGATCGGGCCGGTGGTGGCGTTCACCCCGATCGCCCTGTCTTACTCCGCAGCCGACATCCAGAAGCTGGACAGCGGCACCGGGTACGCCGGCAAGTACAAGATGAAGCTGACCGTGTCCCCGCCGGCGACGGCGGGCGGGCGGGCGGGCGGGCAGCCGCGGATGGTCGGCAACTTCCAGGACGAAGCCTTGCTCTTCCCGACGGTGGTGTACGCCTGGAGCCAGCCGAAGACGCCGGAGCAGACCGTCCTCATGAAGGACCCGACGGGCGGCACCGGCGAGGCCCCGCCGGCCGGCAAGATGCCGCAGATCGAGGTGGTGCCCGACGGCACCGACCCGGAGGAACTACTGGCGAAGAAGTCGGCCGAGGGCGGGCGGTGGCTGATGGTGGCCGTGCCGAAGGTGACGCCGAAAGAGGCGGAGGGCGTGACGGACGAGATGATGGCCGACTTCATCAAGAACCAGTTTCTGGTTCACGGGGACATCCCCGGCGTGACCGTCACCCGGCGGGCGGGGGCGGCCAAGCCGAACTACGAGTTCGACGTGGAGGCGGACGTGCCGGCCGGGGCGAAGGGTTGGCCGCACGCGATCAAGTACTTCTTCGGCCAACTCACGTTCACCGAGTCGATGGCGTTCGGCCCGGCGGTGTACTTCGTCCAGGACAAGCTGGTGAACACCATCGGCGCGTCCGTCACCCTGCTGGTGGCGGTGGTGCTGACCGGCTTCTTCATCCCGAACATGCTGCGGAAGGGGTCACTCGACCTGCTAATCGCCAAGCCGATCGCGCGGTGGCAGATCCTGCTGTACAAGTTCGTCGGGGGGCTGCTGTTCATGCTCATGGTGTCCGGGTTGGCGGTCGGCGGGGTGTGGCTGGTGATGGCCGTCCGCACCGGCAACTGGAACCCGACGTTCCTGCTCAGCATCCCCATCC
This sequence comes from Fimbriiglobus sp., assembly GCA_022841795.1. Lineage (GTDB taxonomy): Bacteria > Planctomycetota > Planctomycetia > Gemmatales > Gemmataceae > JALHQU01. The sequence goes on from JALHQU010000062.1 coordinate 11,036, forward strand.
TGACGTTCGCGTTCGGCATCCTGTACGCGCTGTCCACCCTGACCGCCGTACTCACCCGCAGCGCCATCGCCGCCATCGTGGTCACCGCCCTGTTCCTGGTGTTCATGTGGGGCAGCGCGACGGTCAAGCTGTTCGCCGACGCGTGGCGGATGGCGGTGGCCAAGGAGGAGGACAAGAAGGGGCTGGCGTACACCATCATCGACGGCACCTACTACGCCCTGCCGCGGTACAACGACATGCTGAAACTGAACGGGCAGACGATGGTGGAGAGCTACTGCCCGCAGTCGATGGCCAAGATGGGGCGGCGGGGGGACCAGCCGAGTTGGGGGCCGGCGGTCGGCATCTCCCTGGCGTATGTGGGGGTGTTCCTGTCGCTGGCGTACCTGCGGTTCACCACCCGCGACCCGTGACGGCGGCCGTGCCTCACTTCCGAACCCCGCCCGTCTGGGCGGGGTTCGTTCGTTTCACCCGCGGGCCACCGGCGGGATGATCTTGGCGTTCGCCAGCCCGTCCAGCACGAACTGCACGGCGATGCCGGCCAGCACCAGCCCGAGGATCCGCCCGAGGACGTGGATGCCGGTGGTGCCCAGCCGCTTCTGGATCGGCTCGGCCAGCCGGAAGGTGACGTAGCTGATCGCCCCGGTGAGGGCGATCGCCAGGTACACCGTGCCCGCCTCCATCCAATCCTTCGCCTTGCCCATCAGCACCGTGACCGTGCTCAGGGTGGCCGGGCCGGCGATGAACGGGATAGCCAGCGGGGTGATGGCCACGTCCGACGCGGCGGCGCTCTCGCTCATCTCCTCCGGGTTCTCCTGGGTGCTCCGCTGCGCCCGCAGCATGTCCATCGCCACCAGGAACAGGATCAGCCCGCCGGCGATCTGGAACGCCGGCAGGGTCAGGTTCAGGTGGTGGAACAGGTACGTGCCGGCCGCCCCGAACGCCATCAGGGTGAGAGTGGCGACCACGCACGCGGTCAGGGCCGTCTTTCGCCGCTTGGCCGGGTCGTACTTGGCGGTGAGCGCGAGGTACGGCGGGATGTTGCCCGGCGGGTCGGCCAGGAACAGGATGGACACGAACGCGGTGGTGGCGAAGTCGAGCATGGGTCACGGCGTCCAGTCGTGATCCGGGCCGACGGCGGCGGTGAACTCGGCCAGCAGGCGGGCGGCGTTGGTCAGGTCGTCCAGGTGGACCACCTCGACCGGGCTGTGCATGTACCTGTTCGGGATGCCGATCAGCCCGACCGCCACCCCCTGCCGGCTGATCTGCATGACGTTCGCGTCGGTGCCGGTGGCCCGCGGGGTGCCCCTCAGTTGGATCGGGATGGCGTGCTTCGCGGCGGTTTCCTCCAGCAGGTCCACCACCCGCGGGTTCATGTTCGGCCCGCGGAACACCACCGGCCCGGCCCCGCACTTCACCTCGCCCAACTGCTTCTTGTCCCCGTTCGGGGTGTCGGTGGCGTGGCACACGTCCACCGCGATGCCGACGTGCGGGTTGACCGTGTACGTCGCCGTCGTCGCCCCCCGCAGGCCGATCTCCTCGGCCACTGTGGACACGCTCGTCACCGCCGCCCGCAGCTCCCGCCCCTTCAGCAGCCGCAGCGCCTCCATCACCACCCACAGCCCGACCTTGTCGTCCATCGCCGGGCTGGCGGCCAGCCCGTTCCGCAGGTCGCGGTAGCCGAGGGCGAACGTAACCGGGTCGCCGCTCCGCACCACCTGCTCGGCGTCCTCCTTGTTCTTCGCCCCGATGTCCACCCAAAGGTCGGTGAACTCGGGCACCTTCTTCCGCTCGTCCGGCGTCTGCAGGTGGATGGCCTTGCGGGCCACCACCCCGTTCACCGGCCCGCCCTTCGTCCACACCGTCAGGTGCTGGCCGAGCAGCACCTGCACGTCCCACCCGCCGATCGGCTGCACGTACAGGAACCCGTCGGAATCGACGTGCTGCACCATGAGCGCGATCTGGTCGCAGTGCCCGGCGAGCAGGATCCGCGGGGCGCCCGCCGGGTCGTCCGACGGCTTACCGGCGGGGTGGCGGGTGGCGAACACGTTGCCGTGCGTGTCCGTCGTCAGGGCGTCGGCGAACCCGGCGGCGTACTCCCGCACCACCGCCTGGATGGGCTGCTCGTACCCGGACGGGCTGGGCGTTTCGAGCAGTCGCTTGAGGAATGCGTGGCCGAGGTCGTCCATGTGCGAAGAATGACAGGGCGGAGGAAGGGGTTAATGTCGGGCCGGCTGGTACTGACGACAAGGGAGCGTGGTATGATGCGAGAAACGGAGGGCGAGCGATGACCGACACGATCACCATCACGGTGGACGCGGACACGGCGAAGAGGTACCGCGAGGCGACGGCCGACGAGCGGGAAGCCTACGACCTCATGCTCTCGCTGCGGCTCCGCATGCTGACCAACCCGCCCACCCGGACGTTGTCCGAGGTGATGGACGACATGGGCCGAAAGGCGGCGGCGAACGGGATGACGGAGGAGATCTTGAACGACATCCTCCGGGAGTGGAAGGATGAACGTCGTCGTTGACACCAACGTGGTGGTGAGCGCGGCCATCCTGCCCGCTTCGATCACCCGCGCCGCGGTCGAATTCATCCGGACGCACGGCGAACTCCTGTTCTCGGCGCTCACCATCGCCGAGGCGGACAAGGTTCTGCGTCGGCCGCGGTTCAACCGCTACTGCTCAGAGAAGGATCGGCTCGACTTTCTCGCCCTGTTGGTCGATGGCAGGCGGGAGGTGGACATCGCCCACCGCGTCACCGCCTGCCGGGACCCGGGCGACGACAAGTTCCTCGAAGTCGCCGTGAACGGGAACGCCACGCACATCGTGTCCGGCGATCTGGACCTGCTGGCGTTGCACCCGTTTCGCGGCATCCCCATACTCACCCCCGCCGACTTTCTCACCGCCGTGGGCGCCCACCCGTGACCGACCTGCAAGACCTGATCCCGTCTCGGCCGATGGCGACCAAGGGGGTGTGACCGTATCACGACGGTGCCCCATCCCCGGAGCCGACCCCGTGCCGACCGACCTGACCCCGCCCGACCCGTCCGCCGTCCTCGAACTCATCTCGGCGTTCCGCCGCACGCAAATCCTGTTCACCGCCTGCGAACTGCGGCTCTTCGACCAGCTCGCCGAGCCGAAGACGGTTGACCAGTTGGCGGTGGAGTTGTCGCTCAACGGCGACGCTTTGGAACGGCTGCTCGGCGGGTGCGTCATGCTCGGGTTGTTGGCCCGCGACGGCGAGCGGTTCGTGAACACGCCGGCGGCCACCCGCTATCTCACCTCCGCCAGCCCGGACCGCATGCTCGGGTACATCGGCTACTCGAACGCCATGCTGTGGAAGCTGTGGGACAACCTGCCGGACGCCGTCCGCGAGGGCACCCACCGCTGGAAGCAGACCTACGGCACCGACAGCGGGTCCATCTTCAAGGAGATGTACCGCGGCGAGGCGGAGAAGCGGGAATTCTTGTTGGGAATGCACGGGTACGGGTTGCTGTCGTCGCCGGTGGTGGTGAACGCGGTGGACCTGAGCCGGTATAAGACGTTCGTGGACCTGGGCGGGGCGACCGGGCACCTGACGGCGGCGGCGTGCCGGCGGTGGACGAACCTCCGCGGGGTGGTGTTCGACCTGCCTGAGGTGCTGCCGCTGACGACCGAGATGCTGAACCAGACGGACGTGAAGGACCGGGTGAGCGTGGCCGGCGGGGACTTCTTCGCCGACCCGCTGCCGCCCGGTGACGTGTACGCCCTCGGCCGCATCCTGCACGACTGGACGGAGGCGAAGATCACGAAACTGCTGGCGCGGATCTGCGACGCGCTGCCGACCGGCGGGATGGTGTTCGTGGCCGAGAAGGTGTTGCGCGACGATAAGGCCGGGCCGGAGTGGGCGGTACTCCAGTCGCTGAACATGCTGCTCGTCACGGAGGGGAAGGAGCGGACGCTCGGCGAGTACGCCAAGCTGCTCGAAGCGGCCGGGTTCCGCGACGTGACGTTGCGTCGGACGTCCGCCCCGCTGGATGTGATTACGGCGGTGAAGGGATGATTTCGTGGCACCGGCGGGCCGCCGGTGATTGAAACCCACCGGCGGGCCGCCGGTGCCACGGGACAATTCGCTACAGCACCCCGCGGAGTTCCAGGGTGGTGGCCTCGGACACCACCTCGGCCACCCGGTCCGCCTGCTCCTTGTTCCGCCCGCGGAACACCGTCTCCTCGATCCCGCCGTACAGGTCGCACAGCACCACGTCGTACCGATCCGGCTTGAGCACGAACCACCAGAACAGGATGCCCGGCAGGCAGAACAGGCAGAAGAACAGGTACGCGGCGGTGATCCAGGCGAACACGTCGCCGGCGTGGGTGGCGAGCCGCCCCACCCCGGCCGACTTCTTCCACTTCAGCTTCTCTTGTTGCATGGGGATGAACGCGATCCGCCGGTTGCGAACGAGCGTCGTCTGCCCGCGGTCGGTCCGCCGCACCATGAGCGTGTCGAACGTGCCGATGATGAACGCCTGCAGGGCGGTGTGGAACAGCGACACCACCGCCACCGTGCCGAGCGACACCGGGTCGAACTTGCTCTCCCCCTCCGCCTTGTCCAACCCGCCGGCGGCCATCCCGACCACGACGACGAACACGTTCACCACCTGGGCGACGCCGAAGATCACCCCGCGGGTGATCAGCGTCCACCCCTCCACGAACGTCTCGTCGATCTCGGTGTACGTCCGCTTCGCCTTGCCCGGCCGGGTGTTGTCCTCGTCCAGGCTCTCCCCGCAGTGCACGCACAACACGGCGTCGAGCGGCAGTTGCCCGCGGCAGTGCGGGCAGTCCTTCAGCCCGCTGCCGTGGACGGTGTACGGGCTGGCGTCGTCCTCGTCCTGGTTGCCCTCGATGAGCGGGCGGCCGGCCCCCTCCTCGCCGACGAACTCCGGGCGGGTGTCCCGCGGGTCAGCCCGCGGGCGGACGACCGGCTTCACCGGCTTGGCCGGCGGGTCGTCCGGCTTAGCCTTCTTCTTCCGGGGGGCATCGGTGACGGGGTTGGGCGGCGGCTGCGGGAACCGCGGGGCGACTTTCTTCGGCGTGGGGGTTGGCTCGTCGTCCGGCGGGGCGGTGGACCGCTGGTCGGGCGGCACCTCGGCGTAGTACCCGCAGCTCCCGCAGCGGATCTTCGCCTTCGAATAACCCGCCGGCAGCGGCACCTTCCCCCCGCAGTTGCCGCAGACGATTTTCATGGAAGTAGCAAGGAACAAGGAAAAAGGAACAAACCCGAACAAAGTTCACGACCGGCGGGGGACTGTTTCCATTTGTTCCTTGCTACTTCTTCCTTGTTCCTTGTCGGCCGTCAGTTCGTGATCCCCTTCGTGATGCCCATGAACACGTCCTCCAGGTCGATCTCCTCCTCCTTGAACGCCCGCAGCTTGAACTTCTGGGCGATCAGCCGCTCGGGGATGAACGCCCCGTCCTCCTCCCCGCCGCGGAGTGTCACCTTCACCGACTGGCCGTCCTTCGCCAGTTCCACCATCTCCACCTCGGGGAACGCCCCGATGGTCTTGGCCGCCAGGTCGTTCTGGTCGTTCCCCACCGCCACCACGAACGTGTGCTTCTGCCGCACCTGCTTGATCGCCTCCTCGGTGGTGCCGTTGAACAGCAGCTTGCCCCGCTCGATGATGCCGATCTTGTTGCAGATGTCGGCCAGCTCCGGCAGGATGTGCGACGACACCATGATCGTCTTGTTCATCCCCCGCAGTTCCTTGATGAGCTCCCGCATCTCGATCCGCGCCCGCGGGTCCAGGCCGCTCGCCGGCTCGTCCAGCAGCAGCACCTGCGGCTCGTGCAGCAGCACGCGGGCCAGGCCCAGCCGCTGGGTCATCCCGCGACTCAAGCTGGTGACGAGCGCGTCCCGCTTGTACCCCAGGTCCACCAGTTCGAGCACCTGGTCGCACTTCTTCCGCCGCTCCGGCCCCTTGATGCGGTACGCGGCGGCGAAGAACTCCAGGTACTCGATCACCTTCATGTCGTCGTACACGCCGAAGAAGTCCGGCATGTACCCGATGCTGCGGCGGATCTCCTTCGACCCGGTGTAGATGCTGTGCCCGCACACGCTGGCCTCGCCCCACGAGGGGTTGAGCAGGGTGGCCAGGATCCGCATGGTGGTGGTCTTGCCCGCCCCGTTCGGGCCGATGAACCCGAACACGTCCCCCTGCTCCAGCTTCAGGGTGAGCCGGTCGAGGGCGTACAGGTCGCCGTACTTCTTGGTCAGGTCGCGGCACTCGATCATGGGCCACTCGGTGTAGGGTGGGCACTGCCCACCGTTCTGATGGTGCGGTGGGCAGTGCCCACCCTACAAGATTGTCACTTCCCGCCGGCCGGTTTCACCGGCACGAACACGCGGATGTAGGTGTCCTGCTGCATCAGCCCCGGCACTTCGGCCCGCGGGCCGCTGCCGGGCAGGCCGGTCAGCCACAGTTGGGTCGGGCAGGCGCTCTCGGCGGCGGTCATCATCGGCTCGGCGGCGCCGACCTCCCGCCGCAGTTTGATGAGCAGGATCAACTCGCCGTCGTTCTTCTCGCTCAGCCGCCACGACTGGTCCAGCCCGCGGAGGGTGGAGTTCTGAAGCTCCAGGCCCGTCATCGCCTCCTCGTGGAACAGCAGCCCCCACAGCCCGAGTTCGCCGCCGGCGGCGGTCGGCGTCGGCTGCGGGTTGTACGCCCGCCCCCGCCGCCCGCCCGGCCCGCCGAACCCGAAGTCGTTCCCACTGTCGCTGGGCTGGAACCGGCTGTCCGCCTTGAACGGCAGTTGGTCGTTGCTCAGCGGGGTGGACGCGGTGTTGATCCGCACCGGCAGGCCGGTGGTGATACCGCTGTCCAGCTCGTACACCCGCTTGCGGTACACCACATACGCCTTCTCCACCTGCTTGAGCGGCAGGTTCACCGTGAGCGTGCCGCCCACGTCGTCGCCGGCCGGCAGGCGGGTGACGGTGGACACCACCGGCGGCAGCGGGCCGGCCGGCAGGGCCGACCAGTTGGCGGTGAACGCCTTGGTGGACCACACCTGGATGGGCACGCTGGTCAGCCCGTTCGCCGGGCCGGTCGGCCGCCCCTCGTCATTCAGGGCGTCGAACTTGTACTGGTAGGTGCGGGCGGACCCGCCGATGCCGCCGGACCCGGTGCCGCCGTACCAGTCCACCAGGGTGGCCGGGTTCGGGCCGGTGGGCGGGGGCACCGCCCAGTTGTCCTTCGCCTGCACCCCGACGGCGTAGCTGTCGATCCGCGGGCTGAACACGGTGAACCAGGTGCGGCCGTACACCCGCCCCTCATCCCGCGGGTCCACGTCGATCACGTCGATCTTGTTGATCCGCAGGTCCTTGCCCTTCACCGCGTAGGCGGTGAAGTACGCCGCCGCGCTCACCGTCAGCACGATCAGCGGGAACGTCACCCACGTCAGCTCCAGCCGCCCGAGCACCTTCTTCAGGAAGATGTACTCGATCGGGCCGATGAGCAGGGTGTACCCGAGGATGAACAGCGCCACCCAGCCGAACGAGATGACCGGCACCCCCTCGAACGAGTCGATGTTCGAGCGGATGGCGGACGCCGCCCCGTCCTCCACCGGGCCGGTGTACCCGCTGTAGTTGTTCTTGTTCTTCTGCTGGCGGTTCGGCTCGTCGATCGATTTGCCGCCGCCGGACGCCTTCACCAGCCACTCCCAGAAGTCGTACCGCTGCGGGTCGTCGGCGAACGGCGAGCGGTCCAGGTCGAACGCGACCACCGTGACCCGGCCGAGGCCGAGCGGGGACTGTGCGACCAGCGTCCGCTTGCCGGTGGTGTCGGTGAGCAGGGTGGTCGGCTGGCGGTCGCCGCGGGCGGTGAGGGCGGCCACCGGGAACGGGTCGGTCGGCTCGCCCGGCTTCTTCGCCGCGAACTTCAGGGTGAGCGCGTCGAGGTTGCTGGTGCCGAACTGTTTGCTCTTCAACTCCGGCACGCGGACGTCCTGGCCGACGGACACCGGCAGGACTTCGTCGAACGCCTTCGACGCCCGCACCTCGTCCGCCTTCTCGCCGACGGACAGCAGCAGGGTGCCGCCGCGGCGGACCCACTCGAACAGCGCCCACCGCTTCTTGTTCGCCATCGCCGTGGTGCCGGCGAACAGGTCGGCCACGAACTGCTTGTCCGCCCGCCCGGTGCCGATCACAACCAGGTCCGCCCCGTCGTACCCGAACCACTGGTCGGGCATTTCCTGCACCGATTCGATCTTGGCGAGTTCCACCCGCCCGTTGTTCAGGTAGGGGACGCCGGCCGGGTGGCCCTGCGCCGGCTTGAACCCGAGGCCGGGCACCGACGTGCCGAGCGACAGGATGACGTAGGTGGAGGTGGGGCGGGTGCGGAGCGTGTCCACCTGCACCGGGTCGGACAGGGAGGTGTTGTCGTCGTCGTCCGACCGGATTTGCAGCCGCACCGTCTCGGCCATGCCGCCGACGCGGGCGTACACCGTCTGGGTGAACTCGGTCGGCTCGATCTTCTCGCCGGCCACCCGCGGCGACTCGCCGGCCTTCACGTCCCGCTTGCGGGCGACCGGCACGGTCAGCACGGTGCGGAACCCGTCGCCGTCGTTGGTGGACACCTCCACCCGCATGCCGCGGTCGGTGTCGCCGAGCATCTCCAGGGTGAACGACACCGGCGCCCACATGCCGGACTTGGACACGAACTGCGGCAGCCCGCCGTCCGCCCGCTCGTTCCCGCCGGCCGGGCGGAAGCCGACGCGGGGGTTGTCGATTTTCACCTTCGGGCGGAAGCCGAACTGGGCGAACGCGGCGGGGCCGGTGGTGAACGCGGCGGCGACCAGGGCGATCCGCAACAGCGTCGAGCGCATGAAACCCCCAGCTCGATCCGGGCCGATTAACCACAGAGGCACAGAGACACAGAGAAGGCGAGAAAACAGGGTTGCTTCGACCATCACCGCTCTTCTCTGTGCCTCTGTGGTTAGTCCGGACTCTGTTAAGGTTTGTCCGTCGTCCCGCACTCGCACGGCGTCTTCCCGCAGCCGGGGCACCCGCCGCCGTACTTCCGCCGCACCGCCTCGTCCAGGTCCACCCCGGTGCAGTTCGCCAGCGTCACCAGCCACGCTAGCACGTCGGCGAACTCCAGCACCCGTTCCTCGGTCGTGCCGTTCCGCAGCGCCGCCGACAGTTCCCCCACCTCCTCCATGAACCACATGAAGGTTCCTTCGACGCCGCGGGCCGCGTCTTTCGCCCCGTACAGATCCTTGATCCGCTGCTGCAACTGGCCGAGGGTCATCGACATACCGGGTTAGCCTAGCACCCCTGCCGGGGTCAGGCCAACACACACAGGTGTTACGCGGGGGATCCGCCCGAGGTTCGCGGTCCGATTATTCGTCCGTCTCGTGCCGTCGTCATCGGGTCCGTGTGACAGAGCAACCGACTGCGTACTCGTGAGCAACCCGTTTCCGATGACACCCGCGGTCGAATCCGGACGGCGTAGGGATGAGCGGTCGGCCGGGGAAACTCGCGGCGGCAAAAAGCCGCTTTCCAACGTCAGCAGTAGTTCCGGGCAGTCGGCCACTACGGGCAGGAGTTTCGGCGGGGAACTCCGGCACACGGTCGGATGTGAGAGCGGTACGGCACATCGAGTGCTGGTGACGAAACCCGCATTCGTAAATCCGGGCACGCCCGTTCGGCGTACCTGTGGCAGCGTCGTTCCGATTTCATCCGCCATCGTTCGAGGTCCCCATGTCATTCTTCACACGGGCCGCGGGCCACCCCTGCGGGACGGCACGACCGCGCCCGTTCCGACCCGCTCTCGAACTGCTCGAAGGGCGGGAGGTGCCGGTCGCCCTGGTCGGGCTGACCACCGCCGGCTCGCTGATCCGGTTCGACAGCGGCACGCCGGGCACGCTCGTCGGAAGTCCGGTCACGGTGACCGGGCTGGCGGCGGGCGAAACCCTGGTCGGCATCGACTACCGACCGGCCACCGGCACCCTGTTCGGCGTCGGCAGCACGAGCCGGGTGTACACGATCAACGTCGCCACCGGCGTGGCGGCGGCCGTCGGCGGGACGGCGTTCACCCCGGCCCTGTCCGGCACCAACTTCGGGGTGAACTTCAACCCGACGGTGGACCGGCTGCGGGTGATCGGGAACACCGGGCAGAGCTTGCGGATCAACCCGGACACCGGGCTGGTGGTGGGCGGGGTGGCCGACACCAGCCTGTTCTACGACCCGAACGACGACACCAACCGCGGGTTCTTCGGCACCACCGACCCGGCCGACCCGTCCTCCCCGGCGGACGTGCCCGGGAGTGTGACGACGGACGCGATCGCGTACACCCGCAACGGCCCGACGGGCAACGTCACCACCCTGTACGCCATCGACATCGCCCAGGACCTGCTCGTCCGCGTCGGCGGGCCGGACGGCACCCCGTCCCCGAACCTGGGGCAGGTGGTGGCGGTCGGCGAACTGCGGACGCCCGCGTTCACCCTGGTCAATTTCGGCACGAACACGTCGTTCGACATCCAGGCGGGGACGGACGCGGCGTTCGCGGTGAACGGCTCGACGGTGTACTCGCTCAACCTGACCACCGGCACGGTCACCTCCCTCGGCGTGCTGGGCGGCGGGTTCACCCTGAGTGCGGTCTCGGTCATCCCGCCGGCCGCCGGGGCGGGCGTGCTGTCGCTGGCGGCGTCCGACCTGGCGTTTTCCGCCGCCCGCACCCCGATCGCCGTCACCGTCACCCGCACCGGCGGGGCGAGCGGGCCGGTGACGGTGAACTACGCCACCGCCGACGGCACGGGGGTGGCCGGGGTGGACTACCTGCCGGCGTCCGGCACCGTGTCGTTCGCCGACGGGGCGACCTCTGCCACCATCTTCCTGCTCCTGCCGGCCGGGGTGCGCCCGCCGAGTCCGGCCAGGACGTTCACCCTGACCCTGAGCAATCCGACCGGCGGAGCCACCCTGGGGGCGATCACCGCGGCCACCGTCACCATCCCCGAGGTGGTCGGGCCCACCGTCCCGCCGCCGCCGGGTGTGCCGCCGCCCCCGCCGCCGTTCCGCCTGTTCGCCGCCGGCTCGACCGGCGGTCGGGTGGCGGCGTACAACGCCGTCGGCGGCGCCCCGCTGCTCACCTTCGCCGCTTTCGAGGGGGCGTTCGGCGGGGCGGTGGTGGTGTCCACCGGGGACCTGAACGGGGACGGGTTCGACGACGTGATCGTCGGCGCCGGCCCCGGCGGCGGGCCGCGGATCGAGGTGTACGACGGGAAGGCGCTGTCCGCCGGCACCCGCACCGTCATCGCCAACTTCTTCGCCTTCGAGCCGGTGTTCCAGGGCGGGCTGTCGCTGGCCAGCGGGGACCTGAACGGGGACGGGTTCGACGACGTGATCGTCGGCGCCGGGCCGGGCGGTGGGCCGCGGGTGCAGGCGTTCGACGGCCTCGCCCTGACCGCCGGCACGCAGACGGTGCTGGTCAACTTCTTCGCCTTCGAGCCGGTGTTCCGCGGCGGGGTGAACGTCGGCGCCGGCGAGTTCACCGGCGACGGGTTCGACGACGTGATCGTCGGCGCCGGCATGGGCGGCGGGCCGCGGGTGCAGGTGCTCGACGGCCGCTCGCTCGCCCCGGTGACCAGCTACTTCGCCTACGACATCGGCTTCCGCGGCGGCATCTACGTGGCCAGCGGGGACGTGAACGGGGACGGGCGGCTGGACGTGGTGGTCGGCGCCGGCCCCGGCGGCGGGCCGGACGTGCGGGCGTTCAGCGGCCTCACCGACACCCGCCTGGGCGGGTTCTTCGCCTTCGACGCCGCCCTCCGCGGCGGCGTCCCGGTGGCGACCGCCGACCTGAACGTGGACGGCCGGGACGAGATCCTGGTCGGCTCGGGCGCGGACGGCGCGAGCACCGTCCGCGTGTTCAACTTCGCGGGCGCGTCTGCTTTCGCCGACCTGCGACCGTTCGGCACCTCCGCCGTCGGCGGCGTGTTCGTCGGGTGACGCGACGGCCGCCCGGCCCGACATCCGGGCCGGGCGGCCGTCGTCCTTTTTCCTTTTTCCTTTTCCGATTCCGGGAGTTTCATCATGACGGAGAACTCGTCGGGCCGCGGCGTGGACCGCCGGTCGTTGTTGCGGGGCGGGCTGGCGTCGGCCGCAGCCGTCGCCGGGGTCGGGCTGTTCGCCCGGCCGGCCAAGGCCGCCGGGCCGGCCCTGCCGAACCTGTACCCGAACTGGAACGCCAACCTGTTCACCCTGCTTCAGGAACACGAGATCGTACACGTCGATGCGGTCGTCACCCTGATCACCAACCTGGGCGGCACCCCCCGCCCGCGGCCGAACTTCAAGAACCTGGAGCAGCCGGACATCGTCACCTTCGCGACGGTGTCGCAGGCGCTGGAGAACACCGGGGTGGGGGCGTACCTGGGGGCGGCCCCGGTGCTGTTCAGTCGGTCGGTGCTGGCCGCCGCCGGCAGCATCGCCACCATCGAGGCGCGGCACGCCGGCTATCTGAACGTGCTGTTCAACCAGCCGCACACGAACAACGTGTTCGGCGACGAGCAGGACTTCGAGCGGGCGCTGACCATCGACGAGGTGGTGGCCGCCGCCGGCCCGTTCATCCAGGACCTGAACGGCGGGCCGGCGCTATCGTTCAACAGCACCCCGTCCCGCACCAACGACATCGCCATCCTCAACTTCGCCCTCGCCCTGGAGTACCTGGAGCGGGACTTCTACAACCTGAACGTGCCCAAGTTCTTCCCCGCCTGATATGGCGGTTGGTGAGCCGGGAGCGTGAGCGACCGGAGGGTCACATCCTCCAGTCGCTCACGCTCCCGGCTCACCCTCACTTCTCGTACCGCTTCTCGATCTTGTCCGCTTCGGTGTTCTTCTTCTGTTTGCGGAGGGCCTCCAGCAGCGTGTCCTTCGCGTCCTTGTTGCTCACGTCGATCATCAGGGCGTCGCGGGCGAACGCCTCGGCCTCGGCGAACTTACCCGCCTCCAGGTTCATCGCCGCCAGCCGCACCCGCCCGTCCAACTCGTCCGGGTCGTGCCCGACCAGTTCGGCCAGCACCGCCGTCAACTTGTCCGTCTCCTTCGTCTCCTTGTAAATCTTCGCCAACTGCTCCAGCCAGTCGGCGTCGAGCGGGGCCACCTGCCGGCCCTTCTCGAACAGCTTCGCGGCCTCGGCGAACTCCTTCTTCTCCAGGTGCATCCGCCCGACGGTGACGAGCAGCTTCGGGTCGTCCGGCCTGGCCTTCATGGCCGCGTCCAGCGCCGCCTTCGCCCCGTCGTCGTCCCCGCCGCGGGCGAGCAGCTTGGCCCGCACCACCAGCCCCGCCGCGTGCCCGTCGTCCTTCGCCAGCACCGCGTCCACCAGCTTCTTGGCGTCGGACACCTTGTTCCGCCGCAGCAGTTGCTCGGCCAGCTTCGCCTTCAGGTCCAGGTCGTCCGGGTCTTTCTCGACGGCCTTTTCCAACTCCTCGAACGTCATCGCCTTCTCCATCGGCTTCTTGCCGCCGCCCTGGATGCCCTTCACGACCTCCGCCACGTACTGCTTGTACCCCTTCTCGAACTCGGCGATGTCCGCCCCGCACGCCGCCTTCAGCGCCGCCGCGGTGTCCTTGCCGGTCTTGAACTCGTTGAGCAGTTTGCCCACCGACCCCTGCCCGTGCGTCTTGATGAGGTAGTCCACGTACAGTTGGCTCTGGCAGTACGCCAGCGTCCACTCGTCCGGCCCCTTCGGGCGGACGAACCCCATCATGATGGTGTCGAGCGTCAGCAGGGTGTCGGCGTTGAACCGATCGCGGAGGATCTGCGACCACATGGGCGAGCGGTTCATCCGCTCGTTCTGCACGGCCAGCCCCTCGGTCAGCCAGTGCGGGCACTGGAAGTCGGTCTGGGCCAGGTTGAAGATGTGCGTCAGTTCGTGGCGGATCACCCGCCCCCAGTTGAACGGCTTCGCCAGCCCCTTCGCCTTCGGCGACGCCATCGCCACCACCCGCCCGGTGCAGGCGCCGATGGTGTGCAGGTCGGGCAGACCGACCGTCCGCCCGCTGAACATCTCGTGCGAGTTGAACACCTCGATCAGCACCTTGCCCGGCGGCTCGTACCCGAACTGGCCCTTCAGCTCGGCGTGGATCTCCTCCAGGTAGTCAGCCAGCCACGCGGCCAGCAGCTTGTCCGTCAGCGGGTCGAACCGCAGCAGGTAGTGGGCGGTCTCTACCGTTTCGTACTTGGCGAGGTGGTCGAGCACCTTGCGGGAGTTGGACACGCGGACGTTGAACGGGTCGAGCTTGAACGCGGCGTCGAGCAGTTTGCGGCCCTCGGCCTCGTTCCCCAGCCGCAGTTGCAACATGCCCAGCCCGGTGCGGGGGCCGGCCAGTTGCGGCCGCAGGTCCGCCGCCTGGCGGTAATACTCCTCCGCCCGGCCGTACTGCTTCCGCTCCTCCAGCACCGACGCCAGCTCGTGGAAGAACAGGCCGGGCTTGGTGTCGAACGACCCGGCCTCCTTCACCACCGCGGCGAACTCGGCGGCCTTCCCTTGCAGGGTGAGCGCCGCGGCCAGCTTGCCGAGCGTGACCGCGTCCCGCGGGTTCACCGCCTTCGCCTGGGCCAGCACCTTCTCGGCCGCCGGGTAGTCGCCGGCCACGAACAGCACGTCCGCCTTCGCCCGTAGCGCGCCAGGGTGCTTCGGATTCTGCTTCAGGGCTTGGTCCGCAAAAGCGTCGGCGTCCTTCAAGTCGAACTTCACCAGCGCCGCCTGCGCCTTGCCGACGAGCGGGTCGGCCGCCTTCGGGTTCACCTTCAGCACGTTGTCGTAGGCGTCGATGGCGTCCGGCCGGTTGTACTTCTCCAGCAGCAGGTCGCCGGACAGTTGCTCGGCCGGCCAGTAGTCCGCATCCTCCTTCAGCGCGTCCTTGAGCACCGTGTTCAGGATGAAGCTGAACTGTTTCGACAGGTTGTGCCAGCGGGCGTTCTCCGCCCCGCACTCGGCGACGTACACCAGCTCCTCCGGGTCGGTGATGTCCTTGTCGTCGTTGCTCCGCTTGGTGTAGTACCGCACCACCCAGCGGAAGGCGTCGTCGGCTTCCTTGATCTGCCCGCGGTCGCGGAGCACCTTCGCCTTCGTCCACCGGGCGAGCAGTTGCCCCTCGGCTCGGGCGATGGCGGCGTCGGCGTCTTTCTCCGCCTCGTCCCACTTGCCCATCTGGTACAGGTGGTCGGCCCGCGCCGCCAACAACTCCGGGCTGGTCGGCGCCTCTTTCAGCGCGTCGCCGAGTGTGCCGAGCGCCTTGTCGTACTCGCCCACCAGCCGGTACGTCTCGGCGACGCCGGCCGCGGCTTTTGGCGTCAGCTTCGGGTCGGCTTTCGCCGCCTTCTCGAACCCGTCGCGGGCTTCCTCGTAGTTGCCGCGGAGCAGCCGCTGCCGGGCCTCGGCGAGCGGGCCGGCCGGCTTCTTCGGCTCGGGCTTCTTGGTGTCCGGCTTGTCGTCCGCGACGGCGAGCGAGCAGGTGAGGGCGAGCAGGCCGAGGAGGATGTTTCGTAGCGTCATGGGGCACTCGGAATTCCGTCCCCGGTCTCACGACCGGGGCTTCGCTATGCCGCCCGCTCCGCGGGCTTGGATCGAAGCCCCCGAAGGGGGCGGTATATCGTAGCCCCGGTCGTGAGACCGGGATACAGGTCGTCTCATTCAACCCTACCGCCGCGGGGCCGATTCCGCAACCGGCGGGGTGAAATGCACGGCCGGCGGCGGCGTCTGTCGGGTAACATCAGGGCGACCGGCGGTTGCTCGTCCGCCGCCCGATCGTCTGATCCGGCAGACCCCGACCCGTCTCGGAGACGGCCATGCGACCCGCACTCGCGGCCCTGACATTTGCACTGTTCGCCCCGGCCGGTTTCGCCGCCGATCTGAAAGTGGCGACGGGCGACGGCGGGAGTGGCAAAGTCACCCGCAAGATCGCCGCCGCCATCGACGCCCGGCTGACCGCCGACTGGACGGCCCGGCAGATCACCCCGGCGCCACTGGCCGACGACCACGAGTTCTGCCGGCGGGTGTACCTGGACCTGATCGGCCGCATCCCGAAGGTGGCCGAGGTGCGGGCGTTCGCCGACGACGCCGACCCGGACAAGCGGCTGAAGCTGGTGGACAAGCTGCTGGCGAAACCGGGGTACGCCACCCAGTTCGCCGCGGCTGTCCGCGCATCCTGGCTGCCCGAGACCATCTCCGACCAGTTCAAGAGCTTCCTGGGCACGTCCTACGAGGAGTACCTGCGGCGGCGGCTGGCGGCGGGGGTGTCGCTCGGGGCGGTCATCCGCGAGACGCTGACGGCCGAGGTGGCGGTCGGCCCCCGCGGGCGGATCAACCTGGGCAACCAGAACCAGGACCCGGACCAGTTCGCCATGCAAGCGTTTTACCAGGCGCTGGAGGCGAAGCCGGAGAATCTGGGGGCGACGGTGACGCGGGCGTTCCTGGGGGTGAAACTGGAGTGCGCCCAGTGCCACGACCACCCGTTCGCCCCGTACAAGCGGGAGCAGTTCTGGCAGTTCGCCGCGTTCTTCGGCGAGTTCACCCCGCTGCCGCCGGTCGGCCCGAGCTTCGTCGGCCCGCTCCAGCCGCAGTACACGAAGAACCGCATCAGCGTGCCGGGCCTGGGCAAGGGCGGGGCGACCCGACAGGTGAGCGCGAAGTACCTGGACGGGTCGGCCCCGGAGTGGACCGAGAGCCGCAACCCGCGGCAGGAATTGGCCGACTGGGTGCTGGCGAAGGACAACCCGTACTTCGCCCGCAACGTCACCAACCGGCTGTGGCACCACTTCTTCGGCGTCGGGCTGATCGATCCGATCGACGAACCCGGCGAGGGCAACCCGCCCAGCCACCCGGAACTGCTCGACGACCTGGCCGCCGCGTTCCACGCCGCCGACTTCGACCTGCGGGTGCTCATCCGCGGCATCGTGGCGAGCAAGGCGTACCAGCTGACCAGCCGCATAACCCACCCGACGCAGTCCGACACGCGGCGGTTCGCCCGCATGAACCTGAAGGGGCTGACCGGGGCGCAGATCTTCAACAGCTTCGTCACCGCCACCGGCACGCGGATGGGGGACAGCCCGAACCGCGCGCGGTTCACCATCGGCGGGGACACCCAGTTCGCGTTTCAGACGCTGTTCCCCATCCCGGCCAAGCCGATCGAGTCGCAGACGTCCATCCTGCAAGCGCTGACGGTGATGAACGGCCGGCTGGTGGCCGACCAGACGGACGCGGTGCGGGGCGAAGTGCTGGGGGCGATCGCCGACGCCCCGTTCCTGACCACCGGGAAGAAGATCGACGCGCTGTTCCTGACGGCCGTGTGCCGCCCGCCGACGGCCGAGGAGCGGGAGTCGCTCGCCAGCTATGTGGACCGCGGCGGGCCGAGCGGGGACAAGAACAAGGCGCTGGCGGACGTGTTCTGGGTGCTGCTGAACAGCACGGAGTTTCTGTTCAACCACTGATTCTTCGCCGCGACCACCGGGAGCGGAGCCAGCCATCCCACTCGCAAGCTCGCGGCGATGATAAATCCGATCCACCGTTGCCGAGGCATGGCCATGTCGAATTCCAACATGCACCGCAGACACCTGCTCCGCGTCGGGGCCGTCGGCCTCGGGGTGGGCGTGTCCGGCTGGTTCCGCACCCTCGCCCGCGCCGCCGAGAACAGCCCGCAGCGGAAGCGGGCGTGCATCCTGCTGTGGATGAACGGCGGGCCGGCCACCATCGACCTGTGGGACCTGAAGCCGGGCCATGAGAACGGCGGGCCGTACAAGGAGATCCAGACGTCCGCCCCCGGTCTGAAGATCGGCGAACACCTGCCGGAGATCGCCAAGTTCGGCGACAAGCTGGCCGTCCTCCGCGGCATGTCCACGAAGGAGGGCGACCACGCCCGTGCCACCTACCAGATGCGGACGGGCAACCTGCCGCTCGGCGGCATCCAGTTCCCCAGCCTCGGCGGGCTGGTGTCGAAAGAGATCGGCGACCCGAAGAGCGAGCTGCCCAACTTCGTCAGCATCGCCCCGCAGCGGTTCTTCAACTCCGACGCCTTCGGCCCCGGCTTCCTCGGCCCGAACTACGCCCCGCTCATGGTCGGCGACGGGGTGTTCCAGATGGAGGGGCAGACCATCGACGTGGACCGCACCCTGCAGGTGCAGAACCTGGATCGGCCGAAGGAGGTGCGGAAGGATCACGCCGACGCCCGGCTGGAGCTGCTGCGGCGGATGCACGACGATTTCGCCGCCACCCACCCCACCCCCATCTCGGCCGGGCACACCGCCGCCTACGACCGGGCCACCCGGCTGATGCAGTCGGACGCCGGCAAGGTGTTCGACCTGGGCCAGGAGAAGGCGGAGGTGCGGGACAAATACGGCCGCAGCCTGTTCGGCCAGGGGTGCCTGCTCGCCCGCCGGCTGGTGGAGCGTGGGGTGCCGTTCGTCGAGGTGAACCTGGGCAACTGGGACACGCACCAGAACAACTTCGACCTGGTGAAGAACCTGTGCGGCACCCTGGACAAGGGGTGGGCGGCGTTGATGGGCGACCTGAAGGACCGCGGGCTGTTGGACAGCACGCTGGTGGTGTGGATGGGCGAGTTCGGCCGCACCCCGCGGATCAACGGCAACCGCGGGCGGGACCACTTCCCGAACGCCTGGAGCACGGTGCTGGCCGGCGGCGGGATCAAGGGCGGGCAGGCCATCGGCAAGACGAGCAACGACGGCACCACCGTCGAAGACCGGGTGACGACGACGACCGACCTGCTGGCGACGGCGTGCGCCGCGCTCGGCATCGACCACACCAGGCAGAACATGTCGAACGTCGGCCGGCCGATCGCCATCGTGGACAAGGGGGCGTCGGTGGTGAAGGAAGTGGTGGCGTGAATTGAATCCCGTAAAGCCCAGGGACGGCCGTCCCTGGGCTTGCTCGGTTGGGTCCACTCGATGCGCACGTGCCTGCTCCTGCTGCTGCTGCTCACCCCCCTCGCTGTCGCCGACCCCGGCAAGCTGGAGCGGGGCGTCCGCCAGTACACCCCGAAGGGCGACGCCTTCGCCCCCGGCACCCTGCCGTTCTTCCGCTCCGAACTCCAGCGGCAGGCCGGGCCGTTCAAGCGGGACCCGTCGGCGACGGTGCAGGACACCTACGAGGTGCTGTTCCTCGCCCGCACCCGCCCGGTCCGCATCCGGGTGGTGACGACGGTGGCCGGCGGGTCGCTGAACGAGCGGTTCGAGAAGCACCTGAAGGATTTGTTCGCCGCGTTCGACCGCGACGGCGACGGGTCACTGAACAGGTACGAGGCGGAGCTCGTCTACGCCCGTAGCGAGATGGCCCAGATGCTCCGCGGCGGGTTCGGGTTCCGCGGGCAGACCGGCCAGGCGCCGTCCATCGACATCCTGGACCGCGACGGCGACGGGAAGGTGAGCTTTGAGGAGTTCGCCGCGTACTACTCGCCGGAACTGCCGCTGATGACGCAGGTGCGGGGGAGCGTGGCCGACAACCGCAACATCGGCGAGATCACCGCCGAGCTGTTCGTCCGGCTGGACGCTAACCAGGACGGCCGGCTGTCCGCGACGGAGTTGAAGGCGGCGGAGAAGATCCTGGGCGTGCTGGACGAGGACGAGGACGAGACGGTGAGCGCGGCCGAACTGCTGAAGAACTCGGCCCGCGGCAACATGCTCGCCGGGGGCGGGGAGTTCGGCGCCGGGATGATGGCGATGAGCGGACGGGCGAATCCTGCGAACGCTGCCCCGAATGGGCTTCAGGCGCACCTCGGTTCGCTCTCGCCGGACGTGGTCGGCCAGGTGGTCAAGTGGTACGACGCGAGCAAGGACGACAAGCTGAACCGGCTGGAGAGCGGGCTGACCGCCGCCGACTTCGCCCGGCTGGACGCGGACAAGGACGGCAAGCTGACCGCCACCGAACTGGAGGCGTGGCGGACGGGCGAGCCGGACGTGGTGGTGACGCTCACGTTCGCCGAGAAGCTGGCCGGGTGCAAGGCCGAGGCGACCGCGGGGAAGGGGTTCCCGGCCGGCATCGACATCCCCAAGCCGAGCACGCCGGACCGGGTGGTGCTGCGGGTGGGGGCGCAGACGGTCGATCTGGCCGCGGCCCCGCTGCCCGCCGCGGCCGCCGGCGTCGATCACCCCTACGCCGCCCTGTTCCCGGCGGACAAAAAGTACCTGGAGGAGAAGGACCTGGTCGGCCCGCAGTACCAGTTCCTGCGGGTGGCGTTCGACCCGGCCGACTTCGACGGCGACGGCAAGTTGACGCGGGCCGAGTTCGACCGCTACTTCACCCTGCAGACGAAGACCGCCCGGCTGAGCATGACGCTCACCCACGTCACCCGCGTGCCCAACCTGTTCCAACTGCTGGACGCGAGCGGGGACGGCAAACTGGGGGTGAAGGAACTTCGCACCGCCTACGAGCGGCTGATCCCGCTGGAGCCGTCCGGCGAGAACGAGGTGACCCGGCAGGTGCTCCAGCCGTCGGCGGTGGTGCGGTTCGGCAGCACGTTCGGCGGGATCGTGGACCCGGCGTTCGCGGTCGCCCAGCGGCAGCCCGCCTCCACCCAGGGGCCGGCGTGGCTCCGCAAGATGGACCGCAACGGCGACGGCGACGTGTCGCGGCTCGAATTCCTCGGCCCGAAGGAGGACTTCGATAAACTGGACACGAACCGCGACGGGCTGATCTCACTCGACGAAGCGACAGAGTACGAGAAGACCGCCCGGCCGAAGAAGTAGGTGACGTGGTGCCCAAGTTCCGCGACGAACCCGACGACGACGAGCCGGAGGAGTGGCGGACCGCCCTGCCCATGCGGTCGCCGTGGCCGCTGGTGATCGGGCTGGCCGTGGCCCAGGCGGTCGTCGGCGGGCTGCTGGTGCTGTTCGCCGCCGTCCGTCCGGCCGGGTTCACCCCGGCGACCGGCTGGCGGTACTGATTCCGGCGAGCCGGGAGCGTGAGCGACCGGAGGGGATGAACCTCCGGGCGCTCACGCTCCCCGCTCGCCAAGAACCCC
>JALHQU010000063.1 GCA_022841795.1 Fimbriiglobus sp.
AGCAAGTGGCGACTCGGGCAGTATGTGGCCGTCTTCCAGTGGGTCCACAACCTGAAAGTCGCCACCACCGCCCACCTGCGGCAGATGCTCGGACTCACCCCTGACGCCTCATGAGCCAATAAAGTTCGGCTCGGCGTCCAGGTCCGGCGGGGCGAACTGGCCGACCCGCCACTTCTCGACGGCCAGAGCCGCCATCGCCGCGTTGTCGGTACACAGGTTCATCGGCGGGATGAACAGCTCCGCCCCGGCGCGGTCGCACGCCGCCTGCAGCTTCGCCCGCAGCCGCTTGTTCGCGCTCACCCCGCCGCCGACGGCCAGCCGCGTCAGCCCCGTCTGCTCCAGCGCCTGCCGGCACTTGACCGCGAGCGCGTCCACCACCGCCTCCTGGAAGCTGGCGGCGAGGTCGGCCCGCTTTTTCCCCGGCGGGGGCGGGGTGGCCTGCCGCACGTCCTGCCCGTGGCAGGCGTACAGCACCGCCGTCTTCAGCCCGCTGAAGCTGAACTCCAACCGCGGGTCGGAGGCGAACGCGCGGGGGAAGGCGAACGCCTTCGGGTCGCCGGCTGCGGCTTCCCGTTCCACCGCCGGCCCGCCGGGGAACCCCAGCCCGAGGATGGCCGCCACCTTGTCGAACGCCTCCCCGGCGGCGTCGTCCCGCGTGCCGCCGAGCAGGTTGAGTGACAACGCGGTGTCGCACCGGAACAGGGCGGTGTGCCCGCCGCTGACCACCAGCCCGAGGCACGGGAAGATGTCCCGCCCGGCGGCCATCCGGCAGGCGTAGATGTGGCCGGCGACGTGGTTCACCGCCACCAGCGGCACCCCGAGCGCGACGGCCAGCGCCTTCGCCGCCGTCACCCCCACCAGCAGCGCTCCGACCAGACCGGGCGTGTTGTGGACGGCCACGCAACCGACATCGGCCAGGGTGATGCCCGCTTTCCGCACCGCCTCGTCGATCACCGGCAGCAAGTTCCGCAGGTGCGCGCGGCTGGCGATCTCCGGCACCACCCCGCCGAACCGGGCGTGCAGGTCGGTCTGCGACGCGACCACGCTCGACTTCACCGTCAGGCCGTCGGTGAACACCGCCGCCGCAGTCTCGTCGCACGACGTTTCCAACGCCAGGAAATAGGTCACGACACGCTCCGCCTGTTAGCCCGGCATGATCTGTTAGCCCGACGCGCCAGCGAAGGGAACCATGCACCCCTCGCTGGCGCGTCGGGTTAACAGAAGGTTGCAAGCATCACGACACCCGCCCGGTTCGCAGGAACAGGGGCCAGCGGACGGTGCGGGTGGTCGCCGGGTCGCCCCAGGCCGACGCGAATTCTGGGGTTAGCCGCTCGCCCGGGTTGAACCCGCGCTCCTTCACGAACCGCTTGGTGGCGCTCCAGGTGTTCATGTACCCGAGCATCTGCGGCAGCGTCCAACTCGCGGTCATGTTGAACTCGGGAGTGTAGCCCGCACACTCCGTGTGCGGTCTTGCCTGATCCGCACACGGAGTGTGCGGGCTACACTCCCCGAACGGGAACGGGATGGTGCGGTACCGGGCGAACACGTACTGCCGCTCCGGCGGCCAGAACGGGCCGACGAACTCGCTCTGCATCCGTGTCAGGATCGGGTCGATGCCCGGCCCGACCGAGTGCAGGTCATACGTCCACGCCGCCAGCACCCCGCCCGGCCGGCACACCCGCCGCACCTCGGCGTAGAACTCGCCGAACCGGAACCAGTGCAGCGCCTGGGCCACCGTCACCAGATCGACCGACGAGTCCGGCAACGGGCACTTCTCGGCCGGGGCGACGGCATACGTCACCCGCGGGTGGGGTTCGGCCTCGGCGATCTGCTGCTCGCTCGCGTCGGTGGCGAACACCTCGTCGAAGTGTTCGGCCAGCGCCACCGCCGCCTGACCGTTCCCGGTGCCGCAGTCCCACACCCGAATGCCGTGTGGCACGAGCGACTTCAGGTACGCGAACAACTCCGGCGGGTAGTTCGGCCGGAACGTGCGGTAGTCCGGGGCGTGCCCGGAGAAGTGGTCGTGGAAGGTCATGACGGCGGCATTATACCGCCGCCCTTGCTCACAGCCCGGCGGAGAACCCGTCGCCGGCCACCGCGGCCAGCCGCTCCCCGGCTTGCGTGGTGATCTGGTGGGCGATCTGGTTGGCGTTGTACCCGGTGGGCAGGCGGACGAGCGGCTTGCCCGAGCGGTCGCAGAACTGCCGCACCTCGGCGTAGTCGTGGCTGGACCAGCGGATGGCGAGCAGCACCACCGCCACCTCCGGGCGGACGATGTCCGCCTCGAACGCGGTGAACGACGTGTGCTCCGGGGTGCTCAGCCACCGCACGTCGGCCAGCCCGAACGCCCGCTTCAGCGCCGACACGTGGTTCGCCCGGCGTAGCCCGCCGATGAACACCACCTCTTTGCCGCGGAGCCAGTCGGCCACCTTCGTCACCTCCGCCGACGGCGTGTCCTCCAGCGGGGGCGGTTCGGCCGCCGCGGCGGCCTGGGTGTCGCGGTACAGTTCGACCGCCCGGAACACCCGCTCGACCCCCGGCGTGGTCGACAGGTCGGGCGGCACCTGGTCGTACACCGGCAGCAGGATCTCGCGGAACTCCAGGCTGCTCGGCGGGACGCCGGCCGTCACCGCCTGGTCGAGCAGTTCCACCACCCGCGGCCACTCGTCGGCGATGCCGGCCGGGTCGTCGGCCATCTTCTTCAGCTTGTACTTCAGGTTGCCCAGCGCCTTCTGCCGCACCTTCGCCGGGTCGGTCGCGGCGGACATGACCCCCGACCCGTTGCCGAACGACCCGTACCGCCCGGCGATCGCCTTCAGCCGGTCGGCCAGGTCCGGCCAGCGGGCCGGTTCGGCCGGGTCTTCGCGGCGGAGGTACCGTGGGACGTAGATCTGGTGCTGCTTGCCCAGCTCGCGGATGTGGACGAACATCTGCACCTGCTCGTGGTCGCGGCTCACCCACCCGACGTCGGCGACGGCATACAGCAGCATCGACTGGGCCTCGGCCGCCGCCGTCAACACCTCCTGCCCGTGTTGCATGTCCGGCCCGCTGCCCGCCCACGCCCGCAGCAGGTCGGCCGCCGCCGCGCACACCTCGTACCCGCCGGCCAGGTCGGTCCACACCGCCTTGCTCCGCGGGTACCCGTCCGGGTCGAACATCCACAGCCCGCAGTCCGGGTACACCTCGGCCTGCTTGCGGAGGGCGGACTCGTCGGCGTGCGTGTCGGCGGCCGCCCCCGCCGCCCGCTTCGCCTGCACCTTCGCCGCCCCGGCCTTCACCCGGCACCGGGCGGCGATCGTCGCCAGCGGCAGGGGGATGAAGTCCCGCCCGTGTTCGCCCGGCGGGGGGGTATACGCCGGCGGCAAGACCGGGGCGGTCGGCCGCGGGGCGATCGGAATGGGCAGGACGAGTTGATCCAGCACGCTCTCGTGGCGAACTTCGACAGGCGGCGGCGTCGGCGGGGGAGGGGCGGCTGGCTCCGCGGCGGGCACTTCAATTGCTAGTGGTCGCCCGACCTCCACCCAGTCCGCAAATGCGCGGGCGGCGGCGGCGAGCTGGCCCTGGAGTTCCGGCTTCCCGTCCAGATGGGCAGTCAACTGCGCGAACAACGGACGCAACGCGGCGATGAGCGAATCGGACATGGCAGCCAATCCAAACAAGTGCGGGCGACTGCTTTACGGTGTAAGAAGAAGCGATGAAATGGGGTAGTAGCCGCGGCGAGAATTGATGAAACTCGTGCGGCGGTTCCGACGATTGAGAGGTGAGTTGCGCAACATCAATGGCGAGCCGGCTCCCGATTCGTCACTTCAGTGTGGACAGGTACTCGATCAGGTCGAGGAACTCGACCGGGGCCATGATGCCGGCCTGGCCCTCGGGCATGCTGCTCTGCTTCAACTGCGTCTTGCGGTCGATGTCCTCGGCCTTGATCGTCACCTTGTCCTTGCCGTCGAAGATGACCGTCTCCGTCTTCGTCTCGGACACCAGCAGGCCGATCACCGACTTGCCGTCCAGCTTGTCGATGCGGGTGGACTTGTACTTGTCCTCCACCTCGGCGTTCGGGTCGATCATCGACTCGATCAGCTTCACCCGCGTCTTCGAGCGGTCCATCACCTTGTCCAGGTTCGGGCCGTAGTCGGCCCCCTCGCCGTTGCCCACCTTGTGGCAGGCGGTGCAGGTCCGCTGGAACACCTCCCGCCCCTTGCTGGCGTTACCCTTCAGGTTGGCGAGCGCTTCCATCGCCCGCCGCTTCTCCTCCCCCGACTTCGGCTCGGTGCCCATCAGCAGCTTCAGCCACGGGGCGGCCAGCCCGCCCTGTTTGTTGCTCTTCAGCAGCTCGTCCATCACCCGCGCCGCCTCCGGGTTGTCCTTCACCTTGCCGGCCAGGAAGTCCGGCCGCCACACCGCCTCGTTCGCCCCGAGCGCGTGCTCGACCGTGTACCGCTCCCACTGGTCCAACCCCTTCTTGGTCATGCCCACCAGCGTGGCCACCGCGTCCGGCGTGGGGTAGAAGCTGAGAGCGCGGGCGGCCTCGGTGCGGACGCGGGGGTGGGGGTCGGCGGCTGCCGTCTTGAACCGCTCGATCACGTCCTTCGGCAGGTACTCCCGCTCGTCGGCGAGCAGGTGGACGACCGCCGCACGCGCCTGGAACGTGGAACACTTCAGCACCGCGTCGGCCAGGGCCACGTCGAGGGCGTGGAATCCGGCCTGCACCCACAGCGCCTCGCACCGCAGGCGGTCGAACAGCGGGTCGGCCGGGTCCAGCATCTTCACCCACGCGGCGACGGCCGGCAGCACCTCGGCCGCCGGGCGGTCGTGCAGTTCCCGGCGGGCGCGGTAGCGGGTCCGCCACTCGTACTCGCGGAACTGCTCGCAGATGTCGGCCACACTCTTCCCGGCCTGCGTCGCCGGCTTGATCGGCTTCTGGGCGGTGCCGGTCATCCGGTACACCCGGCCGCTGACGTGGTCGCGGTTCGGGTCCCGCTGGGAATACTGCATGTGGCCGATGAGCGGGTTTGCCCAGTCCACGAAGTACAGCGCGCCGTCCGGGCCGATCTGCGGGTCGCCGGGGCGGAAGTGCTTGTCGGTGGTCCACACCAGGTTGCTGAACCCGTTGCGGCCGGCCTTGTCCGCCACCCGCTCGCCCATGAACCCGGCCCCGTCGTCCCGGACGCTGTACCGCGTCAGGCCGTTCATGTTGATGACGCAGGCGTAGGTGAACTGCCGCTGCAGGTGGTCGGGCAGGGCGCGGGACACCAGCCACTCGTTCCCCAGGTTCGGCCGCTCGCCCTTGGGCAGGATGAACTCCAACTGCTTCCGCCCCTCGAACTGGGCGGCGGACAGCGGGGTGTCCCACGTCTGGTTGGCGGTGGTGCCGTCGCCGACGATCCCCTGGCCCCACTCGTCGAACACGTAGCACCACATGTTCGCCATGCCGGGGAGCGTGAACTGGTTGATCTTCAGCGCCCGCGGGTCGAGCACATACGCCCCGCCGTTCCCCTTGCTGCGGTGCGGCCCCCACGGGGTTTCGAGGGTGCTGCTGGTGGCGATGCCCTCCAGCATGTGCAGCCGCCCGGCGTGGTTCCACTCCCACGCCCCGCAGGTGTGGTGGGTGTCGTCCGTCGCCCACCCGTCCATCAGGTATGTGACTTCATCGGCCTTGTCGTCCCCGTCGGTGTCCTTCAGGAACAGCAGCCGCGGCTGGTCCACCACCAGCACCCCGCCGTTGTAAAACTCGAACCCGGTCGGGCACTGCAGCTTGTCGTAGAACACCGTCCGCTTGTCCGCCTTGCCGTCGCCGTCGGTGTCGGCCAGGATGACCAGCTTGTCCGCCGGCTTCGGGTCGCCCGGCCGCCACTGCGGGTAGCTGGGCATGGTGGACACCCACAGCCGGCCCTTGTTGTCGAAGTTCAGCTGCACCGGCTTCGCCAGCTCCGGGAACTGCTTCTCGTCGGCGAACAGGTTGATCGTCACCCCGTCCACCGTCTTCGCGTTCTTGATGAACACGTCCGGCGGCTGGATGGTCGGGCCGCTCTCCGGCTTGTTCTCCGAGTACCCGCGGTCCGGCCCGCCGAACCGCGTCGGCGGGACGATCAGGTCGCCCGTCTTGCTGTCGTCCGGCTTGTCCGGCACCGCCTTGCCGTTCGCCAGATCCCAGACGTACTGGTCCCGCACCGCCGCCATGTTCCGCAGCTTGACGTACTCCCGCGGGAACGTCTCGGTGTCGTAGGTCCGCCGCCCGCCGTACACGTACCAGCCGTTCACCATGCGGTAGTCCTGGCTGTGGTGCCACGCCTTGTCGATCACCGCCGCCCGCACCTTCTCGAACTCGGACGTGCCGGTCTTGCCTTCCGGGTCGGCCCCGAACAGCCCCTTGAACAGTGCCGCCCCCAACACCTTGTCCCCGGCCTCGGTCATCTGGAACCCGCCGACGGTCAGCTTGCCGCCGCCCTTCTCGAACGCGGCGAGAGTCGGGGTGAACACGTCCACGAACGCCAGCTTCCGCTTGTCCGCCACCGCCTTCACCGCGTCGGCGTACAGCTTCAGGTGGGCGTTCTCCTTCTTGCCGTCCGGCAGGAACTTGTCGCCGGTGTTCTCGAATGCGATCGGCGACACCAGCACGAACCGCGGCGGACTCTTCTCGTCGTCCCGCGGGTACTTGCGGGCGTACTCGTCCAGGAACTTCTCGTAGTCGGCCTGGAACTTCTTCACCCCGTCCGGCCCCTTGAACGACTCGTTCCAGCCGAAGAAGCACAGGAAGGTGTCCGGGTTGAACGCGGTGAGCGGGTCGTCCAGGTGGGTGTAGTCGTTCGACCGCTGTCGCTGCCCGACCTCGTCCGCCGGGAAGCCGAAGTTGCGGACCACCAGCCGCTTGTCCTTGTGCCGCAGGTGTAGCATCGTCTCGAAGTGGCCGTACAGGCTCATCCGCTCGGCGGTGGTGTTGCCGACGAACGCCACCCGTTCGCCGGTGACGAACTCCAGGGGCAGCTTGCTCTCCGGCAGCGGCGGCTTCTTCGGCCGTGGGGCCGGCTTCATCAGCTTCTGGGCCGTCTCGATGGACGGGCCTTCCTTCTTCTCGTCTTTCTTCTGCTGAGAGCGGAGGTCGGCGGTACACACGAGCGTCAGGCCGGCGACCGCGAGCATCGCGGCGAGTCGGCGGGAGCGGGAGAAGGTCGTCATCGACGGGTGTTCCCGTGGGGAAGGGCAGGGTCGGTGGGATACGGAGAGTATGCGCGACCGGGGCGACCGCTTCAAGTTGAGCGGCTGAGACGCGGCGGCCCGGCGGCGGCTTTTTCCCGACATTTTTCTTGCCCGAATCTGCGGCCGTGGCTATCACCCGCCGCTCGATGCGTTCGTACACGGCCGGCCGCACTTCGGGGGAAGCGCGAGCGGGGAACGGCCGTTGGGGGGGACGAGCGTTGCTCGTGCCCGGACTCTGTGCCCGCCGCCCGCGGGCAGCCGAGCCGAGGGCCGAAACATGCGGTTGCGTGTCCGTCTCCTGATCGCCGCCGCGTGCGGCGCGTGCCTCACCACGTCCGCCATTGCCCAATCCGGGGTGCCGGAGCCGGTGCAGTTCCAGCCGGCGCAGCCGCAACCCGGCTCGCCGCCGGCGGGCGGGAGCTTGCCGCCGGTTGGTGCGCCGTTCACGCAAACCGCGGCGAACCCGGCCCCGGCCGTGCAACCGCCGACTCTGAACATCACCCCACCGCCGCTGCACAACTCCGCCCCTCCACCGCCTGCGGCAACCGTGGCCCCGGCCCCGCCCCCGGTTGCGCCCGCCGCCCCGGTTCCCGTCGGACAATCGGCCCTGGCCGTCAAGCAGACACTGCCGGACGCCATCATCCCCGGCCAGCCCGTGGTGATGGAGGTGACGGTGTCGAACGGCGGCACGAGGCCGGCCGAGAACGTGGTGCTCACCGGCTGGTGGACGAACGGGTACGACCTGGCCGAGGCGTCGGTGGTCGCCCAGATGGTGAACGGGCGGAAGGCGTGGGGGTTGGGCGCGCTGGCGGCCGGCGAGACGCGGACGCTGAAGATGAAGCTGGCCCCGCAGGCCGGGGTGGCGGTGGCCGAGTTCCGCAGCGGGTTCGACGCCACCTGCAGCACCGCCACCGACACGCGGGCGGTGAAGGTGCTGAAGCCGGAACTGCACCTCCAGGTGGTGGCCGCGGAGACGGCGTTCGTCGGCCACCCGGTGCCGCTGCAACTGCGGATCAAGAACCCGACGGCCGTGCCGGTGAGCAGCGTGGTGGTCCGCACCACCCTGGCCGACCCGCTGACGCACCCGAAAGGGAACAGCCTGGAGAGCGAGCTGGCGGTCATCCCGGCCGGCGGGACGGAGGTGCTGCCACTCGACCTGACGGCGGTGCGGGCCGGGGACGGGCGGGTGAAGGTGCGGGTGGTCGGGGCGAACTGCGAGCCGGTGGAGGCGGAGGTGAAGCTGACTGCCATTGAGGCGCGGGTGGCGGTGACCATGAACGGGCCGAAATCGCTGTACCGCGACTGGCCGGCCACCTACGAGGCGGTGATCGAGAACCAGGGGGACCAGCCGATCAAGGCGGCCAGCTTCGAGGTGAAGCTGCCGCCCGGGTTCACCGACCTGCGGGCGAGCGACAAGCCGGGGTACGACGCGGCCAGCCACCGCATCGTGTGGAAGTTCGACGCCCTCCAGCCGGGGGAGAAGAAGACGGTCATCTGGTTCGGGTTCGCCAAGCAGGCCGAGGACCTGACCACCACCGGGCTGGCCGCCGTCGGCGGGGCGCCGCTCAAGCGGGCCGAGTGGACGACCAAGAACCTGGGCGCGGAGTCGAAGTGACGGTGCTATAACAGCGGCATGGACGCTATCATCCTCGCCGCCGGCAAGGGCACCCGCCTCCGCCCGTACACGAACGACATCCCGAAGCCGCTCCTGCCGGTGCAGGGGCGGCCCATTCTGGACTGGATCATCGGGGCGCTGCCGCCGGTGGACCGGCTGATCGTGGTGGTGAACTACCTGGCCGAGTACATCGAAGCGTACCTGAAGACCCAGTCGCATGTGACGAACTGGACGACGGTGCGGCAGGCCGAGCCGCGGGGCACCGGCGACGCGCTCATGGCGTGCCGGGGGGCCGTCTCATCCGACCGGGTGATGGTGCTGAACGGCGACGACCTGATCGGCCGGGCGGACCTGAAGCGGCTGGGGGAGGTGCCGGCCGGCATCCTGGTGCATTCGGTCGGCACCCCGGAGGCGTTCGGCATCGTGTTCGCCAAGCCGGACGGCACCCTCGAACACATCATCGAGAAGCCGCAGGGGCTGCCCGCCCCGCAGCTGGCGAACATCGGCGGGTACGTGTTCCCGCGGAGCGTGTTCGACCTGACCCTGACCCTGTCCCCGCGGAACGAGTACGAGATTACGGAGGCGGTGGCGAAGCTGGCCGAGGCGGGGCCGTTCCACGTCGTGCAATCGGACTACTGGCTGCCAATCGGCGACATCGACCAGTGGTGCTGGAGCCAACTGCGGGACGTCACGCCGGTGCGGTAGCCGCGCGGGCGAGGTCCGCGGCCCACGCGTCATCCGGCGGCGGCATCGGTGGCTGCGGGAGCGCAGCGTACAGGTGGTGTTGGTACGCCCCGCCGTCGTACACGGCGTCGATGAGCGGCTTCAGGTCCAGTGTCAGTTCGGGTTCGCCGGTGTGCAGCGGGATCGGGAGCGGCGGTAGCGGCTGCCGCACGCCGACCGGCCACACCTGCACGTCCGGCCGCTGCGGGCGGCGGGACACCATCACCCGGTAGTCGGACGGTGGGGCGTCTTCGACGGGCATTCGCTGCCCGCCGCGGAGCAGGTCGATCTCCACCAGGTGGGCGGAACTCCGCAGGATCCGCCGCCGCTTCCGCAGGTACTGCTCGCGGTCGTCGCCGGGCGACTTGTTCGACGGGCTGAGCACCTCGATCACGGTCACGACCCGGCGGGTCTGGCTGTCGCGGACGGTCAGCCACCGGTGTTTCCGGGTGACCGCCCCGAGCCGGACACGGGCGGTGACGGGCGCGGTTGCCGGGGCAGCGAGGGTGGCGGTGCCGCCGGAATCGGCGGAGCGGTCATTCCGGGCGACCGCCACGTCCGCTATGGCGAACAGGCTTCCGCCGGCTTCCGCCTGATCGACGTAGAGCGATTCCTCGTACTCGACGAGGTACCGAGGCGCGACCCGCGGGGCGATGCTCAACGCGAGCTGGCTGAGTAGGTGGTTGTGGAACCCCCGCCACACGCTTGGCTGCTCGAAGTACGGGTTCATGCCGGGAAACGGCGACGGCATCGCAGACCCTCGGCGGCCGGTGGTGTGGCTCGGCGGACGCTGGTATCATACCACGGCCCACCCGCACGGTGCCGCATGTTCACCCGCACTCTGTTCGCGGTCGTCACTGCCGCTGCTGCCGTGTCCGCCGCCCCGGTGCCCAAGGGGGTGGACCGGCAGCCGTCGCCGGAGCAACTGCGGGTGGCGAAGGAGCAGTTCGAGAAGCTGGGCGGCGCGCACCACCCGTACACCGACGCCGCCGGGCGGATGCGACATCGGTTCGTGGTCGGGCAGGCTATCGACGACGACCGGGTCGAACTGCTGCCGGACGTGCCGTTCGTCTATGAACTGCAACTCGGGCACTGTCGCCTGTCCGACGACGGCGTGAAGAAATTGAAGCTGTCCGGCCACTGCGTGTCCCTCCATCTGGATCACTCACCTGGCCTGACCGATGCCGGGTTGGAACACGTCGCCAAACTCGACGGCATCGAGGAACTGAACCTCAGCGGGTTGAAGATCACCGACGCCGGGATGAAGCACGTGCGGAAGCTGACGCGGCTGACCCGGCTCAACCTGTACAACACGGCGGTGACGGAGGCCGGGGTGAAGGAACTGGCCGCTCTGGACCGCCTGACCGACCTCGACCTGAGCTACACGAAAGTGACGGACGCCGGGTTGAAGCACCTGCGGGCGTTCGCACGCTTGCGGTCGCTCAACCTCGGCATCGACGGCACGCCCGGCACCGGGGTGACGGACGCCGGGCTGGTCGAACTGCTCGCCCTCCCGGAGTTGACCTCCCTCGACCTGAGTTCGACGCGGGTGACGGACGCCGGGCTGAAGTCGCTGGCCGGGGCGAAGAAATTGACCGCCCTGCGGCTGGGCAGCACCAGGGTCACCGACGCCGGAGTGCGGGATCATGTGATGGGCATGACCCGGTTGACCGAGTTGGACCTGAGCCGTACCGGCGTGACGGACGCCGGGACGAAAGGTTTGGAGAGGCTCTACCGCTTGACCACTCTTCGGCTGCGGCACACCCGGGTGGGGGACGCCACGCTCGCCCGGATGGAGAAACTCGACAAGCTGACCCGGCTCGAACTGGATTTCGTGAAGGGGGTGACGGACGCCGGGGTGAAGTCTCTCGGCGGGTTGAAGCTGGAACACCTCAACCTGGAGCGGACGTCGGTGGGCGACGCCGGGCTGGCGGAGGTCGCCAAACAGACCACACTGGTCACCCTGAACCTGATGGACACGGACGTCACCAACGGCGGGGTGATGGAACTGGCCGAACTGAAGAACCTGACCGGCCTCCGCCTGACCGTCAACCTGCAAACCAAGCTGACGAAATTCGGGGTGGACCAACTGCGGCTGGCGCTGCCGGGCTGCGACATCACGGATCTGCCGTAAAGGTGGGTGGCCCGCCGCCCGCTTTTTCCGCCTTCCCGGTTGCCAACCGCGATCCGCCCGCTTATCCTTGCTGGTGGTGAGTATCTTATCCAGAGTGGCTGAGGGTTCAGGCCCGACGACGCCACAGCAACCGGCCGGCGGTTGAATCACACGATTCGCCCTCGGTGCTGGTGCTAACTCCTGCTCGACGATCCCGGTTCACCGGTTAGTCGGGGCAGATAAGATACCGAGCAGGCCCGAACCCACCTTCGATGCCTGCCGTTCTCTTATCTCACCACCGCGCCCGAACGGGTGCGACTCTGGATCACCCTCACCGCACCAAACCAACCGTGGCACGGGCCGCCGGCCCGTGTGTCCGACCAGGGTGATCCTGTGCCCGACTACTCGCTCGGCCTGAAGTGCAAGCTGTGCGGCAAGCTGTACCCGAAGTCGCCGATCAACTTCTGCACCGAGGATTTCGGCCCGCTGGAAGTGACCTACGACTACGCCGCCATCAAACAGGCCGTGAGCCGCGACAAAATCACTGCCCGGCCGCGGGGGATGTGGCGGTACCGCGAGTTCCTGCCGATTGACGGCGAACCGGCGGTCGGCCCGCAGGTGGGCGGCACGCCGCTCATCAAGGCCGACCGGCTGGCGAAGGAACTGGGCGTCCAGAAGTTGTGGATCAAGAACGACGCGGTCAACTTCCCGACGCTGTCGTTCAAAGATCGCGTGGTGAGCGTGGCGCTGAGCAAGGCGGTGGAGTTCGGGTTCAAGACGGTCGGGTGCGCCAGCACCGGCAACCTGGCGAACAGCGTGGCGGCGCAGGCCGCCCAGGCCGGGCTGGAGGCGTACATCTTCGTGCCGGCCGACCTGGAGAAGGCGAAGATCCTGGGCACCAGCGTGTACGGGGCGAACGTGGTCGGCGTGACCGGCACCTACGACGAGGTGAACCGCCTCTGCACCCAGGTGGCGTTCAAGTACAACTGGGGGTTCGTGAACATCAACCTGCGGCCGTTCTACGCCGAGGGGTCGAAGACGATGGGGTACGAGATCGCCGAGGACCTGGGCTGGCGGGTGCCGCAGCACGTGGTGGTGCCGATGGCCGGCGGGTCGCTCGTCGGCAAGATCCACAAGGCGTTCCACGAGCTGTACGACACCGGGCTGATCGACACCCCGGTGACGACGAAGATGTACGGGGCGCAGGCCACCGGGTGCAACCCGATCACCGACTGCGTGAAGAGCAACCGCGACCGGCACAAGCCGGTCCGCAAACCGAACACCATCTGCAAGAGCCTGGCCATCGGCGACCCGGCCGACGGCATCTTCTCGTCGAAACTTATCAAGGAGAGCGGCGGGTGGGCGGAGGACGTGGGCGACGACGAGATCGTCGAGTGCATGCTGCTGCTCGCCCGCACCGAAGGGGTGTTCGCCGAGACCGCCGGCGGGACGACGCTGGCCGTCGCCCGCAAGCTGATCGAGCAGGGCCGCATCCCGCGGGACGAGGAGATCGTGCTGTGCGTCACCGGCAACGGGCTGAAGACGCAGGACTGCGTGGCCGAGGCGGTCGAGCGGCACGCGGTCATCAAGCCCAGCCTGGAGGAATTCGTGGAGTTGTACGCCGGCGCCCCGCAGCGTGAGGCGGTTCTTGTTTGAAGACAGATTTCACCGCCGAGGGCACATGAGGGCACATGAGAGGAAGAATGGAGTGGTGGAAGAACGAACTCTGTTTTCTCTTCTCTCGTGCCCTCATGTGCCCTCGGCGGTGAATCCTCTGGAGTCTTTTCGATGGCCGTAACAGTGGACATCCCCCCGCCGCTCCGCGAGCAGGCCGGCGGCAACCTGAAAGTGACCACCTCCGGGAACACCGTTCACGAGGTGCTGGACGACCTGATCAAGCAGCACCCGGCGCTCGGGCCGAAGCTGTTCGACAACGGCCGCCTCCGCCCGCACGTCAACGTGCTGGTGAACGACGAAGACATCCGCTACCTGGACGACCTCGGCACCGACGTGGCCGATGGGAACGTGGTGGCCCTCATCCCCGCGGTGGCCGGTGGCTGATCCCGCTCCTGCTTCCGAAACGCCCGACGGCGCCGCCGTCTTCCCGCTCATCCCGCCGGAATTGGGCGTCAGCCCGCTGCTGCTGGCGGTGCTGCACGCCTACGTCTTCCTGGAAGGGACCGAGGAAGCGGTGCTGAACGGGGCGGTGGCGGAGGAGGCGATGGAGTACCTGGTGACGTACCTGCAACGGCTGTCCGGTCCGGACCTGAAGCGGGTGCAGGAGGACTTCGCCACCCTGGCGGCGTTCGCCAAATCGGAGAAGTGGCCGAAGCAGCAGGTGCGGTTCCTGCAAGACTTCCTGAAAGACAACGCGATCGGGGTGGAATGACAGTCTTCACCCTCTCCCCGCTGGGGAGAGGGTCGGATCGTGCGTAGCACGAGACGGGGAGAGGGGTGTTACCGTACCAGTCAAAACCCCCTCTCCCGCGCTCGCCTGCGGCGAGCTTGCCCTCTCCCCAACGGGGAGAGGGGGAAACCCAACACGACGTACTGGTTGATCCGCCTAGAGAATCAATGTCTACCAACCTCGAACGCTACTCCCGCCAGATGCGGGTGCCGGGCATCGGCAAAGCCGGGCAGGAGCGGATCATGGCCAGCCGCGTCACCCTGTGCGGGGTGGGCGCGCTCGGCACGGTGCTGGCGAACACCCTGGTGCGGGCCGGCGTCGGGTTCGTGCGGGTGGTGGACCGCGACTTCGTCGAGCCGAGCAACCTGCAACGGCAGGTGCTGTTCGACGAGTCGGACGTGACCGGCAACCTGCCCAAGTCGGAGGCGGCGGCCACCAAGCTGCGGCAGATCAACTCCACGGTTCAAATCGAGCCGGTGGTGGCGGACATCACCCGCACCAACATCGAAGACCTGTGCCGCGACGCCGACCTGATCCTGGACGGCACCGACAACTTCGAGGTGCGGTACCTGATCAACGACGTGAGCGTGAAGCACGGCAAGCCGTGGGTGTACGGCGGGGCGGTGGGCACCGAAGGGATGAGCATGACCATCCTGCCGGGTGAAACGCCGTGCCTGCGGTGCGTGTTCGAGGCCAGCCCCGGCCCCGGCGAGGTGGGCACCTGCGAGACGGCCGGGGTGCTCGCCCCGATCGTGTCCGTCATCGCCAGCTTCCAGGCGGCGGAGGCGCTGAAGATCCTGGCCGGCAAGCGGGAGACGATCAACCGCGAACTGTTCGTCATCAACCTGTGGGACAACACCAACCGGCGGGTGAAGATCGCCCCGCTCGCCGGGCGGAAGGGTAAGTGCCCGTGCTGCGCCCGGAAGCAGTTCGAGTGGCTGGACGGCGAACACGGCACACAGACGAGCAGCTTGTGCGGGCGGAACGCCGTGCAGGTGACGCCGAAGGGCGGAACCAAGCTCGATCTGGGCGAACTGCGACGGCAACTGGAGGCGTCCGGGGCGGTGTCGGCCAACCGCTTTCTGCTGAAGTGCAACCTGACCGACGCCGGCGAGGGGTACGAATTTACCGTCTTTCCGGACGGCAGGGCCATTATCAAAGGTACCGACGACGTCGACCGGGCCAGGACGCTTTACGCCAAGTACGTCGGGCATTAATCCGATCGGGGTGCCATTTTACGGTTGCAAGCGGGCGAAGAGTGACGATTATGTCGCTGTTCCGCTCGCCGCCCACCGGCGGACGCTCACCCGTCCGAAACACTCCTCGGAGACACTCGATGTCGTCGGAACCGAAACAAGAGAGCAAGAAGGTGGTCGCGGGCATCCTGGGCATCCTCCTCGGCGGCCTCGGCGCCCACAAGTTCTACCTCGGGTACACGACCCCGGGCATCATCCAACTGGTCGCCAGCGTGTGTACTTTCGGGATCGGTGGGATCGTCGGGGTGATCGAAGGGATCATCTA
This sequence comes from Fimbriiglobus sp., assembly GCA_022841795.1. GTDB lineage: Bacteria > Planctomycetota > Planctomycetia > Gemmatales > Gemmataceae > JALHQU01. Next base: position 15,577 of record JALHQU010000063.1, read on the forward strand.
CCTGACCAAGTCTGATGAGGAGTTCATCCAGACGTACCAGGTCGGACAGAAGCACTGGTTCTAGTCGGAGTGGGCGAGCCACCGCGGGCGGGGGCGGGCCAACCGCCCCCGCCCGCGGCGTTTAAGTGAAGGCCACACCGCGGGTATCATGTGGGAGAGCTACGGAGGAGACGCCATGCCGACCGCCATCCTCGCACCCTCGGTCGCTGCCACCGACGACACGCCGCTGCACAGGTTCAGCGTCGAGCTGTACGACCGGATGATCCGCGACGGCACGTTCACCGACGAGGACAAGATCGAACTCCTGGAAGGGGTGGTGTACGACCAGATGCCGCACAACGCCCCGCACGACCACGCGATCAGCCAGCTCCAGTTGGCACTGATCCTCCTGTTCCAGGGCGCGATGGTGGTTCGCACCCAGAGTTCCGTCACGTTCCCGAACAGCGTGCCCGAGCCGGACATCGCCGTACTGCCGGGGCCGGCCGAACGGTACGCCCGTGTTCGCCCGTCGGCTGCCGATCTGCTGGTGGTCGTTGAGGTGGCCGACACCACCCTGGCCCGCGACCGCGGGCTGAAGCAGCGGGTGTACGCCCGCAGCAAGGTGCCGGTGTACTGGATCGTCAACCTGGCGGACCGACAGGTGGAGGTGTACACGAACCCCCGCGGCGGGCGGACCCCGGCGTACCGCACCCGCACCGACTTCCGCCCCGGCCAGTCGGTGCCCGTCGTCGTCGGCAAGAAGACCGTCGGCTCGGTCGTGGTGTCCGAGTTGCTACCGTGACCGGCGTGGTATGATGTGTCAAGGGAGGTGTAACCATGAACGAACTGATCCTGACCGAAGAGCAGACCCGCCTACTGGCCGCCGCCCGCGGGCCGGTGGTGGTGCGGGATGCCGTGGGTACGGAGTTGGGCATGATCGACCCGTATGAGGCCGAGGTGATCCGCCGTCATAAGGAGCGGAGGAATCAGCCGCCCGAGCGCGGCATCCCGGCCGCCGAGGTGCGGGACTGCATGCAAGCGCTGGTTGCGGAACACGCCCGCCGCCCCGACATGACACCGGCCGAAGCGGTGGCATTCGTCCGCACGTATCGGGAGCAGTCGAAGCAATGACCCCCTTCGAAGTTGACTGGGAGCCGTTCGCGTTGGCGGCACTGGCCGAAGCGTACCTGCATTCCACCGACCGACCCGGCGTGGTGGTCGCCCAAGCCGCCGCCGACGCACTGCTCGCGGCCGACCCGTACTCGCACTCGGTCGAACTGTCCGAAGGGCTACTGAAGTTGGTCATCGGCCCGCTCGGTATTGTCTTTTTCGTTGATGAAACGACTCGGGTCGTAACCATCTCCGGCGTTGGACTCATCCCGTGATCTACCTCGACAACGCCGCCACCAGCTTCCCCAAGCCCGAGTCCGTGTACGCGGCCATGGACCGCTACGCCCGCACCGCCCTGGCGAACCCCGGCCGGGCCGGGCACCGCATGGCGGTGAACGCCAAGGCCACGCTGGACGACGCCCGCCATCGGCTGAACCTCCTCATCAACGGTGCCGGGCCGGAGCGGGTCGCGTTCGCGTACAACTGCACCGACGCGCTGAACATGGCGTTCAAAGGGGTGCTGCACCCCGGCGACCACGTCATCACCACCGACTTGGAGCACAACAGCGTCAGCCGCCCGCTGGTGGCGAAGGCCGAGCGGGGGATGATCTCGCTCACCCAGTTGAAGGCGGACGGCGGCGGGACCATCGACCCGGACGCCGTCCGCAAAGCCATCACTCCGAAGACGCGGCTGGTCGCCCTCACCCACGCCAGCAACGTGCTCGGCACGGTGCAGCCGATCGCCGAGGTCGGCCGCGTGTGCCACGAGCGGGACGTGATGTTCCTGGTGGACGCCGCCCAGACGCTCGGCGTGCTGCCGATCGACGTGCGGGCCATGCACGTCAGCCTGCTTGCCTTCCCCGGCCACAAGGGGCTGTTCGGGCCGACCGGCACCGGCGGGCTGTACGTGGCGCCGGGGGTGAAGATCCGAGCGTGGCGGGAGGGCGGCACCGGCGGGGACTCGAAGTCGCCAACGCAACCCACTGGGTTCCCGGAGTTCCTCGAAGGCGGCACGCCGAACCTGCTCGGCATCGTCGGCATGATCGCCGGGCTGGACTTCGTGGAGGAGCGGGGGATCGAGGCCATCCACCGGCACGAGATCGACCTGTGCGAGCAGTTACGGGCGGCGGTGGCCGACAACCCGCTGATCGTGCCGGTCGGCCACGCCGACCCGACCCGGCGGGTGGGCACGTTCAGCTTCCGGTGCGAGGCGATGGGGTCGGAGGATCTGGCCGGCATTCTGGACACCAGCTTCGACATCGCGGTGCGGGCAGGCAATCACTGCGCGCCGTATGTCCACAAGGCGGTCGGCAGCTACGCCGACGGCCTCACCCGCGTCAGCCCCGGCCCGTACAACACGGCGGATAACATCCGTAAACTGGCGACGGCGCTGAACGAAGTCACGCAGACCGGATGAAAGCGCACGCGGATGACGCAGATCACGACGCAGATGAACACGGATCAAGAACAGGATTTTTCTGATCTGCGTTGATCCGCGCTGGAATCTGCGTCATCCGCGTGCCGCCTTTTCTTTCCACCTCTTCCGCGACACCCACACCCACGCGATGGTCATACCCCCGCCGACGAACCCCACGTTGTAGCTCATCTGGTGGGCGAACGCGCACGCCTGGAACGCCGCCCACTTCTGCGCCGGGAGTTTCTCCTTCAACGACTCCGGCAGCACGACCGTCCCCGTCGAGGCGAGCATGTAGCCGATGACGCCTGAGACGACCGCGAACCCGGCCATCAGCGCCAGCAGGAACAGGGTCGGCCGGACGAGCGACCGCAGCGACCGCTTCGGCCGTGACCCGGCCCGTGCCGCGAGCGCCAGCGGCACGCCGAGCATCAGCCCGAGCACAGACCACACTGCCACTGAAGCAGAGTATTCGACGCACAAGCGGGCGGTGATCTGGTCGTGGACGACGCCGTACCCCACCGCCGCCAGGACGCACACCAGAATTGTGCCGAGGAATTGCATGGGTGTATTTGTAGGGTGGGCACTGCCCACCGTGGATGAAAGAACGGTGGGCAGTGCCCACCCTACAGCGGCGCGGGCAAGTCTCGTTTCGTGAACACCCGCAATGCCCCGAAGTACCCGGCCACGCCGACGGCGAACAGCAGCGGCACCATCGGCAGCCGCACCAGCCCCTTCGCCAGCCCGAGCGCGTCGCCGACGTCCGCCATCCACTCGCCCTTCAGCCACACGTTCTGCGGCTGGTAGTAGAAGAACAGGGTGAGCGGCCGCAGCCGGCCGACCGGCTCCCACAACTGGCCGACCACGTTCACCAGGAACATGCCGACGACGATCAGGATGGCCCACCCGAGCGCCCGCCACCGGCTGCGGCCGAACGCCGACACCAGCAGCGTCAGCCCGCTGATGGCGAACGCCAATCCGGCCAGGTTCACCGCCGCCTTCCACTGCCCGCCGGTGTCCACCGGCAGCACCTTCGGCCCGTTCGCCCGCACCACCGATTGCACCGCCGCCGGCAGGTCGTTGAACACGTCGTGGTTCTCGACGAACGGGCCGGTCAGCCACAGCCCGAGTTGCACCCCGGCCAGGATACTCACGCAAAGCAGGGGGATGACGATGATGTCCACTATCAGGTGCGCGAGGATGAGCCGGTCCCGCGGCACCGGCTGGGACATGAGCAACTCCATCGTCCCGCGGTCGATCTCGCCGGACACCGCCCCGCCCGCCCGCCCCACCGCCCACAGGGTGATGAGGATGATGACCACCGGGTGCAGCATCTCGACGGCCAGGAAGTCGGTCGGCCGCTCGAACCGGATGTCCGCCCCGCCGAGCACCGCCTGCGACACCTTGCCGGGGCCGTTGAACACCACCTTCTCGATGGCCGCCTGGTCGATGCTGCTGTTCCGGGCGATCAGGTTGAAGAACGGGGCCACCTCGGTGGTCACCCGCCACGCCACCCGCACCCACAGGGTGCTGAACAGGAACAGCAGCAGGCACACCACCAGCAGCGGCCAGCGGACGTCGCGGAGCAGCTTGGCAACGAGGGTGAGGGTCATGGTGTTGTCGTATCGGATTCTCCGGCGAGCCGGGAGCGTGAGCGACCGGAGTGTGATTCCTCCGGTCGCTCACGCTCCCGGCTCGCCGGATCACCCGTTGCCGTGGTAGGTGCGGTAGATCGCCCGTAGTCCCATCGGCTCAACCCGCACGTCGGACAGCGGCTGGCGGTGCAGCCATTCCAGGAGTGCGGGTAGCGGGCCGCGGTACTCCAGGTCGAGCGTGCCGTTCATCGGCGGCAGCGGTTGCCCGTCCGGGCCGACGGCCGGCGGCGGGCCGGCGAACGTGCCGCTCACCCGCCGGGCTTCCTTCAGGTCGGCCATGTCATGCAGGTGAACCAGCTTCCCCTTCCGCAGGATCGCCACCCGGTCGCACACCGCCTCTACTTCGTGCAGGACGTGCGACGAGAACAGCACCGCCTTGCCCGCGTGCTTCGCCAGCCGCAACTGCTCCAGGAACTCGTCTCGCATGGTCGGGTCGAGGGTGTTCGTCGGCTCGTCCAGGATAACCAGCGGCACGTTCGGCACCAGCACCGCCAGCAGCGCCACCTTCCGCTTCATGCCGGACGACATGCGGGTGAGCGGGGTGTCCGGGTCGATGTCCAGCCGCTTCGCCAGCGCGTCCACCTCCGGGCCGGGCACCTCGCCCCGCAGCTTGCCCAGGAACGTGACGAGCTGTCGGCCGGTCATGTTCTCGTACAGCCGCAGCTCGCCCGGCAGGTACGTCACCCGCTTGCGGGCCTCGACGGACTGGGTCCAGCAGTCGAACCCGGCCAGCGTCGCGGTACCGCGAGTGGGGCGGAGGAAGCCGAGGAACAGCCGCAGGGCGGTGGTCTTGCCCGACCCGTTCGGGCCGAGCAGCCCGACCACCTCGCCGGGGGCGATGCCCAGGGAGACGGCGTCGAGGGCGCGGTTGCGGCCGTAGTCTTTGGTGAGGCCGTCGGCGACGAGGAGCATGAACGGGGTTCACCGCGGAGAGCGCATCGGGATACACTTTGGTATAGCAACCCCAGGGCTTCCGCCCTGGGCTACGTCCGACGGTCCCTCCGGGACGGAAAACAACGCCGGTCTTCGCCGCGGAGCGGCCGGCGGACGTAGCCCAGGGCGGAAGCCCTGGGTTCAAGATCCTCACTGCGGTGAAATTCATGGACGCCTACATCTTCTCTGCCGCCCGCACGCCGATCGGCAAGTTCCTCGGCGGGCTGTCGGAACTCTCCGCCCCGAAACTGGGGGCCGTGGCCGTTGGCGAAGCGATCAAGCGCGCCGGGGTGAAGCCGGCCGACGTGGACGAGGTGGTGATGGGGTGCGTGGTGCAGGCCGGGGTGGGGCAGGCGCCGGCGCGACAGGCGGCGATCTTCGGCGGGCTGCCGGACACCATCGCCGCGTACACGGTGAATAAGGTGTGCGGGTCCGGGCTGAAGGCGGTCATGCTGGCGGCGCAGAGCATCAAGGCCGGCGACGCGAACGTGGTGGTGGCCGGCGGGATGGAGAGCATGAGCCGGGCGCCGTACCTGCTGCCGAACGTGCGGGGCGGGTACAAGTACGGCGACCAGACGGCGAAGGATTCGCTGGTCCACGACGGGCTGTGGTGTGCGTTCGAGAACTGGGCGATGGGCGAGGCGGCGGAACACATCGCCACGAAGTGCGGCGTCAGCCGGGCGGACCAGGATCGGTTCAGTGCCCAGAGCCACAAGCGGGCGGCGGCGGCGTGGGAGAGCGGGGCGTTCGCCAAGGAGGTGGTGCCGGTGACGGTGGGCAGTGGGGCGAAGGCGACGACGGTGGCGAAGGACGAGGGCATCCGGGCGGACTCGACCCCGGAAGGGTTGGGCAAACTGCGGCCGGCGTTCCGGCCGGACGGCACGGTGACGGCCGGGAACGCCAGCCAGCTCAGCGATGGGGCGGCGGCGGTGGTGGTGGCGTCCGGCGACGCGGCCGGCAAGCTCGGGGCGAAGCCGCTCGCCCGCATCGTGGCGTATGCCACGAGCGGGGTGTCGCCGAAGGACATCTTCATCGCCCCGGTGCCGGCGGTGCAGATGGCGCTGGCGAAGGCCGGGCTGAAGCTCGGTGACATCGACCTGTTCGAACTGAACGAGGCGTTCGCCGCCCAAATGCTGGCTTGCGGGAAGGAACTCGGGCTGGACGAGGCGAAGGTGAACGTGAACGGCGGCGGGGTGGCGCTCGGCCACCCGATCGGGGCGAGCGGGGCGCGGGTGCTGGTCACGCTGATCCACGCCCTGCACGCCCGGCAGTTGCGGTACGGGCTGGCGTCGCTGTGCCTGGGCGGGGGCAACGCGGTGGCGATGATCGTCGAGCGGGTGTAAACTGATGGCGGATCGATGTCCGGTCGAGGTGTCGCATGGCACAGGTGAAAGCGGTGTTCTTTCTGCCGCTACTCGACAACGACGGCCGCGACCTGTCGGGCGAGCGGGGTACGGTGGAGGACGAACTGTTCGTGCTGTTCGTGGGCTGGACGTTCCTCGGCTTGGTGCAGGGGGCCTACCGCATGACGGACGGCACACGATCGATCGACGAACACCGGGCCTACGCCGTCATGCTCGACGACAGCCGTCTGCCGGAGTTGGAAGACGTCCTCCGGCGGTTCAAGGCGAGTACCACGCAGGAAGCGATCTACCTGGAAGTTCAGCACAACACCGAGATGCGGCTGATCTGAGCCGCGGGAGGGTGCCGTGTCAGACCAGACCCGAATCGAAGACGAAGTCCGCGGCCTGTTGTCGGCCGACCTGACCTCGGCCGAGTTCAGCAACCGCGTGTTCGGCCAGTTGGACGGGCTGTTCCCCAAACTCGGGGCGACGGAACAGGACCGCCTACAGATCGTCGGCACCGACCTGTGGAAGCGGGCGAAGGCGCGGCTCCGCGAGTTGGAGCAACGCGACCTGGAGCGGGCGCGGCAGCGAGCCGCTGTTGAACAACACGCCGATTCCCCGGTCTGACCACCAACCCCGGCGGTGTGCGATGGGTCGGCACGTCCTGTTCGCTCTACTCCTCGTCGGTTGCTCCGGTGGGGCCGAGCCGGTGAAGCCGACCCGCACCGGGTCCGACTGGCCGAGGCTCGGCGGACCGAACGGCGACTTCAGTTCGCCTGAGAAGGGTATCCTCACGAAGTGGCCGGAGAAGGGGTTGAAGAAGGTGTGGGAGGCCCGGCTGGGCGAGGGGTACGCCCCGCCGGTGGTGGCCGACGGCCGCCTATTTCATTTCGACCGCTTCGACGACAACGCCACACTGACCGCCCGGAATGCCGAGACCGGCAAGCTGCTGTGGAAGTACCAGTACCCGACCGAGTACGAGGATAGCTACGGGTACGAACCCGGGCCGCGGGCGTGCCCGGTGGTGGACGGCGACCACGTGTACGTTCACGGCGTGGACGGGATGCTGTGCTGCGTGAGCGTGGCCGACGGCAAGGAGGTGTGGAAGGTGGACACGAAGAAGGTGTACCACTTCCACCAGAACTTCTTCGGCGTGGGCAGTGTGCCGCTGGTGGTGGGCGATCTGCTCATTGTGCCGGTGGGCGGCAGCCCGAAGGGGCCGCGGCCGGTGGACCTGCGGGACGCCAAGGGCGACGGGTCGTGCGTCGTGGCGTTCGACAAGAAGGCCGGGGCGGAGAAGTACAAGTTCGGCGACGACCTCGCCAGCTACAGCAGCCCGCAGTTCGCCACCTTCCACGGGCAGAAGACGGTGCTGTACTTCGCACGCGGCGGACTGATCGGGTTCGACCCAACGACGGGCAATGAGCGGTTCACGTTCAAATACCGGGCGAAGTCGATGGAGAGCGTGAACGCGGCCAACCCCGTGGTGGTCGGCGACACCATCCTGCTGACCGAATGCTACGAGAAGGGGGCGGTGCTGCTGCGGGTGACGAAGGAGATGAAGCTGGAAACGGTGTGGAGCGACGCCGAGAACGACCGCCGCGAGAAGACCCTGCTCGGCCACTGGTGTACCCCGGTGGCGGACGGCAAGCACGTGTACGGGTGCAGCGGGCGGCACGAGTCGGAGGGCGACCTGCGGTGCGTCGAGCTGGCGACCGGCAAGGTGACGTGGGTGCAGCCGCGAACGCGGCGGGTGACGCTGACGAAGATCGACGGCCACCTGTTGTGCCTGGCCGAGGACGGCACGCTCACGCTGGTGAAGCTGAACCCGGACAAGTTCGAGACAGTGGCGGTATGGCACGAGAAGGACAACGACGAGCTGCGGCCGCCGTGCTGGGCGCCGCCGGTGGTCGCCCGCGGGCTGCTGTACCTGCGGGGCAAGGGCAAGCTGGCGTGCTACGAACTGATCCCGAAGAAAGATTAACCACAGAGGCACAGGGACACAGAGAAGACGAAGGACAAGATCTCCAATCTTCCTTCGTCTTCTCTGTGTCCCTGTGCCTCTGTGGTTAGCGCTTTTCCTTGACCCGTGCCACCAGTGCATCTTTCACCGGGTCGGGCAGGAACTTGCTCAGGTCGCCGCCGAGCTGGCCGATCTGCCGCAGCAGCGAGCTGCTGACGTGCGAGAACTCCTCCTTCGCCATCAGGAACACCGTCTCGATCTCCGAATCCAGGTTGCGGTTCATCAGCGACATGGTGAACTCGTACTCCATGTCGCTCAGGGTGCGGAGGCCCCGCACCATGATGCGGGCGCCGGCCTGCCGCACGAACCGCACCGTCAGCCCCTCGAACTTCGTCACCTCCACGTTGTCGAACCCGGCGGACACGGCCTCGATCAGCCGCACCCGCTCGTCGATGTCGAAGAACGTCGTCTTGTCCGGGTTGATGCCCACTCCGACGATTAGCCGGTCGAACAGCCGGCGTCCGCGGTCGATCACGTCCAGGTGCCCGCGGTGGACCGGGTCGAACGTGCCGGTGTACACGGCGACCCGCGGGTCGAGGCGGCTGGTGGGCATGGGATTCTCCCCGCGGTGGGCGGTGCCCACCCTACTTGAGAACGTCCACGAGGCGGTCGATCTCGTCCGTCGTGTTGTAGGCGTGCGGGCTGACCCGCAGGCGGTGCGCCCGGTTGTTCACGATCACCCCGGCCGCCCGGCACCGCTTCATCAACTCCTTCGGCTCGACGCCCGGCCTGGTCAGCGACACGATGCCCGAGCGGTCGTTCCCGGTCCGGCTGCTGAACACGTCGCACCCGATCGACGACGCTCGGTTGCACAGGTAGTCCGTGAGGTCGAGTACCCGCTCCGAAATGGTGTCGATGCCGGCGGCCAGGATCAACTCCAAACTGGCCCCGAGGGCGAAGATTCCCGGCACGTTCAGCGCCCCGCCCTCCCACCGGCCGGCGTGCGGCTTCAGGGTGAAGTCGATGGTGTGGTACTCGAACGGGTTGACCACGCTGTGCGCGCCGACGCCGATCGGGTGCAGGCGGTCCACCCACTCGCGGCGGACGTAGGCGAACCCGGCCCCCTCCGGCGCGAGCATCCACTTGTGCCCGTCGGCGGCCAGGGCGTCGATCGGCGTCCGCTGCACGTCGATGTCGAACGCCCCGAGCGCCTGGATGGCGTCCACGAAGAAGAACACCCCGCGGCGGCGGCACACTTCCCCGAGCGCGTCCAGGTCGTTGCGGAACCCGCTGGCGAACTCCACCGCACTGATGCTCAGCACCCGCGTCTTGTCGTTGATCGCCGCTTCGATGTCGTCGATACGAACCCGGTTGCCGCGGCTGGGCACCCGCCGCACCTCCACCCCGCGGCCGGCCAGGTTCAGCCACGGGTACTGGTTGGACGGGTACTCCTCCGCCGCCAGCACCACGTTCTCCCCCGGCTTCCACGGGTACCCCTCGGCGATCAGCCCGATGCCGACGGTGGTGTTCGGCACGAACGCGATGTCCTCGACCGTCGGGGTGTTCACCAGCTTCGCTGCGAGATCCCGCACCCGGCTCACCTTCGCCACCACGTCGTGGATGGCGGCGATGCCGTTCTCGGCGACGGTGCGGGCGTACCAGTCGAGTTCGGCGACGGCCGTGTCCGGCAGCGGCGACACGGCGGCGTGGTCGAAGAACGCCCACCGGCGGGTGACGGGGAAGTGCGAGCGGAAGGCGGACCAGTCCATGTCGGGGTCGGATTGGGGAATCGGGCGGCGACTCAGATAAGATGCACACGACCACCCGCGGTGGACACCCGACCCGGAGGCGACATGATTCTCGGCGGCGAAGCCCCCACCCCGCTCGACCTCAACTTCCGCCTGTTCGGATTCCCGGTCCGCGTCACCCCGTGGTTCTGGCTGGTGACGGCGCTGTTCGGGTCGAACCTGTTCAACGTGCCCGGCATCGGCCCGTTGATCTTTCTCATCTGGGTGCTGTGCGTGTTCGTGTCCATCCTCATCCACGAACTCGGCCACGCCTTCGCGTTCCGGCTGTTCGGCTCGCCGGCCGTCGTGGTGCTGCACGGCATGGGCGGGGTTGCGATCGGCCACCAGATGGCCTCGCCGGTGAAGAGCATCGTGGTGTCGCTGGCCGGGCCGTTCGCCCAGTTCGTACTCGCCGGGGTGGTGTTCGCGTCCGCGTTCGCCGGCTGGCCGGCGACCAACGAGTACACCGCCATCACCTACAGATTCCTGCTCTGGATCAACGTCGTCTGGGCGATCATCAACCTGCTGCCGATCCTGCCATTAGACGGCGGGAACGTGTGCCGGGAGGTGTTGGCCCTGTGCCGGTTCCGTAACCCGGACGCGGGGGCGGCGGCGGTGTCCATCGCCGTCGCCGGGCTTCTGGCCCTGACGGCGATCGCGGCGTACCTGCGGATCGAAATTCCGGGGCTGAAGCAGCTCGCCGAGGTGTACACGCCCAACATGTTCCAGACGTTCTGGCTGATCATCCTGGCGGTGGAGAACTACCAGAGGTATCAGGCCGCCCAGCGGTACTCGCCCCGGTTCTACGATCAAGACGACGACACCCCGCCGTGGCGACGACGGTAGTAGTCCGTGTACAACGACTGTGTCGTGAACCCTTTCCTCTTCCCGTCGAGGTCCGACATGCGCTGGTCCGCCGCCCTCGGAATCGTTCTGTTCGTCGCCGGCTTGAGCCTGGCTGATTCGCCGTCGAAACCGCCGACCGCCCTGACCGACTATGTGACGAAGGAGGACAAGTCGTTCGAGTGGAAGCTGAAGGGCAAGGTGGAGAGCAACGGCAGCACGACTTATACCCTGTCGCTCACCTCGCAGACGTGGCACGACATCCCGTGGACGCACGACCTCCAGGTGTACGTGCCGAAGGGGGCCAAGCCGCAGGCGACGATGGTGCTGTGGAACCAGGGCGGGACGGCGTCGCCGAACAATGCGGTGTTCGGCATGCTGATCGCCGAGAAGGTGGGCGCGCCGGTCGCCTTCCTGTACGGGGTGCCGAAGCAGCCGCTGTACGTGGACAAGGCCGGCAAGCTGACCACCACCCCGACCAACCCGAAGGACGACAAGGAGGGGCGACTGGTCGAAGACGCGCTCATCGCCGAGACGTTCGTCCGCTACCTGGCCACCAAGGACGCCACCTGGCCGCTCCTGTTCCCGATGGTGAAGAGCGTGGTGCGGGCGATGGATGCGCTCCAGGTGTTCGCCAAAGACGAGCTGAAAACCGAGGTGAAGCAGTTCGTCATCACCGGAGCGAGCAAGCGGGGGTGGACCAGCTGGCTGACCGCCGCCACCGGAGACAAGCGGGTGAAGGCCATCGCCCCGCTGGTCATCGACACACTCAACTTCCCGGTGCAGATGAAGAACCAGGTGGCGGCGTTCGGCCGGCCGAGCGAGATGATCGCCGACTACACCCGCGCCAAACTGGTGCCCATCCCGGATACGTCGGCGGGCAAGGCCCTGTGGCAGATGGTGGACCCGTACATGTACAAGGACACGATCACCGTGCCGAAGATGCTCATCCACGGCACCAACGACCCGTACTGGCCGCAGGACGCGCTGAACACCTACTGGGACGACCTGAAGGGCGACAAGGCGGTGTGCTACGTGCCGAACGCCGGGCACGACCTGCGGGAGGTGGACGTGGACGGCAAGAAGCAGACCATCCCGCTGCGGGCGGTGAACACCCTGGCCGCGTTCGGCAAGAGTCAGATCTTCGACCAGCCGCTGCCGAAGGTGACGTGGAAGTACGACGCGAGCAAGAAGGTGTGTACGGTGTCGGCCGACGGGGCGGTCCTGAACTGCCGGGTGTGGACGGCGGACTCGGACACCACCGACTTCCGCAAGTCCCGCTGGAAGACGGAGGAGACGAAGGTCGGGAAGAACGGTGGTACGACGCAACTGGCCGTCGAATTCCCGAAGCCGGATAAGGGGTTGCGGGCGGCGTTCGTGGAGGTCGAGTGTGACGCGAACGGCTGCACCATGCACCTGACCACGCAGATTCAGATCCTCGACTCGAAGAAGTGACCCGTGGGCTGGGACTTCGCCGCCGAACTCGCCCGCTACGGCCCGGACAGCCCCGGCACACGAATGCCGGGGCTGTCCGCTTCCCGGGCGTACTGCGCGCACGTCACCCGGTCGCACTACGAGAACTTTACCGTCGCGTCGGTGCTGCTGCCGCGGCAGCTGGTGCCGCACTTCCAGGCGGTGTACGCCTACTGCCGGTGGGCCGACGACCTGGCCGACGAAACCGCCGACGCGGACGCGCTACGGCTGCTGGCGTGGTGGCGGGGCGAACTGCTACTGTGCTACGGCGAACCGCGGCACCCGGTCGCGGTCGCTCTTGCCGAGACGATCCGCCGGTTCGACATCCCGTCACAACCGTTCCTTGACCTGCTGACCGCGTTCGAGCAGGACCAGCGGGTGAAGCGGTACGACACGTTCGACCAACTCCTCGGCTACTGCCGGAACAGCGCCAACCCGGTCGGCCGGCTGGTGCTGTACCTGTTCGAGTGCCACGACGAGGTTCGCGGCGGACTGGCCGACGAGGTGTGTAGCGGGTTGCAGTTGGCGAACTTCTGGCAGGACGTGGCCCGTGACTTCCGCCTCGGCCGGGTGTACCTGCCGCTCGAAGACCTGACTCGATTCGGTGTGACTGAGGCCGACATCGCCGAATCGCGGTTCACCCCGCGGTTCGCCGAGATGATGCGGTTTCAGGTGGACCGCACGCGGGGGTACTTCGACCGCGGATCGGCACTTCTGCCGCTGCTGCCCGGCCGTGTGCGGATCGACGTGGACCTGTTCATCCGGGGCGGGCGGGCGGTGCTGGACGCGATCGAACGCCGCGGGTACGACGTGCTGTCCGGCCGGCCGGTGGTGGGCAAGTGGCGGAAGGCGTGGCTGCTCGTGCAGGCGCTGGCCGCGGTCATCCGGCCGGGACGACCCGCGCCGTCACCCGCTCCCGCGTCAGCCGGGCGGTCAGCTCCTCCGCCTTCCCGCGGCTGACCCGGTCCACCACCCGGAACGATTTCGACTCCACCAGCTGTTGCGCCTCTTGTTGCGAACACCCGCGGGCCGTCCGCACCAGCACCACCAGCTCGCCGTTCGCCGTCAGCGGGGCCTCGTCGATCACCACCGCCCACTCGGCCGGCGGGTCGTCCGGCCCGAGCATCCGCTCCAGGTCGGCCTGCTCCATCACCGCCGTCAGCCGGTCGCCGACCGCCACCCGGTGCCCCTTCGGAATGCCGCCGGCGGCGAACGGCTCGCGGCCGGCCAGCCCGATCGGCAGGAACTTGAAGTCGATCATCAGCTCGTGCAGGCTGCGGTCGGTCACCCGGTCGCCCGGCTCGGCCACGAACTCCACCACCGCCAGCGTCCGCGTGCCCACGTTCAGCAGCGACTGCACCCGGTCGCCGAGCAGGGCGGCGGCGAACGCCGGCGCGGCCAGGGCCGGCGGGGAGACGGCGTACTTCAGGTCGGCCGCGTCGCGGGCGGTCTGGGCGAACTCCGGGTCGGTGATGCGGACCACCACCCGCTGCGTCGGGTTGATCTCCCGTACCAGCAGGGCGATCTCCAGGTTCGCCAGCTCGTTCGAGGTGACGGCGATGACCGCCCGCGCCTTGTCCGCCCGCGCCTGCTTCAGCACCTCGGGCACGGTGGCGTCGCCGACCACCACCGCCGCCCCCATCCGCCGCACGGTGGCGGCGAACGGGGTGTCCGCCGCCCGCTCCACCGCCACCACCTTCACCCCCAGGCGGAACAGCTCCTGCACGCACCGGAACCCCACGTTCCCCAGCCCGCACACCACCACGTGCCCGCCGTCCGGGATCCGCCGCTCCTCGAACGCCCCGCGGAGGCGAGCCTTCAGCAGGTAGTTGGTGAAGATGGCGGTGAACGCGGCGAGCAGGGCGGCGCCGACCAGCTTGAGTACGCTCAGGAACACCTTCACCCACCCGTCCTGGTTCTCGCCGCGGAGGTCGCTGCCGGTCGCCGCCACGCTCACCGTCTGGTACAGGCCGTCCGCCCAACTCTGGCCCACGCCGAAGCGGAACACGAGAACGCTGACGAACAGGGTGACGAATAGGGTGACGGACGCGAGCTTGACCAGGGTGTCCACTTCCGCCAACGCCCGGCGGGCGGTGCGGATCGTTCGCCGCAGCCCGTTCGCCCAGGTGACGCCCGACCCGGCCGCTCCGTCCGACAGCAACGGCTCCAGAGCGGCGGGCGATCCGCACACCACCAGCGCGTCGCCGACGACGAGGGCCGTGTCGCCGGTCACGTCATGCAGCAGGTGTGTCTGATCCGGCCCGCGGGTGTGGCCGAGGACGAGCAGGTGGTGCCGGGCCGCCACGTCCGCCACCCGGTCGCCGACCAGCGCGGACCCGTCGGGTATTTGAACGCGGGCGATCTGCTGCGGCCGGTCGCCCACCGGGAACCCGGCCAAAGATTCACCTGTAACGGCGATGAGCGCGACGAGCGGGGCGGTGAGGGCGGACACGGACAGGGCGACGGTGTTCCGCACCGCCGCCCCGAGCCGCGAGATCAGGTTCTGGTTGAACATCCGGACCACCACCCGCGCGTCCGGGTTCAGCTTGCGGGCGAGCAGGGCGGTGGACACGTTCACCAGGTCGTCGCTGGTGACGATGACCACACCGGCGGCGGTCGGCACGCCGGCCCGTTCGAGCACCTCCGCCTTTCGACAGTCGCCGCGGACCAACGTGACGCCGGCCAGGTTCGGGTCGGCCTCGTTCGCGTGCAGGTCGATGACGGTGACCGGCCGCCCACCGGAGCGCAGGGAGTCGAGCACCCGCCACCCGACGCGGCCGAGGCCGCAAAGCACGACGTGGCGGCTCACCGCTGCCCTCCTGTTGCTGGTACGGCCCGGACCGGGGATAATCCTAGAGTCTTCCGTGGCACCAGCGGTTCTTTACACCGGCGGGCCGCCGGTGCCACGAAAGTCAATTCGCGGGACGGGAACATGAATTTGGACGACCCCGTGTGCCTGTGCTTCCGGGTGAGCCGGCGGAAGCTGCTCAACTTCGTGCGGCGGGAGCAGCCGCGGGTGGCCAGCCAGTTGTCGCAGTGCGGCGGGGCGGGCACCGGGTGCGGGTGGTGCGTTCCGTTCCTGACGCAACTTTTCGCCCGCACCACGGGCGGTATCGAACTGGATACGCTCACGGCCGAAGAGTACGCCCACGGCCGGGCGGACCACATCCGCGCCGGCCGCGGCACCCCGCCGCCCGCCGCCCCGCCGTCTCACCCGGCAGATGAACCCGATAACCCCGGTTGAGAATCAGGGCCGGTCGCAACTCCGCCGTTTACAAGTCGTCGGAATCCCCCGTCCGTCCGATCCGAAATTCCAAGCCGGTTTGACACCCCACGGGGGCGATCTATGGTTCGCTCGTGGGTGTTCCGCCAGGGACCGCCCGGCCGCCCGTGTTGATGCGACCAGCCTGGACGTATCGGCGGGTAGGGCCGCGGTCTCGCGGTGACACCGAATACACCGGAGACGCAGTCATGTTCAGGACGGTAGTCCGGAACGCCGTGGGGTTCCTGAAGCGGGAAGACGGGCCGACGGCGGTCGAGTACGCGGTCATGCTGGCGCTCATCATCGTGGTGTGCATCGTGGCCATCGTGACCATCGGCTCGAACACGAACGAAGTGTACTCGAACAGCGTGCTGAAGAGCGGGCTGGGCGGCTCGTGACCGGATCGGTCGCGGGTCGAGAGCCGGCCGGGGGCGCGGGGAACGCCGCCGGCCGGAGAGATTGAACCTTCATCATCCTACCTGGAGAAGCACCATGCGCGGTCTGACGAAGAACGTGGTCGAGTTCCTGAAGCGGGAAGACGGGCCGACGGCGGTCGAGTACGCGGTCATGCTGGCGCTCATCATCGTGGTGTGCATCGCCGCCATCACCGCCATCGGCTCGGCGTCCAACCAGCAGTTCAGCACCGTCGGC